>JAFGII010000076.1 GCA_016929695.1 Ignavibacteria bacterium
CATAATATAAAAACTAATGGAATAATTGTTTAGTGTCCTTAGTTTTTTTTTCGTGTCTTTAGTGGTAAAACTGCGCTCCGGTGTTTTTCTTCTATGACTGCCTTCCTTTTTTCTTGGTTATCCCGATTTTCTTGATGGTAATGTAACTGTTTTATTTCTATGTGTTTTTTAAGTTTTTTTACGCCCCATTTGCGGTAAAAACTCCGTTATGAAGTTTTTCCTTTATGACTACTTTCTATGACTGATTTCTTTTTTATTGCTTATTCCTGATTCGGTACTCATACCACTTCCTGTATTCCTTTCCCCCTGTCTTCATCACATAATCTACCGTGTACCCCCAATCAAAATATTCATAAACTTCCGAAGTCGATGCCCCGCTTTGAGTTTCCAGTGTGGTTTTTTCCTTTATGTCGAAATTATCATTGTATTTGTAAATTTCTTTCTGGGATAGTTCATAATTCTTGTATGTGCGTTTTCCTTTGATTTTTTGGTTCGGATAATATTCATACTCTGTAACTAATATTACTCCGTTCGTGTTCTTGGTCATTTCTTTAATCAGCATTTTGTCTTCGTTGAAATCCTTTTGACCTGTAAGTTCGTTCTTTACATATACCTTCTCTGATTTCATATTTCCGTTTTCATAGTCATAGATGTATTTTTGCAGTACGTTTCCGGACGGCTGAATGTACGCTTTGCTGATTAACAGTCCGTTGCTGTCGTAATTATATTTGAAAATGTTGGAAACTGCCCCGTTCGGCTTGAAACTTCTTTTATAGGATATATCTCCTGATTCGTTGAATTCGATGAAATTGATATTTAAAACTTTTCCGGATATGTTGTACCTCGTCCTTCGGCTCAGTTTCATATTGCCGTTGCTGCGATATTCGTTTAATGAACGGCTCAGCATTATTCCGTCTCTGTTCCTCTCGATTGCATCAATTAAATTTCCGTCGTTGTCGTATTTGTATTCGAATTTGCTGTATATAGATTTTGTCTCATCTCCCGGATATTCGTTTCGGTAATGCTCTTCAAATATTAATTTGCCTTCATCATCGTATTCATAATTTTTACTGAACCATACTTCCCCGCTTTCATAACGGCTGGTCTTATTTTTTAACTTCCCGCTTTCCGTGTAAGTGAAATCCGTTACTAACATTTTTCCCCGTGTTATGTCTTTTTCTGTAATTCTCGAATATTTCTGTTCAACCATTTCTGATATTTGTTTTAATTAAAACTATGAAAAATTTTTGTGTAAATTAATATATATCCTTTTAATAAATTACTATCTTTATAAAAAAAATGAAACATTATTCAGTAAAAAGTCTTTTGACATGATATTTCTGATCTGTTAATTTACCTGTGGGGATTAAAATGAATTTGTAAAGATTAGTACTGTTTCAACGGTTTTTATAAATACTATGACTAAATTTAAGTTCCTGTTCTTTTTACATAAGAATATTAAACCTTTAAACCGCTTTTTATGTCAAATAAGGGAACAAAGTTCTTTAATAAATGTTTAAAATTTAACAGAGGTGGCTTTGGGAAATCCGGAAAATCCGGGTACCTTTTGGCTTCTCAATAAAAAAAGAGAACTGTATGATTAGAAGATTAAATATTAAAGTTAAAATCAAGCTGATTACCCTCGCCGTGGTCTTGACAGCAGTATTGATAAGTTCCTGTTCCGCACCGACTTATTTATCAAGCTGGAAAGATCCGAAGTTCAGTGGTAAAATTAATAAAGTAATGGTGGTAGCCTTGGTTAAAGATTTTAATTACAGAAAATCCTATGAATATCGTATTGCAGCAATGTTTGAAAGAGAAGGAAAAGGAGTTGAGGCATCAATTGATATTTTTGGAGTCGAAGAGATACCTACAGCGGAAAAATTAATTGCGGAACTCGAAAAAAGTAAGTTTGATGCTCTTCTTGTAGTAAAATATGCAGGTTCAAAATCATATACGAGCATATATCCATACTACGGTTCATTTTCAAACTGGTATTATGGAGGTTATAATTATATGTACAGTCCGGGATATATAGAAACGCACAGGTCAGTTAAAACTGAAGCAATGCTTTATACGGAATATTCTGAAAAAGCAGTGTGGTATGGAAGTATGCAGACAATTAATGCATATAGTATGTATGACTTGACTAATTCACTTGCGGAACGGATTATTGAAGATTTAAAAAATAATGGATTGATTAGTGGAAAATAAATTTAAAATAACTTATATTAATAATATAAAGCTACTAAAAATGAAAACACATATATTCATACTCGTAATTCTGCCTCTGCTCCTTTTTATTCTGCCGCAGAACTCATTCTCGCAGGAAAATGAAGAATTTCTGATTGATAGTCTTGATTATAAAGAAGACTTGCTTGATTCAAACGAGGTGTACAAAGCAATGTATGACAGTCTGGAAAACGACGGGAAATGGGTATCTGTAAAAAAATCTGAATTTATAAAATCAGTAGGCGGTGAAGAAGCAGATGATATTGACGAAAATTATTATAATGAAAATGAAATATTATATCTATGGCAGCCAAATATTACGCTGGTTCAGGTTAATTGGTCTCCTTATACAAACGGATACTGGTTGTACACTACAGCAGGTTGGATATGGATATCTTATTACAATTGGGGATGGGCACCCTATAATTATGGCAGATGGTGGTGGTCAAGTTATTACGGCTGGGTATGGATGCCCGGACGTATTTGGGCACCGAACTGGTGCATCTGGCGTCATCATCATCACTATATCGGATGGTATCCTATTCACCCGAGAATTAGATGGCGAGGACGTTATCATAAATGGCATAGGAATCGTGTCGTAATTTCCAGACCTAAACACTGGACATTTGTCGAAAAAGAAAAATTTACGGAACCGATATATGAAGATTCAAGAGTGAGAGACCTTGAAATCGCAAAAAAATCAACTAGACTGGCAGATAATTATTCAAAAGAACTGGGTGTGAGATATAGCGGACCGAATATTAAGTCAATTTCTGAGGAGAAAGGTGTTTTTATTGAACCGGTAACGGTTGACCCTAAAACAAGAACAATTAAAGAAGATGTTAAATATAGGAATACTGAAACAACTCCTCAAATCGATGACAGATACAAAGATACTAAAACCAATTCGGAAACTCCTAATAAAGAATTACCAAAGAAAGAAACTCCAAAGGTAGAAACACCTAAGACTGAAACACCTAAATATGAGACACCAAAACAGGAGCAGCCTAAGTATGACCCCCCGAAGAAAGAGACACCAAAACAGGAGCAGCCGAAGTATGACCCTCCGAAGAAGGAAACACCAAAGCAGCAGCCGAAGTATGACCCTCCAAAAAAGGAAACGCCAAAACAGTCTCCGAAATATGAGACACCGAAACAAAGTACTAAATCAGGTTCTTATGGTAATTCAGGCAGGTCAGGTAATACAGGTAAATCTGGAAATACAAGCAAATCCGGTAATTCAGGAAGGTCAGGTAATACAAGTAAATCAGGAAAAACAGGACGAAGATAACCAATTAATAATAAAATAAATTAAAAAGGAGAATATCAAAAACCGATATTCTCCTTTTTTTGTCGGAACGGCTGGATTCGAACCAGCGACCTCCAGTTCCCAAAACTGGCGCGATAACCGGACTACGCTACGCTCCGCTTTGTACAATCTTAAATATAGCCATTTTTAATTTTTTAAGAAATGCTACAATTATTCTGAAATTATAATTCGGTATTTCAAAATGTTCATAGAATCTTTGCGGTTAATTTTTCATTGAACATTGAAAATTGAAGATTAAATATAGTCCGTGTTAATCGGTTTAATCAATGTAGTCAGTGTTCCGAATACGTAATGTCTGTTTATTATTTTTAACTATTTTATGCTTTTTTTGGGACTAAAGAACTAAATAACCTAAATGATTTCATTACTTTAATATATTGAATATTTTGTTAAATGGAATTAGTTTATTTTAAAATAATTTAATATGCCGGAGAAAATAATACAAACAGGAAAAAGATATGCAACTGTTGATGTCGGGTCAAACTCGATTTTGCTGTATATTGCAAAAAAAAATGTAAGCGGGCATTTTACCGGCATTCTTGATAAATCTGAAATCACCCGGCTTGGTAAAGGTCTGTATCGTACGGCAATATTAAGTAATGATTCAATTCAAAAATCAATTTCTGTTCTGAAAAACTATAAAAAAATATGTGATGCATATAACGTAATTGAAATTAATGCTGTGGGTACAATGGCTTTGAGAATGGCAAAAAACTCCGATGAATTTATTGAACAGGTAAAAAAAGAAACCGGAATAAAAATTGAAATTATTTCCGGAGAAGAAGAAGCAAGATTATCATATATTGCTGTAAAAACGGGTTTCGGAATAAAAGAAAAAACACTCATATTCGACACGGGAGGAGGCTCGATTGAGTTTATCTATTGTAATGACGCTGGAGTAACTAAAAAATTCAGTGTAAATATCGGTGCTGTCAGGCTAACGGAACAATTTCTGAAATCAGACCCGGTAAAACCGGAGGAAATTGTAAATGCGGAAAATGTAATAAACGAAGAAATTTCAGCATCGAATCCGGATGCAGAAATTAAATCCTTAATAGGTACCGGTGGGACTGTTACTAACCTTACTGCAATTAAACAAAAAATGGCAGAATATAATCCCGCTTTAATTCAGGGAAGTATTATTTCTGTTAATGAACTTACTAATCTGATCGCTCAATTCTCATCAAAAACAATTGAAGAGCGGAAAAAAATAGCCGGACTCGAACCAAAACGCGCGGACGTAATTCTCGCAGGTGCACTGATTATTAAATGTATTATGAAAAACACGGGACAGAAATATTTTATTGTCAGTGATTACGGAATAAGGCACGGCTTAATGTTCGATAGATTCTGATACTTCTCCCTCATACACCTCTAAAGCAAGAAATGTGAATCAAACATTTATTATTAAAAAAGCAGGAATAAATTATTCCTGCTTTCTTATTTTAAGGTAAAATCGGCTTTATTTTATCAGCATTAGTTTTTTCACATCGCTGAATTGCTTTCCGTTGTTATCGGTATAATTTAGTCTGTAAAAATATACTCCTGAAGTTAAATTGCTTCCGTTAAAATCTGCATTGTAAGTTCCTGCAGGCAATTGACCTGAAACAAGTGTCTTGACTTCCTGTCCGAGTGTATTAAATACATTCAGATTTACATATCCGTTTGAAGGAATCGAGAATTTAATTGTTGTTGACGGATTGAATGGATTCGGATAGTTCTGTGATAAAGAAAAATCATTCGCAATCTCATTGATAAACTTAATATTCGAAACTACGCTTTGCCACGTCTTGGTTACTTTAATCCCGTCTAATACAAGAGTCGGTGAACTTGAAGATGAACCCTGTCTTAAGGCAACTCTTCCGATGTTTGAAGCATCGGATTGTGTCCCTGTAACTGGACCTATAGCAGGAGTAGGCTCGGTAGCAGGCAGATTCGGAGAAGTTAATACGTGAAGATACATTTCATCATCTGTAGTTGAACCTGTGTTAAATACATATTTTAGAATTATTAAATATGTTACTCCGTATTGATATGTCCCTGTTGTGTAGTAAAGTGAACCGCCGGTAGTTGTTGATTTAATTAAGCCGAATTTTACAACTCCATTAGTGTCTTTTGTGAAAATTCTTGCAATATATAAAGTTGTGGAAGTGGAGGGTAATAAAGCAAAGAAATAATCACCGGATGTTTTTGCCGAGTCAATTTTAACCATGAAAGATACATAAACATTTCCTGCTGTATCAGGAGTAGTAAGGGGTTTATATGCGTCCTGACCGTAATTTAATATTGTTACGGCGTTTCCGATTCCCGAACCTGAATAACCGGTGTAACTTAATCCTGGTGATGTTACTGTAAGAACATTGTTAAAATTACTGAATCCTGTCCATCCATGCGCTCCTAAAGAGTCACCCGCAGGATAATCAAAATTCTCGGTTAAATTTACCTGTGCACCGGCATATAATGAAAAAACCAGCACAATAAATAATGAAAGTAATAGTTTAATTTTCATAATACTTTTGTTTTTTATTTGTTGTAAAATAGTGAATTATTGTTATTAATTTATGAAAATTAACATTAAAATTAAATAATAAAAACAAATATTTTATACATTAAAAGAAATAATTCAAATATCATTTAATAAAATACTGTGTTATACTGTTAAAAAAAATCGTTTCGTTTTTACTTTGCGTTCGTGGCGTCGTTGCGGTTATTTTAATTTTTTTTATTTAGTTCATAATTCCGGAACTCGGGAACAAAAATTTAATCCCACCGCATTCAGAAAAAGTATTTAATAAAAAATCAAAATTAACTATTTTAATTAATTAAAAACAATTTATGAAAATCGTTTTTGCGGTTATTGTATCTTTTCACGGAATTATACATTTATTGGGTTTTATTAAAGGTTTTAAACTTGCCGAAGTTGACCGTATGACCGGTAAAATATCAAAATTAGCAGGAATGTTCTGGCTTTTTGCTTTATTATTATTCCTGTTCTCAATAATCGCTTTTTTATTTAATAAAGATTGGTGGTGGATGACGGGAATAATTGCCGTTATTATATCACAAATTTTGATGTTCACACAATGGCAGGACGCAAAATTCGGTTCTGTCGCCAATATTCTTATATTTATCGTTCTGATTTTTGGATTTGCCGAATGGAATTTCAATTGTATGGTCAAAAAAGAATTAAAAGAATTTCTTCCGGTTACAGTTTCAGAAGAAAAGATACTAACTGAAGATGATGTATCAAAATTACCATCTGCTATCCGAAAATGGATGTACCGTTCTAATGTGCTTGGTAAACCTGTATATCAAGTTGTAAATGTAAAACAGATCGGGGAAATGCGAACAACCCCTGATAGCAAATGGTTGGATTTTGAGGCGGAACAATGGTTTACAACTTCTAAACCGGGCTTCCTATGGAAAGCAAATGTTAGTTTGTTTCCGGGAATATTTATGACCGGAAGAGATAAATTAATAAATTATGAGGGAAGTATGCTTATCAAAATTTTATCAGTATTTACTGTCGTTGATTCGAAAGGTAATAAAATAAATCAGGGTACTTTTATTAGATATATCGGTGAAAATGTATGGTTTCCCTATGCAGTGTCGAATGAAATTTATTCGTGGGAGGAAATTGACCCCGTTACTGCAAGAATTACTTTGATGAGGGGCAATATTAATGTTTCGGGTGTTTTTAAATTCACGGAAGAAGGAGATTTTTTGAGCTTTGAAGCACTCCGTTATTACGAAAGAGAAGAAGGAGGTTCTCTTGAAAATTGGCTTGTAACGGCAGATGAAAATAGTTACAGGGAATTTCAAGGCATCAGAGTCCCCGCTAAATTATCAGTTATCTGGAAACTTAAAGATGGAGATTTTAACTGGCTGAATCTTGAAATAACCGATATCAGTTTTAAATAATTTTCATTACCACTCTGATATTTTTCCACTTGCTCTGAATTCCTGACCTGTTCAGTCCAATTTCATAGTGCTTTATTTTTTGAAAAAATCCGTATTAATCCGTGTTTTCGCTCACCGCTGCGAGTCGGCATTTCGGTTGTGTATGCTTGCCTTGTCACTTTAAACTTATCTCTATAAATTTGTGTTAATCCGTCTAATCAGTATAATCGTGTTCCGAATACGTTATGACTGTTTATTATTCTTTGCCGTTTTACGCAGAATTTCAGAACTAAAGAATTAATTGAGTCAAAGGCTTTATGTGAAATCATTTCGGTTGTAATTTTTAAATTTTTTCTGAAATTGATTTTATGTAATTTATGTAAATTCAAAAATTTATAAATAATTAAAAGGAGAAACTATTATGGCATTACTTAAAGATGAAATCCTTGACTATGTAAAAAACGAGTATCTTGAGGAAGGAGACGACAGGGAAGTTACTTATGATACACCTCTTATTTCAGGAGGAATCGTTGATTCATTTTCGATGGTCTCACTGAAAGTATTTCTTGAAAACAAATTCAATATCCAGATTCCCGATGCAAAAGCCTCACCTGAAGCTTTTGACAGTGTAGATAATATATTAAATCTGCTTAAGGAATTCGGAATTAACGAATAAATAATTTTTTCAAACCAAATTTCAGTGGTGCGGAATTGAATGTTTAATTCTGCATCATTACATAAAAATATGAAGGAGAAAAACGATGGCATTCTCAGATGAAATTAGAACAATGTACGTTAATCAACTCGAAGATTTAAAGAATCAGGGGATTTTTAAGGAAGAACGTGCAATTTGCGCCCCGCAAGATTCCGATATAGAAGTGGAATTCCCCATTGGCTCGGAGAAAAAGAAAGTAATTAATATGTGTGCAAATAACTATCTCGGCTTATCTTCACACCCCGATGTTGTTGAGGCTGCGCATGAAGGACTCGACCATCGAGGCTACGGAATGTCTTCCGTCAGGTTCATCTGTGGCACTCAGGATATCCATAAGGAACTTGAAAAGAAATTAACCGAATTTCTCGGAACGGAAGATACGATTCTTTTCCCGTCCTGTATGGATGCAAACGCAGGAGTATTTGAAGCCGTATTATCCGAAAAGGATGTAATGATTGCCGACAGGTTAGTACATGCATCTATTATAGACGGAATGAGACTCTGCAAAGCACAAAACGATTCATATAAACATTCGGATATGAATCATCTCGAGCAGAAATTACAGTTACATCAGGATAAAAGAATCCGTTTAATTATCACCGATGGTGCATTTTCGATGGATGGCGACCTTGCAAAAATGGATAAAATTGTTGAACTTGCAGAAAAATATAATGCTATGGTTTTTGTTGACGATTCGCATGCTTCGGGTTATATCGGAAAAACCGGTAGAGGAGTTCACGAGCACTTCGGAGTTGTCGGAAAAATCGATATTATTACAACTACACTGGGTAAGGCGCTCGGAGGAGCATCAGGAGGCTGTGTATCGGGCAGAAGGGAAATAGTTGAAATGTGCCGCCAAAAAGCCAGACCTTATTTATTCTCAAATACGGTAGCACCTGTAATTGTTGAAGGTGCGTTGAAAGTACTTGATATTATTTCAAAATCAACCGAAAGACGGGATAAACTTGAAAAAAATACTGAATTCTGGCGGAAAGGTCTGACTGAAGGCGGATTGATAATTAAAGAAGGCGAAACTGCTATTGTGCCTGTTATGCTGTTTAATGCTAAATTATCACAGGATTTTGCAAAAGATTTGTATGACGAAGGTATTTATGCTGTAGGATTTTTCTTCCCTGTCGTTCCGAAAGGACAGGCAAGAATCAGAACTCAGTTATCAGCAGCACACGAAATGCATCATCTTGAAAAGGCACTCGATGCTTTCCTGAAAGTCGGGAAAAAATACAATATACTTCACAAAACGAAAAATGAAGTTATTGAAATGTACGGCTCGTAATCAAATGTAATAGAGTAAATTACGTTAATATAAAAGGTCGTCTTTTGAAAAGACGACCTTTTTTAATGCTTACCTTGAAGGTTAATAATGAACAACCCATCCTGCCATTAATTGCCAGATATTTACTATATAATCATGTACTACCCATCCCGGTATAGGGTCCCAGATTCCTCTGGTTGTAACACTGCATTTGTCTGCATCAATTATGGGTTCGCCTCTGACCGAAGGCATATCCTGTGCGAATAATCCTACTGTCATCGTAAGCATAATCAGAATAAATATTACTTTTTTCATTTTTTTGTCTCCTTATGTTTGTTGATTATTTTACGAATCGGAAAATTATATGTTGCTTGATTTTTGTGTTGAATACACAAAAAGGATAATTATGTATTTGAAATGCGTTATTTAATCTGTATATCCTTATCCGTAGAATAAATAATTCTTATGAGATTCTTCTCTCTTTTTCCGATGGGCTTTTTGTATGAAAATTTAAACGAATATTAGTTATTTTGAAAGAAAATTTGAACAAATTAATATCAAAAATATGTTTTTAAGAACAAAATATGATTTAAAACAGGAACTGAATTTAATAAAGGAATCGGGACTTCATAAAGATGAAAGGATTATATTATCAAATCAAAAGGCAAATATTGACGTTAGTTATCCTGCAGGGTCGCAACCGAAGGAAGTTTTAAACTTTTGCTCAAATAATTATCTCGGACTTGCCAATCACCCTGAAATTTTAAAAGCGGCACATAATTCACTGGATTCACACGGATTTGGACTCGCATCGGTCAGGTTTATATGCGGTACACAGGATATTCATAAAAAACTCGAGGAGACTATTTCAAAATTTTATCAGACGGATGATACTATCTTGTATTCGTCCTGTTATGACGCAAACGGTGGATTATTTGAAAGTATTATGGGTAAAGATGATGTGATTATTACTGATGCTCTGAATCACGCAAGCATTATTGACGGTATTAGATTATGCAAAGCGAGAAGACTTATATATGAACACTCGGATATGAGGTCACTGGAACAGAAATTGCAACTCGCAAGAGAAGGTTCCGATATATGGGAACATACAGGTCTTGCTCACGAACCTGTTCCAGCAAAGAATATTATCGTCACTACAGACGGTGTGTTCTCAATGGACGGTGATATTGCCAAAATTAAGGATATTCTGAAATTGACTAATAAATATGATGCAATATTAATGGTGGATGATTCTCACGCAACGGGATTCCTTGGTAAAACTGGTAGAGGTTCTGTCGAATATTGTAATGCTCTCGGCGAAGTTGACGTTATTACTTCCACACTCGGTAAGGCGATGGGCGGTGCGTCGGGGGGATTTACTACAGGCAGAAGAGAAGTAATTGAACTCCTGAGGCAGAGGTCAAGACCGTATCTGTTCTCGAATACTCTCGCTCCCGTAATTACCGCTGCCGCTATCGCAGCCTTCGATTTGCTCGATAAAAACAGCGATTTGAGAGAAAAACTGATGGATAATACCCTCTATTTTAGAAAACATATGAAAGAACTCGGCTTCGATATTATAGAAAGTGTCCATCCGATTGTACCCGTTTTGTTCAGAAAATTTGAAAATGACGCACAACTTGCCCAGATTATTTCAAAGGAACTTTACGAAGAAGGCATTTATGTTGTTGGTTTTTCATATCCCGTCGTACCCAGAGGACAGGCAAGAATCCGTATTCAGATTTCCGCGGCACACGAAAAGGAACATCTCGATAAATGCATACAAGCATTTGAAAAAACAGGAAGTAAGTTAAATATTATATAATTTAAGTGCTGATTTACCGTTACATATTAAGGTGTCATTTAGGCCCATTTCTGTTCGCATTGTTTACTCTGATTTTCCTCTTCCTCTTCCAGTTTATTATGCGCACAATCGAACAACTCGTCGGTAAAGGTCTCAGCCTCTGGGTAATTACGCAGTTGATTGCTTTAAATCTTGCCTGGATGCTAACGCTCGCAGTTCCAATGGCAGTGCTCGTTTCAACCCTTATGGCATTCGGCTCACTCGCCGCAAATAATGAAATTACCGTAATGAAAGCAAGCGGAATCGGACTGTATAAACTGATAATGCCGGTTCTGATTGTTTCAACAATCCTGACTTATTTGCTGATTGTTTTTAATAATGATGTTCTTCCTGAAGCAAATCATCAGGCACGCCTTCTGCTCGGCGATATATCAAGAACAAAACCGACGTTCATTCTTGAATCAGGTAAATTTTCCGAAGATATTAGCGGTGTAAAAATACTTGTGAAAAAAACTTATGAAAACAGCAATAATCTTGACGGAATTTATATCTATGATTATTCAAATCCGAATACGAGAAATATAGTAACTGCAGAAAGAGGTGATATCGGATTTACTTCCGATTTCAAAAACATTGTTATGAATCTTGAGAACGGAGAAATTCATCAGTTGAACAATCTGAATCCCGCAGATAAATACAGGCGAATTGAATTCACAAAGCACAGACTTCTATTCGATGCTGAGGGATTTGGCTTTCAGAGAACAGGTGATCATGCTTTAATCCGCGGGGACAGGGAATTATCATCAAAAGAAATGCGGAATCTTGTTGACAGTATGACAATCCAAATAAAAACAAACTATGAAAATTTAATAACTGAACAACAAAGAAATGTCCTGACACTAAAATCACTTCATTATCGTGACACGACAGTTTCGATGAAAGAAAAAAGCAGCAGTGATTCTGTTGTGACAATATACAAAAAACTAATAAACTCAGGAAATAATATATCAGGGACTTTAAGATTTAATGAGCAGTTAAACGACCAGATTGATGTTTATCTTGTGGAAATTTATAAAAAATATTCGATACCTTTTGCGTGCCTTATATTTGCGTTAATAGGAGCACCGCTCGGATACAGAGTAAAAAAGGGAGGATTCGGGATAGCTGCCGGATTATCACTGTCATTCTTTCTGGTTTATTGGGCGGCACTTATCGGAGGTGAGAAGTTAGCAGACCGGGGTATGATAACTCCGTTTCTCGGTATGTGGCTCGTTAATATTATTTTAGGAATTGTCGGATTGTATTTATTGTTTAAATCCTCTTAAGTATATTTATATGAATAAAAGTTTTATAAGTTACATTTATTTTGAAAAAAAGTTTTGTCAAGCCCCGAACAATATAAGGTTGCCCAACCCCGCCAGGTTCGGAAGAAAGCAACGGTAAGTAATTCTTGTATGTGATTCGGGTGTCTTGACATTTTTATTTGAATAAATTTATTTTTATGGAGAAACTGAAAACGGCGGTAATAGGTCTGGGAGGAGTGGCACAGATAATGCATTTACCTCATCTGATTAAAATGAAAGATGTGGAGATTTCTGCAATCTGTGATATTGATTTTAGTAAAGCAAAATTTATCGGAAGAAAATATAATATTAAAAAAGTATATAAAGATATTGAGTTATTACTTAAGGAAAATGATGACTTGAAAACAGCTGTCATTTCCGTTCCGACCGATATGCATTCAAGTATTGCATTAAAATGTTTTGACGCGGGTCTAAACGTTTTTGTTGAAAAACCGGTTGCCCGAAATTACGAAGAAACATTAAAAATGGTGAAAACTGCTGTTGATAATGACTGTTTATTTATGGTCGGTATGAATAACAGATTCAGAGCTGATACCATGCTGCAGAGGAGTTTTATCAAAGCAAGTGAAATCGGTGAATTGTTCTATATTAAAACAGGCTGGCTGAAAACTCAAAGTTCAAATACTAGATGGTTTCTTGAAAGAGAAAAAGCAGGCGGAGGTGTATTTCTGGATAACGGGATCGTTATGCTTGACCTCGGTTTGTGGATGTTTGATTTTCCTGAAATAGCGAGCGTTTCGGCTTTAAATTATTATCACAAATCAAAATCTGTTGAAGATTCAAATTTTACTTTTGTTAGGTTTAGAAATGGTTCAGCCCTTACAATTGAAGTAAGCTGGAGCTTTCTAAGAAAAAAAGAATTTTATTACTGTGACGTATATGGTAAACTGGGCAGTTCATCAATTAATCCTTTGAAAATTTTCAAGAAAATTAGCAATGATATACTTGAAGTTACACCTAAAACCTCGAAGATTCAGAAAAATATGAATAAAGACAGTTTTGAATTTCAGATGAAACATTTTATAGGGGCTGTGAAGGGAATGCATAAACTTGTTTCTTCGGGAAAAGACGCACTGAAAGTAATGCAAATTGCTGACGCTGTATATAAATCGGATATATCGGGAAAAGAAGTTTTATTCAGTTAAGAGTTTTTTTACTCAAAAATTAAGAATAGAATCTTAATACTATTTATAAATTTAAAACATTCTGTTTATTGTCCTGAACTTATTAAGTATACAAAAAATAATGTCTAATGATAAGAAATACTGAAAAAAATCAGATTGACAAATTTCTGCAGAGTAAGTTTAAGATTTGTTAACATAAATTTGTAAATTTATTAATTTAGCGCGAATATATTTATGAAAAAAAAGAAAATGACAAATAAAATACTTGTAGTAGATGACGAAAAGGATATAGTTGACATAATCAAATATAATCTTGAACAGGAAGGTGAATTCGAGGTTCTTACAGCATTGGACGGGAAAGAAGCATTAAACATTGCTGAAGAAGAAAAACCGGATTTAATATTGCTTGACATTATGATGCCCGGGATGAACGGATTTGATGTATGTAAACAACTAAAAACCTATGCACCTACATCGAGAATACCGGTAATTTTCCTTACAGCGAAAGAAAACGAAATTGATGAAATAATAGGGCTTGAAATAGGAGCAGATGATTATATCCAGAAACCGATATCGCCAAGAAAAATAATTGCCAGAATAAAATCTGTAATCAGAAGAATAAATGCCGAGACGGAAAAATTTATTGCGACAAATGACTATATCAAGTTTAAAAATCTTGAAATTGATACTGTATCTCATACCGTAAAAATTAATGACGAAGAAATATTTTTCCCGAAAAAGGAATTTAAACTGCTTCATTTCCTGCTTTCAAACAGGGGCAGGCTTCTTTCCAGGGATGTACTCTTGAATGAAATATGGGGGGAGAATGTTTATGTCGTTGATAGGACGATAGATGTTCATATTGCAAAGTTAAGAGAAAAACTTGGTGATTATGCTTCATACATTGATACAATTAAAGGGGTGGGATACAGGTTTAATAATGATTGAATAAAAAAAAGTTTTGACGACCTATAAAACATTTGATTACATATTAGTAATATTATTTGTAACTACAACGATAATTTTACTTTTGGCTAATACACCTCACGAAACAATAATAATATTTTGTCTGTTTTATGCTTTAGCTTTCTCTGTAATATCCCTGATTCTAAAAAAAAATTATATTAAATCAACAAATAAAATAAATGAAATTCTAAAAAAAATTTCTGAGAAATATGATATTGAAAAACATAATAATTTTGAAAATAAAATAACAGAACTAAATAAACTGCAGAAAGAAATAGAAAATCTAAAAACCAATCAGCGGGATAAAACCTTAAAGATGATATACGAAAATCTTGAAAAAACAACTGTAAGACTGACGGAAGAACTAACAAACACTAAAATATTTAAAATAAACAGGAATGAATTTTTAGGAAATGTGGCTCATGAGCTTAGAACTCCGATTTGTGCAATACAATTATCTCTCGAGACTCTTATTAACGGGGCAGTTAAAGATGATAACGTAAATACAGATTTTCTGAAACGGGCATTAAGCCATACGAACCGCTTAAGTGAGTTATCAAATGATTTGATTAATATTTCAGAACTTGAAGCCGGAATGAAACTCAGTAAAAGATATTTAAGAATTAATTATTTAATTAATGAAGTTGTTAATTCGCTGCATTTTATTTCATCAAGCAGGAAAGTTGAGATTGAAACTAACTTTCAAATAAAAGATTCAACTCAGGTGTTTTGTGATTCCGATGCTATAAAACAAGTTATGATGAATTTAATTGATAATGCCATAAAATATACTCCTGAAGGAGGAAAAATATTGATAACGACAACTTCCGTAGATGGTGAAATTTTTATTTCAGTAAGAGATTCGGGGATGGGAATTCCGCAGGAAGACATACCAAGGATATTCGAAAGATTTTACAGAGTGGACAAAACACGGTCAAGAGATATGGGCGGAAGCGGACTGGGTCTTTCAATAGTGAAGCATATCATCGAATTGCATAACAGCAAGATAACTGTTGAAAGCAAAGTAGGGGAAGGAACAGAATTCAAATTCGGACTGCCGGTGTGAATTTCTAAATACAATTTCACAAAAAATATATCGGGATAATGAGATTTAAAAGCTCCGTAGGAGTGATATTTCTAAATACACGCTGGTTACAATGTTAATTAAAAGTTCCGTAGGAGCGAAATCTTTGTAGAAATCTTAAATAAATAATGGATAGCAGCGTAGTTGCGAAACCTTGTTTTTTCTTCTCAATATCTATCCCTATTCCTTGGGAGATTTTTGCTAAAAAATTTTAATATGAACTTTTCGCAAATCCTCTTATGTGATAATATTGTGCTTTCGGAGAACTTGCCGCGGCATTTTTTCCTTGAGTGTATATTTCTTCAAATTTATAATTCACATCCGGAATTTTATCCCTGAAAGGATACAATGATGGGCATATTATATCACCCGTTATAGGTATTATTGTATATCCGTTCAGAAAGTCAAATATACCGTCCGGCGGGGGAAGTCTTGTATTTCCGACGTATTTGTCAAGTTGAAGCATTTGTAAAAGCGGAATACCGGAGCCGGGATAAGTTCTCAGATAATTATCGCTTTCTTTATAATAAATATCGAGAAAAAAAGAATCGTTGATTACTTCAGAAACGGGAAGCCTGTATATATTTTTCATCTTTAATTCCCAGGCGATAGGTGAAACTTCGGGACTCATATTTCCAACTTTGAACATTTTAAGTAACATTGTATCATTATACATTGGTAAGTCTTGGGAACCGACTCCGTATTGTTTATTATTTTTTGTTTTATAAACAATACCTGCTGTGAATTTTTCAGGTAGTTCAATTCTTAAAGTTATTAATCCCGCAATACGGTTTAATATATACTCCCCCGGTTCTAATTTTCTATAAAATCCAAAAAATTGTGTGCCGGAAATAAGCCCGGGTTTGAATAAAGAATCAGGATAACCGTTTGAAGGTTTCTCCGATAGCATTAATATTGCAGAAGCCGGTCTTTTACCGTTATGTGTTAATATTGTCTGAACCCAAATTTCAACCAGTGAATCTATGATAGAATTATCCAGTGTTGAAGGCTGGAATATTCCGGAAGTGTTGTTGTAATAATCAAGAAAACTTGATTTGTACAGTGTATCGGGTATATAATGATGTTCCGAATAATCCCAGGCGAAAATTGAAAAATTAATTTGTTGGGAGTTGTTTGTTATCGGAGAATCACTGCAGCCGAAGAATAAAACTAAGACAAAGAAAGGGAGAATTTTTATAAATTTCATAATTCCTGTTTCTTACAATATAATGTTTTTTTAAAATTATTAATATGAAGACTCTGAAGAGAATACAACTACATAATGAATTGAACATTTATTGAAGCGAAGTTCCGGGAAGATATAAACACAAAGTGACTGTATGGTTTAATTCGTAGTTCTGTAAACATTTGCCCTTTTCAGAATTTTTTTTATAAAAAATCACAAATTCTCAGCAATCCCGCTTCATTAAATTTTTTACCGATAATCTGAATCCCGAAAGGTAATCCGTTTCTGTCGAAACCGGCGGGTATTGATATCGCGGGAACTCCTGCAAGATTTGCAGATGCCGTGAATATATCGTTTAAGTACATAGATAGAGGATTGTCAATTTTTTCCCCGATTTTAAATGCCGTGTTTGGCGTGGTTGGAGTAATTATGTAATCAACTTCTTTAAATGCATTTTCAAAATCCTTTACGATTAATCTTCTTGCCTTTTGAGCCTTTTTGTAATATTCATCATAGTAACCCGCCGATAAAACATATGTCCCCAGCATAATTCTTCTTTTCACTTCATCTCCGAATCCTTCGGAACGTGTATTAATATACATATCATTTAAATTGCTGTCTTCATTTCCTGCACGATATCCGTATCTTATTCCGTCATATCTCTCAAGATTGCTCGATGCTTCAGCCGATGTTAAAATATAATATGTCTGAATTACATATTCACTATGCGGAAGTGAAATTTCTTTTACTTCAAAACCGGCTTTCTTAACCAACTCAATTTTATGCTGAATTCCTTTTAATATGTCTTCATTAATACCTTCGGTGAAATATTCTTTCGGGTATCCGAATATTATTTCTCCGGATTTGAATTTATTGTTTAATAATTCGGAGTAATTATCAACGGGATTTAATACTGAAGTCGAATCTTTCTCGTCATAACCTGCAATTACTTCAAGAACTTTTGCTATATCATAATTTGATTTTGCGAATATACCTATGCTGTCAAATGATGAAGCGAAAGCAACGAGCCCGTATCTTGATATTCTGCCGTAAGTTACTTTCAGCCCTGTAACTCCGCAGAATGATGCAGGCTGTCTCACCGAACCGCCCGTTTCGGAGCCAAGTGATATGTTGCACATATCCGTTGCAACAGATACGGCGCTTGCACCTGAAGAACCGCCCGGAACTCTTTCTTTATCAACCGGATTTTTTGTTGCTCCGAAATATGAATGCTCATTTGAAGAACCCATTGCAAATTCATCGCAGTTTACTTTCCCGATAATGATAGCATCTTCTTCTGTCAGCCGCTCAATTGCGGTTGCATTATATAAGGAAATAAAATTACTTAAAATTTTCGAGCCGCAGGTCAAAGGTTTATCCTTTACCGCTATAACATCTTTAACCGATACAATGCACCCTGCGAGTTTTCCCGCTTTCCCTGTTTTTGTTTTGGAATCAATTTCTTCTGCCCGGTCAATTGTTCCCTTGTTAAAAAGTGTGATGAAGACGTTCAGATCTTTGTTTTTTTCAATTGTGTTCAGATAATTTCTGACGATGGTTTTGAGAGTAAATTTTCCTTTGGCTAAACCGGTTTGTATTTCGTGCAGGTTCAATGAATTATTTGTTTGAGAAATAAATTATAAATTTTGTCGAATAATTATAATGCATTTTCCTCATCCAATGATTAAGTTTATTGGATAAGAATTATAAAAGCAGAGGAATAAAAAAAATTACGATGCATAATCATCGTAACTATATACTTTATAAACTTTCTACTTTATGAACTTTGTAAACTTTAAAAACTTTATGAACTTTATAAAATTACTACTTCTTTTCGTTATTATCTGTCTGCTTAGTATAATCCTTCACTTCGCTTTTAGGCTCATCGTTTGTAGCGGCTTTTTTAAATTCTTTTATGCCTTTACCAATTCCCCCCATTAATTCAGGTATTTTCTTTGCACCGAAGAGAATTACTATTATCAGTACAATAATTATGATTTCTGTAGGACCTAATCCAAACATTTTATTCTCCTTTAATTTAAATTACACTTTCGACTATTCCTTGTAATAGTCTTAGGCCGTCATTGTTTCCAAGCCTTATATCCGATGCACGTTCCGGATGAGGCATCATTCCGAGTACGTTCCTTTTCTTGTTCTGTATTCCCGCAATGTCTTCAATCGAGCCGTTAGGATTATCGTTATATCTGAAAAGTACCTGATTATTTGAAATAAGTTCAGTTAATGTATTTTCATCGCAGTAATAATTTCCTTCACCGTGTGCAATCGGAATGTTTATATTCTCTTTTATATCATATTTATACGTAAATATACTTTTATTGTTTTCCACTTTCAATGAAACATTTTTACAGATAAATTTAAGGTCTCTGTTTCTTGTAAGGGCACCCGGCAGCAGTCCTGTTTCGCACAGGATTTGAAATCCGTTGCAGATTCCGAGTACAATACCTCCGTTTCCTGCAAATCTGATTACATCCTGCATAATATTGGAAAATCTTGCTATTGCTCCGCTTCTGAGATAATCTCCGTAAGAAAAACCACCCGGTAAAATAACAATATTCCTGTCACCCACATCCCCTTCTTTATGCCAAAGAAATTTGGTGTCAACCCCGATAATATCCTTAAATGCAAAGTATGCATCATGGTCGCAGTTTGAACCGGGAAAAACTATTATTCCGACTTTGGGAACTGACATTTAGTTTTCCCCTGTTTTTTCAAGTGTAAATGTAAAATCTTCCATAACCGGATTTGACAGGAGTTTTTGCCCTGCTTCCTCTATAATGCCAGCTGCCTTTTTTTCGTCATCTGTGTCAATATCAAGTTCAATATATTTTCCTATTCGTGTATTCGAACATTGTGTATATCCAAGTGAATGCAATGAATGTTCAACAGCTTTTCCCTGTGGGTCCAGAATTGTTTTACGGAGTGTTACGATAATTTTTGCTTTGTACAAATTTTCTTATGATTTTTATATTTATTTGTTAAAACTTTTTTTTACTGAATCAATCTTGCTTCTGATTCCGTCTTTTTTCTGCTTTTTATCTTCCATAACTCCGGTCTTTTCTTTTAGAATATCGGGTTTTTCTTTTAAAATATCAGACTTTCCGTCTTCAAAGTCAATTCCTTTCTCTGTTTTTATTGCATTAACACTCTTTTTCACATCTGCTCCTTTAACTTCTTTTTCTTCTTCTTTTTTTACTTCCGGTTCTTTTGCTTCAACTTTCTTTTCCCTTATCATTGATTCGGGCAATTTTTGTCCTTCATTTGTCGAAGGTGCAGGTGGTAATGCTTTCGTATCTTCTTTGTCTATTGTAATTTTATCCTCCGGTTCTTTCATCTTTGGTGATAAGTCGGGTCTGGGTTCAGAGGTTAAAATTGTTTCTACTTTCCTGTTCTGTTCAGTGCTTATATCGAGTGCTAAATCCTTTTTACTTATATCTTCAGTTTTATTTGTTTCAGGAGTACTCTGTTCAGGAGGAGTAGTAACGATCTTATCTCCGCTTGTTTGTTCTGTTACAGGTTGCTGTGGTAAATCAGGTGAGTCCTTATATATCATCCAAATTGAAAATATAATTATTAAAACGACTCCTATACTTGCAGCGGGAATCAGCCAAGCGGGTAAAGGTTTTTTAAATAACCAAAAACCTTTACCTTCTGCTGCTGCTTTTAGCTCTTTTTTTGTTACAATAGGTTGTTCACCTGAATCGAGCAGGTTAATTTTATGCTGCAGTTTGTTAATAAAGTCATCGCTTGCATTTATCTTTGGCAAAGCTTTTAACTTTTTCCTGATTTCCGTATATTTTTCTTCTACATCCAATTTAAATTTTATATTTTAATTTTCTTGATTAAAATAATTTTTAATTTTTCCCTGCCTCTGTTTATTCTCGATTTAACGGTTCCAAGAGGCAATCCGGTTATCTTTGCTATCTCGTCATATTCAAGGTCCTCTATATCTCTTAACACTATTACTTCTCTGAAGGCATCGTCAAGTGAATTTATTGCATTCTGTATAAGTTCCATTTCCAGATTCGAGTTAACGATTTCTTCAGGACCGATATCATCACTTTTTAAATCGTAGTCTTTGTCATTCTCAGGGTCAAAATCACTTATTGATATAGTGCTGTGTTTGCTTTTCTTTTTAATATTTGTTTTTACGGTATTTAAAGCTATGGTATAAAACCATGTCGAAAATTTTGCTATTTCCCTGTATAAATGCTTGGATTTATATAGTTTTAAAAATGTATCCTGTGCGTAATCTTCTGCGTCATCTCTGTTTCCTGTATATCTGAATATGAAGTTCACTAATTTATTTTTATATCTTAAAACAATTTCATTAAAAGCCTGATAATCATCCCTCTGAAACCTGTAAATCAGTTCCTCATCTGTTAATTTTTTATACTCTATGGTTTCTGACACTTTCTCTGCTTGTTTTTTAACTTAAATTAAATAAAATTGTTCCTTTAAAAACTAAAGATTTATTAAATTATGTATAAGGGTTGTAAATACTGTGTATCTGTCGTATTTTGAAAACTTTACCATAAGGTCTGTTCTGCAAATATAATCAAATCCTTTTTTAATTTTAAGTTCATTTATATTTCTGACATAGTTAAAATATAAATGTTTTTGCTCATCGAAATCAGTATATAATCTCAGCTCATTAATCAGATTTTTATTCCTATCGAATGAGGGGTCAATTAATTTGCTGAGATTAGAGAACATATTATTAAGATATCCGAGTAAACGCAGCTCAATGTCGGATTTGAGATATAGATTCTTATATATCTGAATAGCTTTTTCCATATTTCGTGAAAGTATTGCTTTTAAAAAATCCATTTCCGAATAATCTTTCGTAAAACCTATACATTTATTGACTGAATCTATTGTAATAACTTTTGAATCTGCATTATAACTAATTAATTTATTAATTTCTTCATTTGCCGAGTCATAAGACAGTTCTATGTATCCCAGCAGATACTCAAGTGCATTTTGTTCGATTTTATAACCCGACAGTTTCTCTCTTATCCACTGGAGAAGTTTTTGTTCTGTAGGCTCCTTCAGCATATGAATCCGCATTTCCGGAATATCAAAATCACTAAAAATTGTGGGATTAACGGAATCATCGGTAACGGCTATTATCATCAGTGTATCGGGATTGGGTGATTTTATGTATTTCAGAATTGATTCTTTATCTTCTTTTTTAATACCGCGTGTTCCTGCTTTTTTAAAATATTTAACGAGGTTTATCTTTTTCTCAGAAAAGAATCCGAGGTTATTCGATTCCGATAAAATTTTATTTATATTAATTTCGTCTGAATAGAATTTCTTCAGATGCTCTTTCGGATGATAATCTTTTCCTATAAATTTCATTCCTATCAGCTGTATAATCTCTTCCAGAATAACATGATTATATATAAAAAAAAGATAATTTCCTGAGATTTTTTCCGATTTGATTTTTTCTGTCAGTGCAGGATAAGAAATTTTATAACTGTATTCTATTTTTTTCTTTGCCAATTTTATAAATTTAATTTTAAAAATCCCATCCGAAAAATACCTGATGAAACAGTCCCGATTGTAATTTTGTAAATCGTTGTTCTATTCTTTTACCGAAATCGTACCGAAGAACAACAATACCGAGTATATTAATCCTTATTCCTGCACCTATGCTGCCTTTTACCTCCTTTGATTGTTCGTAAATATCCCAGCAGTTTCCCGCGTCAAAGAACAGTGCACCGCGGATACCGTAAAAATCAATATTGATATTCTCCGGGAAACCCAGACGCAGTCTGTCAATGAGAGGAAATCTCAATTCTGCATTTGCCAGTGCAAACTTTGTTCCTCTTATAGAAATAAATGGCCATCCTCTTAATGACCATGAACCTCCTGTATAAAATCTCCTTGCATTTTTCCCTTCGTTAATCATAAACTGGCCTCTGAAAGCAAGAGACACGGGTCCGGATATACGAAAATAGTTTCTGAAATCCAGCATCAAAGTCACAAAATTTTCAGTTGAATTGAAAATATCTGTTGTATAACCAAGTGAAACATTATATCTCATTCCGTCAAGAGGTCCTGTATAGTACCATAAAGTGTTGTCATAAACATAACTGATTGTATTGCTCAGTAATATGCCACGCCTGATATCGAAGAGGTCTATATCTTTAAAGGATTGGGATATACTTGTAGTTGTTTCAATTCTTCTGAAAAATGACAGAGGATAGGAAAATGAAATATAACTTCCATAAAGTCTTTCATAATATACAAAATCCGAACTTGCAAGGTCATACCTTCTTCCATATAAATGATAAACACCGAATGCATAATTTAGTCTTTGTTCGAGAGAGAGTTTTGAAACTGCAATATTAAAGCTTTTCCAGAAATCGGCATCGGCATTTGAACTGTTAAAAATCAGGACATTGTATTTCTCGTCGCCCAGCATATCACTCAGCGACAAAACTCCTCCTGCAGAAGTACCGAAAATCGGGTCTGATGATATTCCCGTTAATGCAAAATCAAAGGAATATTCTTTCTTGTACTTCAGACTGCCAGCTTGAGATGTCCCGAGTTTGTAATTTTTAAATTCAAAACTTTTACCGGGAATATCTGTAATGAAGGATTTAATATCTGTATTTTGTTCTGTCTTTTTCTCAATGTTGTCTATTAATCTGATGGTAATCATTGCTTTTTCGTAGCAGGAAAATACAAGACTGTCTTCACCGACCCACCTCGGGTCAAATGCAGCAGTTGTAAAATTAGTTATCCTGCTTGACGTTATCGTATCTTTATCGGATATCAATATCCAGATATTCTGTCTTCCATCTTTATCTGAAGTATATACAATTTTCTTTCCGTCTTTGGAAAATCGGGGAGAATAATTAGTTTCTTTGCCGCTTGTTATCTGTTTAATCTCTTTAGTCTCTATGTTTAATAAATGCAGATTATATGCCCTGCTTAGTTCAGGATTACTTCTGTCAGATGAAAATACAATTGATTTACCGTCGGGTGAAATATCCGCATCTCTGTCGTCATAATAATCATTCGTCAGTCTTGTTAAGTTTTCCGTCAGTAAATTAAAAATAAATAAATCACTCTTTCCTGAAAAATCATTTGCCGAAAAAACAATAGTTTCTCCGTCTTTACTAAAGGAAGGCGAACCTATATTTACTATATTTTCAAATGCATAATCGGCATTTTTTTTACTTGTTTTTGTATCAAATATATTTAATACATCCGAACCGCCCTTCTGTGTTATAAATGCAAGTATTCCGTTTTCCGTTATATCAAGTCCGGTTCTGAAAAAATGGAATTCTTCATATTCTTCCGAACTTTCACCCTCTATTATTAATTCTTCTTCGTTCTCGTGCGGAGTAAGATTTATTTTATATATACTTGTATATCCCCTCTTATTTCCGATGAAGAACACTTCATTATTTCTGCCGTTTTTATAAAATACAGGTTTATGTGCAAAACCCCTGCTGTATAACTGAATTGAAGATTGAGAAGGGTCATCCTGTGAACTAATCTGCGGAAAATACTTTTTTTTAAGATAATAAAGAAATTCCTTATCAAACTCGCGGTAATCTTTTCCGATTGTAAATTTCATAACATCAGAAAAACTATCCGACATCCAGAAATTATCCATTAGTCTTGTGAGTGCTTCTTCGCCGTAATTCAGTGCTATAAATTCACAAGCTTTTTGTCCGAGTTTATACATCAGATATGAGCCATATATACTTTCGTAATCATTAATTCCCGGAAGATATGAATTTAAAACAGCATCTTTTAAAACCATTTCAGATTGAGTATCCCACTCTGTTGACCAGTATTCAGCAATACCTTCAATGAACCAGAGCGGAGGCAGACGTTCCGCAATATAACCGTGGCTTTTCAAAACAGAGACCACTTTACTGACAGTGAAAACGTGAACGAGTTCGTGTTTTGAAACATGACGGAATTGAGAAAGTGAACCGTTAAAAGGAAGAACAACTCTGTTTTTAATAAACTCGAAGAATCCACCTACACCTTCGGGTATCAAATAAGGTGTTGTATTTGTCTGTTTAAAATGCAGTGGTGAGGCATATATTATAATAGGATTCGTATCACCTATTGTATGATTGAATTTCCTCTGCAGTTCTTTGTAAGATTCTTCCAGCAGATATGCTCCCTGCTCAGTCAGTTCTTTTGCCTGTTTATAATAGTGAATTTTGAAATGCGGAGTAGAGAGAACATACCAGTCGAAGTCCTGATACATTACTTTATTTCTACCGAAATCAACAAATTGAGAATTTGCAGTTGAAAGCAGGCATAAAAGGAATAAATATGTAGTTATAATTCTCATAGTCACTTTGAAATATTGTAGAGATAAATTATTAATTCAATACAATTGAAAATCCGAAAAATAACCGTTTAAAATAAAACAAATTCAGCTGATTTTCACATTAGAGTATTATATATGATTACTCAACTTAAATACATAATCCCAATGCCGTTATAAATTTATGTTATCTTATTTGAATATCATTATTACATATTGATACGCAGTCCCGCTTTTATTTCTGTATTCCTTTACCGATGCGTTAAAATTTTTTGAAGTTAATAATTGCTGAATATCTGTCCCGAAATTTGTAAAAACCAGGGCTCCTTCTTTTCTTAAAGGGTCGGAATGATATGAAGGCGGTTCGATATGATTTATTTTACCGCCGTTAATATCAGCCAGTTTTTTAGTATATTGATTTCGTCTGTCTATTGGTACGGTAATTATTGCGGCACCTTTCGGTTTTAGCACTCTTTTTATTTCCGAAAATGCAATCCACGGGTCAGGTATATGCTCCAACACATCAAGAGATATTATACAATCGAAACTATTATCATCAAATGTAAGATTTTGTAAATCTTCGGATTTAATATTTCCCTTAAAATTTCCCCGCGGAACATCATCGTAATATTCGGATTTTATTATTGAAGGAATTTCATAATTTGAAAATATACCGTCTGAAGATGAAGTTTCAAGAGCACTCCATTTTATCGAATTATTTTTTAATTTTTGTACGAGTTCATTAATGAATTTTATTTTTCCTTGCCAGAAATAATCGAGTAAAGATTGTGCCGCTGCTCTTACGCGGAATTTTGCCATACAATAACCGCAGTGAAGTGAGTTAATTAAATTTATATTATAAGTGAATTCTTCATCCCATTTACAGGAACAGACAACTTTGCTTTCGGCATTAAATAACCCGTTAAACCAGAATTTAGAAAAATTACCGCATATACTGCAGATTCCGAATTCATCATTGGGAAAATAAGATTTGTTAATTCTGGAATACAAATAAGCCAGTCTGAAAAATGATGATTTTAAAGAAGTCTTAAGATGTACCGGAATTTTAATTTTCATTTTAATTTTTTTAAAAACATGTATAATATTTAAAAATATAAATTATCAATACTAATAAAAATGATAAGTAAATGATAATCCGGGAAATACAAGTATACAATTAACACAGATACAACTGATTTTCATAAATCGGGTTTTATATATTTTCTTTAACCTTGTAATTGGGATATCACTCCTTAAGAATTTTCCCCGAATGTGCTTATATTATAGATATAATGTATATCCGGACTCTTCAGGCTGATTTTTAATTTGATATTTATTTTTTCAAATATTTAGGTTAATTTTAACAATGCTTATAGTAGTGTCCATACTACTTATATTATCCATTTTATCTCCGCTTTTATATAAAATATTTAAGGGGATAACTAACTGGATTATCACTTCAGTTATTATTACATCTTTAATTCTGTTTATTAATTACGGCAAAACAATATTCTCCGATGATTTTCTTCTTGAAAGCTATGAATGGTTCAGTTCAGCAAACATAAATCTTGAATTTTATGTTGACGGACTTGGTTTTATGTTCGGTATTATTGTTCTCGGTATAGGGGCTTTAATAGTATTATATTCAGGTTATTATTTGAAAGGCAAAGAATTTACAGGCAGATTTTATCTTTACATAGTCCTTTTTGCCGCTTCTATGTTCGGTCTTGTGATTTCAGGTAACCTGATTGTAATGTTTGTATTCTGGGAATTAACCGGCATCAGTTCATTTTTCCTCATAGGTTATTATTTCTACAAGGAAGAATCGAGAATAAACGCGCAACAGGCACTGCTGGTTACGGGTTTCGGAGGGCTGGCTTTGCTTGCAGGGTTCATTTTAATTTATTTATCCGCAGGAACTTTCAGCATAAAAGAACTTCTCACAAAGCGTGAATTAATAGTTTTTACTGAAATCTATCCGATTATTTTAATTCTTATACTGACGGGAGTTTTTACTAAATCTGCGCAGGTACCTTTCCACTTCTGGCTTCCTAACGCAATGGTAGCTCCTGCTCCGATCAGTGCTTACCTGCATTCGGCTACTATGGTTAAAGCCGGAATATTTTTATTAATGAGATTATATCCTGTAATGGGAGATACTAACGAATGGAAATATATTCTATCGGGATTTGGAATATTTACAATGCTGATGGGGGGATTTATTTCCGTTAATCAAACCGACCTTAAAAAAATACTTGCCTACTCAACGGTGTCCGCACTCGGCTTAATGGTAACGTTAATGGGCATCAGCACACAGGAAGCGATTCAGGCGGCTGTTGTATTTTTAATTGCGCACGCATTGTATAAAGGAAGTTTATTCTTAATTGCAGGGCTGGTTGAACATTCTGCCGATTCGAGAGATATAAATGTTTTATCAGGATTATATAAAACAATCCCGTTTCTCGGTATAATATCATTTGCCGCTGCTGCTTCACAATCAGGAGTTCCTTTATTTTTCGGCTTTCTCGGTAAAGAATTAACTTATACATCAGCTATAGATACGGATTTCCTGAAAATATTTTTACCGTTAATGTTTCTTATGGCTAATATTTTAATGGTTTGTGCGGCGCTTATGGCGGGTGTAAAACCTTTTATTGGTGAATATGAAAAAGAAAAAGTTAAGATAAGTTCCTTTAAATATATATCCCCTTTAATTCTATCATTCACGGGTTTTGCGATATTTTTCATTCCAGGCTTGTTGAATAATACAATTATAAATCCTACCGTTAATGCAATAAGCGGAGTAGAAACACGGATTGAACTTTCATTATGGCATGGCTTTAATATTCCTTTACTGATGAGTATTCTTACACTTGCAGGCGGATATTATATTTATAAATACAGAAATTATTTCAAACTGCATATTGAAGATTTTTTAATTTTCTTGACACCGTCATCAGTTTATCATTCCATGATATCCGGTCTGAAAAAAATCGCTTTTTATCAGACAAGAATTTTGCAGAGCGGATATTTAAGGAATTACTTAATTGTAATTTTCTCATTCACATTGATTTTAATGATTCTCCCGCTTTTAATCGGAAATAAACTTGCAATTTTCACCGGAGATTTAGAGATTGAACGGTATGAAATTTTCCTTTATTCAGCAATAATAATTTCCGCAATTTTCGTAACGGTTACGAAATCACGATTATCGGCGATAGCGGCACTCGGTGTCGTTGGCTTTGGGGTTGCTGTGATTTTCATTATGCACGGAGCACCTGATATTGCTATAACGCAATTCGCAATTGAAGTCTTGACGGTGATTTTATTTGTCATAGTCCTGTTTAAGCTTCCAAGATTTTCGAATATCTCGAAACGAAAAATTAAAATAAGGGATACGATATTTTCTGTAACGGCGGGAGTAGCGGTATTTTTTGTTCTGATGCTGATTACAAACGAAAAAATGAGACCTCTTATTTCGGATTTCTATACCGAAAACAGCTGGACGCTCGCAAACGGCAGGAATATTGTTAATGTTATTCTTGTGGATTTCAGAGCAATAGACACATTCGGAGAAATTACCGTACTTGCTGTAGCGGCGTTCGGAATATTTGCTTTATTAAAATTAACAGTTATAAATAAAAAGGAAGAACACAAGTGAAATCATTAATATTATCTACTGCAATTAAATTTCTTCTGCCTCTGCTGATTCTCTTCTCGTTTTTTCTGTTAATGAGGGGACATAATTATCCCGGAGGAGGATTTGTAGGCGGACTTGTGGCAGCATCGGCATTTGCATTATATACTCTTGCGGAGGGTGTCGATAAAGCAGGAAAGATTTTAAAAATATCACCGGAATTTTTAATTCCTGCAGGTCTTCTTACAGCGGTATTAAGTGGTACAATCTCTTTGTTTTTCGGTGAGCCGGTTTTCAAGGGAATGTGGTTCGATTACGCTTTTCCGTTAGTTGGAAAATTCGGGACTCCATTTTTATTCGATATAGGAGTTTATTTCGTTGTAACAGGAATAACTTTAAAAATAATTTTTACGATATTGGATTACTGATGTATATATTAATTTCTATAGTCACGGGTGCGTTGTTTGCGGCAGGTATTTTCATGATACTCAGACGGAGCATTGTGAAATTAATTATCGGACTTGTACTGTTATCGCATGCGGCAAACCTTTTAATTTTCACTGCGGGCAGAATGAGTATGAGTCAGCCCCCGATAATAAAAGAAGGAGCAATATTTCTTAATGAACCGTATGCCGACCCGTTACCACAGGCTTTGATACTGACTGCAATTGTGATTAGTTTCGGACTTACGGCGTTTGCAATTATCTTAATAAAGAAAACATATCTTATAAACAAAACCGAAGACCTTGACGAATTAAATACAACCGATAAAATAGATAAAATTGGATAAATATTTATTGATATTGCCTGTTATAATTCCGCTGCTATCCGCGGTTGTGCTTATTTTTTTCAGGAAGTTCAGAATATTTTCGAAGGTATTTAACTTGTTCGGAAGTCTTGCCTTACTAACAGCGGCTGGTTTCATTTTTTTGTTCGTTGATAATGAAGGTATACAAACGCTTTCAATCGGAGGCTGGAAAGCACCTTTCGGAATAATATTTGTGGCAGATACATTCAGTGCAATTATGATTATTATTGCCGGCATTATGTCCTCTGCGGCATCTATATTTTTCTTTGCTATGGTTGATAAAGAAAGGGAAAAATTGGGATTTTACATTTTTTATCAAACAATGATTATGGGTGTGTGCGGTGCGTTGCTTACAGGTGATATTTTTAATCTTTATGTATGGTTTGAAGTAATACTGATGTCCTCTTTTATATTGCTGGTTCTTGGTTCGGAAAAAAAGCAAATAGAGGGTGCAGTTAAATATGTAGCGATAAATTTAATTTCGTCGGTAATTTTTCTCTCCGCAATCGGTTTACTTTACGGATTAAATGGAACATTAAATATGGCGGATTTATCCGTCAAAATTTCGGCATCAAAAGATACTGCATTAATGAATACAGTATCGATGATGTTTCTCGTGTCATTCGGAATTAAATCAGCAATATTTCCGCTTTTCTTCTGGCTGCCTGCTTCATACCACACACCGCCTGTTGCAGTAACGGCAATATTTTCAGCTTTGTTAACGAAAACAGGAGTCTATGCTATAATAAGAGTTTTTACTCTTGTCTTCAGGCAGGATATGACTTTTTCTCTCACTGTAATTCTGATACTCGCGGGATTTACTATGGTTACAGGCGTTCTCGGTGCTGCAGCTCAGATGGATTTCAGGAGAATTCTTTCGTTTCATATTATAAGTCAGATTGGTTATCTGTTAATGGGACTTGGTATTCTTACGGAATACTCCCTCACTGGTTCAGTCTTTTTTATGATTCATATCATAATTACGAAAACGATATTATTCTTTGTCAGCGGTATTGTTTATGTTGCATACGGGACCTATGATTTGACCAAGGTCGGCAGTATTTATAAATGGTTCCCGTTTATAGGGTTGCTCTTCCTGATATCGGCTGGTTCACTCGCGGGTATTCCGCCGTTTACGGGATTTTGGGCGAAGTTTTTTTTGATAAAAGCAGGTTTCATGGGTGAATTTTTTGTAATTTCTTCGGTAGGATTATTTGTTAGTATTCTGACACTATATTCTATGCTGAAAATATGGAATGAGGTTTTCTGGACGGATACAGGCTGTGAGTTTGAAGTTGTAAACAATAACCTGAAATCAAAATCAAAAGGATTTAAATTTTCGATGTATTTTCCCGTAATATTTCTATTAATTGTTATGCTGGCAATCAGTTTTTATCCTGAGCCGGTTTATTACTATGCGGAAAAGGCAGGAAAAGAACTTATGAATTATACAAATTATATTAATGCTGTATTGCGAAAATGAAACTCAGTAAAATTACATTATCGGTTTTTCTCGGTTTGCTGTGGTTTGTGCTTACGGGCGAACATACTGTTATGAATTTTTTACTGGGTCTGTTATTATCGTTTATGATAATATTATATTTAGGGAGTTTCGTCGGAATCGGAATTAAATTCAGACATATACCTAAAGTAATATTTCTATTTTTATTTTTCGTAAAAGAACTGATAAAGGCAAATATCCGCGTAACAATTGAGATAGTATCTCCGCCTCTGAAAATGAAGCCGGGAATAGTTAAAGTGCCACTTAGTCTTGAAAATGATTTACAGATTACACTGCTTGCAAATCTATTGACTCTTACGCCGGGAACTTTAACGCTGGATATCTCCGAAGATAAAAAATATATTTTTATACACGGGATGTATATTGAAGACAGGGGGAAATTTGTATCTGATATTAAAAACGGTTTTGAAAAAAGAATAAAAGAAATATTTTCTTAAAAAATGCTGCTTGATACCATAACATATTTTGCTCTTCCGGTACTGGGATTTTCGTTCCTGCTTGTTTTTATCAGACTGATAATGGGACCCAGCATCCCTGACAGGGTAGTGGCACTGGATTTAATTGCGCTGATTATAATCGGTTTTATCTGCTGTTATGCTTTGTTCGCGGATAATCTGGTATTCCTCGACATAGCGACTGTGCTTGCTTTAATAGGTTTTCTGGGAACTGCCGGTTTTTCTTATTTCTTACACAGGAGGGCGGAGAAATAATGGAAATTGTTAGTGTAATATTATTAGTTACGGGTTGCATCTTTATTTTAATTTCCGCAATCGGGATTCACAGAATGCCTGATGTCTATATGAGATTGTCATCAACTACGAAAGCATCTACACTCGGAGTTTCATTGATTGCCCTGTCCTTGATGCTGCATTTTCTCAGTTTAGACCTGGCTTTCAGATTAATCCTGCTTATATTTTTAATATTTCTCACGGGTCCAATTGCAGCGCATTTAATCGGCAGGGCAGCTTATAAAACTGACGTTAGAATGTGGCATAAGTCCATAATGGACGAAATGAAAGACGATAACGGGAGGAATTAAAATTATATTCAGGTGTCAATTAAGTTAATCCTTATACAAGATACTAACGCTGTAGCGTTTGTACCGATTTTCATAGAAAAAATTTCTAAATAGAGTTAACTTATTAAATATTTTCATAAGAAATTATATTCACTGAAAGTATTTAAAGAGAATAATAATTATGAAGCATAAGAAAAAAGGCAACCAGAATAACGGAAATAAGATTAAATCAGTTACTTTTCATCATCTAACTGAAGAAGAAACTTATAAATTTCTTGATTCCAATATAGATGGATTAAGTACAGATGAAGTAGAAAAAAGGCTGAAAAAATACGGGAGAAATTTATTACCCAGCAAAGAGCCTCCCATACTGTTTCAGGTTATTTTTCATCAGTTTAAAAGTCCTTTGATATATATACTGTTGATAGCGGGTTCAGTGGCACTGGCAATGCAGGATTTCAAAGATGCCGCATTTATTTTTGCCGTTGTTTTCCTGAACGCAACAATAGGGACAATCCAGGAATGGCGTGCTGAGCAGAGTGCCCATTCATTACAACAAATGCTGAAAATTCAAGCAAAAGTAAAACGTTCCGGCAGGCAGCTGACGGTTTCCGCGGAAGAATTAGTTCCAGGTGATGTTGTACTTCTTGAATCAGGTGATAAAGTACCTGCCGATATAAGGTTACTGCAAACGAACAATCTTGCAATTGATGAAGCTTTCCTGACGGGAGAGTCCCTTCCTGTCGAGAAGAAGCCCTCGGTTTTACCAGAAGAAACTCCTGTAAGTGACAGACTTAATATGTCATTTGCCGGTGCGAAAATAATAACAGGAAGAGGTAAAGGTTTGGTATCAGCAACGGCAACAGCTACGGAAGTCGGGAAAATTGCACGTTCTCTTGTAGAGGAAGAAGCCGGCAAACCTCCGCTTGTTATCAGAATGGAAAAATTTGCGAAGCAAATCAGTATTATCGTAGTTGGATTTGCTGCCATCCTTGGCTTTATTTCGATTATGAGGGGTATGGTTTTCGGTGATGTCTTTTTCCTTATGGTTGCTATGGCGGTATCGGCTATTCCCGAAGGACTGCCTGTTGCTTTGACAGTCGCTCTTTCTATTGCCACATCACGAATGTCAAAAAGGAAAGTTATTGCACGCAAATTAGTTGCCGTTGAAAGTCTCGGAAGCTGCACAACAATTGCAAGCGATAAGACGGGCACATTAACCGTTAACCAGCAGACAGTAAAATTAATTGAACTTCCAGGCGGAATAAGAATAAAAATCAGCGGGCAGGGATACAACGACGAAGGAAATGCCACACTTGATAGCGGTGAAATGCTTTCCGAAGAACTGAATACAAGATTAACGAAAATTGCAAAAGTGGGAATTTTATGCAACGAAGCATCACTTACAAAAGAAAATGATGAATGGCATCATAGTGGTGATTCAATGGACGTTGCACTTCTGTCTCTTGGATATAAACTCGGACTTGAACCGCCGAAAATAAGAAGTACTCTTAAACCGTTTGGTGAAATACCATTTGAATCAGAAAACAGATTTGCGGCATCCGCATACAGAACGGAAAAGGGTATATATGTAGTAGTAAAAGGTGCAGTCGAATCAGTTGTAAACTTCTGTTCCGAAATTGAAACCTTTGAAGGTAATAAACCGCTTAACAAACATTATCTTTTTGAACGAGCGGAATTTTTAGCCGAGAGCGGCTACAGAGTTCTCACGGTTGCTACGGGTATTATTAATGAAACGGAAATAACAGATGAATTTAAAATAAGCGACCTGAAAAATTTAAAAGTTGTGGGGCTTATCGGGTTTATTGACCCGCTGCGTCCTGAAGTGAAAGAAGCGGTACAAAAAGCATTTGATGCCGGTGTAAACGTTGTTATGATTACCGGCGACCATCCCGCAACCGCACTTGCTATTGCAAAGGAACTTGGTATAACAGAATCTCGCGACAATGTAATCAGCGGAAAAAAACTTGAAGAAATCGGAACTTATGAAGGCGATAAATTTCTGAACAGGATTAAAGATGTGCTTGTATTTGCAAGAGTATCACCTCAGCAAAAACTTTGCATAGTCGAAGGATTAATGAAATTAGGAAATTTTGTTGCCGTAACGGGCGACGGAGTAAATGACGCACCTGCTCTTAATAAAGCAAATATAGGTGTCGCAATGGGTTCGGGTGCGGAAATTGCTAAAGATGCTGCGCAAATAATAATTAGCGATAATAATTTTGCATCAATTGTAGCGGGTATAGAAGAGGGCAGATTCGCTTATTCAAATGTAAGAAAAGTCACTTTGCTTTTAATTTCAACAGGTGCAGCCGAACTTATTTTCCTGGGAGCAGCAACAATTCTGGAACTGGGTATTCCGCTGCTTGCAGTTCAGATTCTGTGGCTTAATCTTGTAACAAACGGTATTCAGGATGTAGCACTGGCTTTTGAAGCGGGAGAAAAACAAGTTATGAAACTTCCGCCGCGAAAACCGAAAGAAGGAATTTTTAACAGGAGGATGATTGAACAGGTACTCGTAAGCGGTATTACAATGGGTGTAGTGTGTTTGCTGGCGTGGATTTATTTTCTCAATCAGGGCTTTGAAGAAACCGATGCAAGGAATTCGACTCTACTCTTGTTGGTTCTTATGCAGTTTTATCACGTAATGAACTGCCGCTCGGAATTCCGCTCGGCATTTAAAGTGCCGTTAAAAAATAATATTATCTTGATGATTGGAATTGTTGTGGCATTTTCTCTTAATATAGTCGCAACTGAACTTCCGCTTCTTCAGTCTCTGTTAAGAACACAACCGTTGCCGATAGAGAAATGGCTTGTACTTGGAGGAATAGCATCAATAGTTATAATTGTTGTGGAAATATATAAATGGCTGAGACCTTTATACCGTCAGGGAATTTAGTTATTAAAGTTATAAAGTTTTAGAATTTTAAAAGTTTATTAGTTTCTGAAGTTTATTAAGTTCCAATAAATATTTAAGAATTACAGATTTCTTATTCCCGAGAATTAATTAAAAACTCTAATAATGTTATTCGCTTAACAATTTATCAACCAATTTCTCTGTACCTTCAGAGGCTTTTTCCTCTATAAAAGTCAGATTGGGATAATAACCGGACATAACCGGTTTATTAGGGTCAATAATGTACTTTTCCGCATCATCGGGAACATGTTCAATAAGACCTGCGGCAGGGTAAACTACCATTGAAGTTCCTATAACAATAAAAATATCAGCAGTAGCACAAATTTCCGCCGCTTCAGAAATAAGGGGAACCGGTTCTCCAAACCATACTATATGCGGTCTTAACTGAGAGCCTTTTTCGCACAAATCACCTTTATTAATATCGTTATAACCGATTTCATAAACCACGTTCGGGTCTGCAGTGCTTCTTGCCTTTGTAAGTTCGCCGTGGAGATGCAATATATCGGTAGAGCCGCCTTTTTCGTGAAGGTTATCTACATTTTGGGTTATGATTTTTACTTCATATTTTTTCTCCAGTTTAGCAAGAGCAGTGTGTGCGGCATTCGGCTGAATATTCTTTAATTGTCTTCTCCTCTGATTATAAAAATTCAGAACAAGTTCCATATCTTTCGACCAGCCCATAGGAGAAGCAACTTCGTAAATATCGTGTTCTTCCCACAGTCCGCCTGAATCTCTGAAAGTTTTAATTCCGCTTTCGGCACTGCCACCCGCACCGGTTAAAACAATTATTCTCTTCTTCATAAAAATCGTTTAATTATTCACAAAATAAAAATTCCATAAATGAAAAAATATTCTTTTCGGAATTAGTTGATTATATTTTAGAACTGATTATAACAACTCATTCAGTAGCTGTATGTTACTATCTCTCATTCAATCCTCCAATCACCCAATCACCCAACCACCCAATCATCCTATCCTCCAATCCTCCAATTCTCCAATCCCCCAATCATTCACTAACCACCAACCACCAACATCAGCAACCCTGTTCGCATTTACTATCATCCAAACCGGGATGTTCAATCTGAATTGTTGAATGATTTATTCGAAATAAATTATTCAAATCGTTGGAAATATTTTTCAGTAATGTATTATCATCAACTGCTTTATCCGAAACAATATGCACTGTCAGAGAAGATTCAGTTGTGCTCATTGCCCATATATGCAAATCGTGAAAACTTCTCACACCTTTGACACTCGAAAAATATTCTTTAACTTTTGCCAAATTAATGTTATGCGGGACGGCATCAATTGCCATCTTGAATGACTTGGAAAACAAATCCCATATTCCGATAAGAATAACTGCGAGAATAATAAATGTAACAGCGGGGTCAATGATATACAGACCGGTAAAATAAATAATAACACCCGCTATAACCACACCGAGAGATATCAATGTATCCGAAAGCATATGCAGAAAAGCGCCTCTTAAATTTAAATCGGAATCTTTTCCTTTCAGAAACAGCAAAGCAGTTATACCGTTAACGATAATACCTGCTACAGCGACCAGAGCGACACCCTCACCATTTATTTCGACAGTACTGCTCAATCTCTGAAGGGCTTCAAATCCGATTATGACAATTGCACCAAAAAGGAGGATGGCATTAACAATGGAAATCAAGACAGTGATTTTTTTTAAACCAAAAGTGAAATTTCCGAAAGGTTTTTTCAAAGAAAGTTTATAGGCGGTAAAAGCGAAAATCAGACTGACGACATCTCCGAGATTATGGCTTGCATCTGCAAGCAGGGCAGTAGAATTCAATATAAATCCGAAAATATATTCGATAATGATATAACCCGAATTCAGAAGTATACCCCAGATGAATGCCTTATTATAATATGTATGGTTATGCGTATGCACAAATAAAAATAACTATTATAACAACAACCATAAATGAAAATAGTTCAGTTTTTGTTATACATAAAATAAACAAAAACATAAATGCGTTTCATAAAAAAGAAATATAACAATTAACTTTAAAAAAATATTTCGGCTTCAGTTATATTTTAAAAGTAGAAATTTATACTCATTCCACAAAATAAGTTAATATTTATAATTTTTTGTGGTATATGATTATTAATTTTTTTGTTGCATTTTGAAATTAAATGATTTAACTTCTAATAAAGCCGGGGTTGGCTAATTTGTTTATTGTATACCCATATTAGTTTTTTAGAAAGTTAATAAATTTTATGATGAGTAAGTATATTTGTCCGTATCCGAATATCTGGTTTCAAATTTGGATGAGATTATATCAGGAGGCAAAAAGAAAAAGTGTTGATGTTTCGGAAATTCCAATGCCGCCGGTTGGTACAGGGTGGGATTTATTAAATGATTTTGAAAAAGAGGAGTTGTGGAACAGGACAATCAACTGGGCAAAGGAACATAATTTGTACGAGATACTTCCTGTAATGACTGATGAGGAGTATTACAGGGTGTAATGCCTTTCTGCTTTTTGATGTAGAAAAACTCGTATGTAAGAGTGTAGTGCCAAATGCAAACAATAATTTTCTATAATTCCTCGATGGTTACAAAGATATGGGATTTTATAATCGGAAAAATATTGTAGAGACAGGGCATGCCCTGTCTCTACAGTAACAATTAATATTTATACTGTTAGTAGCTGTCGTCGTGGAGGATAGTTTTGCCTTTGAAGACTTTGTAGATGTAGATTGTGTATGCAAGTACAAAGGGCATGCCGATTAAGGCAATAATCAGCATAGTAGTTAATGTCCTTTCGGTCGAGGAAGCGTTCATTATAGTAAGACTGTTGTTTGTATCTGTAAGCGACGGAATTAATTTCGGGAATAACCCAACAGCGGAAAGTCCGATCATAGAAAATATCGAAAGCGATGAAAAAAGAAATGCATTCCTGTTTTTCTTTGCTTTTAAAAATATTGGTATCATTATTATTGATATCAAAAACAAAACAAAAAGTATCCAGAAGATTGGACTTTTTGCAATTCCGTCAAACAAAAACTTCGACACAAAAAGTGAAGCAATCGTCACGAAGAACCACAAAGCCACAAAAGCAACCCAGAATTTTGTCGCGAGTTTTTCAAATTTTTCCTTTAGTTCTCCGTCAGTTTTGTGAGTCAGATAAATTGTACCCTGCATTAAGCACATAACAAGTGCAAGAACGCCAATGAGAATGGCATAAGGGTTAAGCAGTTCAATGAATCCGCCGGTGAATATTTTTTCTTCGTTTAAAGGCAATCCTCTCAATATATTCCCGTAAGCAACTCCGAGCAGAACAGCCGGCAATAAACTACCGATTCCGAATGAATAATCCCAGAATTTCCGCCAAGCCGGTGATTCAACTTTTCCTCTGAACTCAAATGAAATTGCCCTGAAGAAAAGTGCAAGCAGCAGTAAATACACAGCAAGATAAAATGAACTGAATGCAGTAGCATATACGAGCGGATAAGCTGCAAATATTGCACCGCCGCCCGCAATCAGCCAGACTTCGTTGCCATCCCATACCGGACCGATTGAATTCATAAGAATTCTTTTATTCTTTTCACCTTTTACAAAAAGATGCAGAGTACCGACTCCGAGGTCAAAGCCGTCAAGTATTGCATAAACAGCAAAAAGCACGGTAACGAGTATAAACCAGAGTATGTTTAAGAATTGATATTCCATTATGCCGTAACCTCCTTTCCTTTCGAATCCGCAGGTTCAGATTCATTATCGTGCGGTGAGATTCCGTGTTTCAGTTCTTTCATCATTAAATAGATGTAAATGAAAGTCATAATCAGATAAATAACCGTAAATAGAATAAGCGTAAACCAGACCTGCCCGTTCGGAACTGTTGCAGAAAATGAATCTGAAGTTCTTAGCAGATTATATACCGTCCAGGGCTGTCTTCCTACTTCAGCAGCGAACCAACCGAACTGACAAGCAAGAACCGGTAAAGGAATAATCCAGAAGAGCAACCGCAGGAATTTTTTGCTCTTAAGAAGTTTTTTTCTTTTTATCTGAATTACGCCCCAGAACGATACCGCAATAAATATGCTGCCGAGTGCAACCATATTGTGATAAGAAACAAACGGCATCCACATGGGCGGCCTGTTTTCGGGCGGAATTTCCGACAGACCGGAAATTTTTGCGTTAACATCACCGGTAGCAAGCCAGCTCAAGACACCCGGTATTGAAATTTTTGCTTTCATCTCAGGTGGTATATCACCGGTGAGTACGCCGAACAGAACAAGCGGAGCTCCTTCCTCACTATCATAAAGACCCTGAATTGCAGCAAATTTCTCAGGTTGATATTTTGCAACATCCTGTGCGTGATGATGACCGAAGGGAAATAACTGGGAAATAGAAAAAATAAAAGCAACAATCAGAGATACTTTTAATCCTTTAAGTGCGATTTGTGTATCCCTGTTTTTTCTTATCAGATATGCAAGCGAGCCCGCCATAAGAAACGCTCCTGTCATAAATGCTGCGACCATTGTATGAAAGAACCGCATTAAGGTTGAAGGATTAAATACTGCAGCCCAGAAATCCATTAATATTGCGCGGTGTTCCATAGGACTGTAGCCTACTCCGAATTCCGGGTCAGTAATTATTTCTCCCGACGCAAGATTTTGTATTGCAAATCCTGCGGGTGTCTGCTGCCAGGAATTTGCTACAAGTATCCAGAATGCGGAAATTGTTGCTCCAATTGTTACCATTAAAATTGAAAACCAATGTACGCCTTTTGATACCTTGTTCCTTCCAAAAATATATAATCCGAGAAAGGTAGATTCGAGAAAGAAAGCAAAGATTGCCTCCGCGGCAAGCGGCGCACCGAATATATCTCCGACAAATGCAGAGTATCTAGCCCAGTTGGTTCCGAACTGCAGTACCATAACCAGTCCGGACGCAACTCCTATCGCAAATGTAATTGCAAGTATTTTTGAAAAGAACTTTCCGAGTTTTACATATTCCTCATCATTTCTTTTCCAGCCGAGCCATTCCACTATTACAAGCATTAAACCCAGCCCGATGGAAATCGGAGGAAAAATAAAATGGAAAGCAATTGTTACAGCAAACTGTAATCTCGATAAAAGTTCTGCCTCCATAAAATTATTTTAAATTTATAAAATATTATTTTTGATATTTCTCAAGTAAAAATTTTGCGACTGCTTCCGCTTCAGCCATCTTAAGTCCCTGATTGGGCATCGGCGGATATTCGGGGTTTATCTTTGTCGGATTGTAAATATATGCTGCTAACTTCTTTAAATCGCCGTTGTATTTAGGCAGAGTTTCTTTGTAAGGAGGTCCGACAAGTTTCGCGTCGAATTTATGGCAGGCAGCGCACCTGCCGTTATATATGTCTTCACCGCTGATTTCTGCAATCTTCGTTGTCGTTGGTAAAGTTTTTTTCAGATTTTCCTCCGCTCTCTGATTAACCGCGACTGTATGCACTTTTACCGAATTGTCAAATGCGAATTGATTCTTGACGACAATAAAAATTACTGCAAGTAATACAGAAAAGAATACACCAGATGAAAATTTAATTTCAGAATTTTTTAAAACCGCATAAGCAAAATTCCCCGCAACAAGAAGGCAGAAGAATGCGAGTCCGGAAAAAATAAAAACACCCGATGAATATGCCTGCCGTGGGAGTAGTATAAAACCAATAAATAAAAATACGGGTAATATAAGTACTGAAATTATTGTAAGACTTGCTGAGAATTTGGTTACAAAACCCTTATATTTTTCATCCCCTGATTTTATTCCTCCCTGCCAAACAAAAAAGAAAAATAATATCGAAGCACCGGTGATAGCAAATGCAAATATCAGTAAGTCCAGAAAATTCAGCCATACTTTTCCGCTGAATATTACAGAAAGTATTGTCGGAAAATCCTGCCATTCCCGGACATTGCCCGCTATAGTAATGCTGCCAGTGAAAAGAAATGAGGCAACCAGAGTCAATATTAAACCGAGTTTACCGTATTTCTGTTTTTCGTTTAGTGTTTTACTTTCAAATTCTTTTGCCTCACCGGGAATTTTTTCTTCCGGCAAGAGAGATTTATAAGACTGTAATACCGAACTTATATGAAAACCTGTCCTGTATTTATAAATATATATCACGGCAATTAAATATATAACTGCAGATACAAAAAATAAACTAATTGAAATTACATCAGACGAATACAGAAACCGGGAGAATACAATTGCAATTGAAATAACAGGAAGAATTATCATCACGTAACCGGCATTTTTGCTCACAGTTAGTTTCATAATCACATCTTTTGCAAACATATTATATATGAGATTATTTCTTTTATTTCCGAGATAATTGAAATACAGGGACAAAAACGACCCGCCGATTAACATACCAAGAAACGGATAGAAAACTGCAAAAGATACAATCTGAACTATATTCAGAAGCGGCATATTTTCTGCTGTCGGCGGTATTACAAGTTGTTCAAAAAAGTTCATATTCAGTTAATAATTAATAATATTAGATATCATTTTATCAAAATAAAGAAATTATTTTGTCAATATAAAGCAAAAGTATATATAATAATGTGAAAGTGTTTATTGCCATGAATAATCTGAATGTATTTTTTCTTGTAATATCTTTTTTAATATTAAGCATTGTCAGAACAATAACGGTTGCTCCTGAAAAGACCAGCAAGTAGCGTATAAAATCATTCATGATAAACCCGACAAAGGATGTTCCTGCAGCAAACAGCACTGCAAGTACTATCCAGAAAGAGGTAATAATTCTTAAAACTCTCAGTCCGAATATATCATTAAGAACAGGGAGTCCCGCCTTTTTATATTCTTTGCCGTATATTATCAGCAACAGCCAGAAGTGCGGTATCTGCCAGAGAAAAAAATACAAAGCAATATATATTATATGAAAATCAAAAAGATATCCGCCACCGGCAGTCCATCCGGCAACCGGGGGTAATGCACCAACAAGTGAGCCCGGAATTACGGCAAGAGCGGTTTTTCTTTTTAATGGTGTGTAAATTGCATTATACCAGATTAAAGTAGTTAGACCAATTAACAAAGTGTTTAAATTTGTTCCGAAATATAAGACTAATCCTCCGGCAACGAAAAAAATTATGGCAGTTGACCAAACGAAAGAGGGTTTAACAGAACCTGCCGGCAGTGGTCTTTTACTTGTTCGGCTCATCAGTCCGTCAATGTTCCTCTCCTGAAAATGATTCAGTGCTGCCGAGCCGCAGGCAAGAAGAAATATACCAAGCGGAGCAAGAATAATTGCTTTATCTAAATTGGTTACAGCAAGAATATAACCGAGAGCAGTCGTAAACGAAACAAGAACCGTTATGCGGAGTTTTATAATTTCGGAGATTACACGAAGTATACTCATCTGATGAACAAGTTCATTGGATGAGCAGGTTTCCGGTATCTTTGTTTCATTTAATATTTCCGATATAACTGAATGCAAAAATTATTTTTTTAATGTGTCGTTCGTATTTTTTAAAGAATCATTTTTAAAAGATATAGTATCTTTTTCTTCTTTTATCGTGTACCATTGGTAAAATTCATCCTCCTGCATTACAACAAGTTTTGAATACATATATGCATGCTGAAGACCGCAGTATTCTGCACAGGCGATATCAAAACTTCCGAGTTCAGTCGGCTGGAACCACAGATAATTAATACGTCCCGGGATAGCATCTTCTTTAACTCTGAAAGCCGGTAAATAAAAACTATGATTGACATCGAGAGATTTTATTAACATTTTTATAGGTTTATTAACAGGTACATAAAGGGTATCGGTTAATTTTCCGTTTTCATACTGAAAATCCCATTTCCACATTTTACCTGTCACTGTTATCGGCATTGCATCCTCGGGAACGTCACGCATGTATTTGAACCCCGAATAACCCGAGAAAAACATAATAAGTACAAGCACAGTAGGAATAAGTGTCCAGATTATTTCAAGAGTTGTGTTTCCGTGAATTTCCGTCGGTTTCGGATTACGTTTGCGGTTGTATTTTATTACGAAATAAATCATAGTAACAGTTACAAGCAGCAGCAATAGAACCGATATTCCGACTATTAGTAAAAACGTTGAATCAACCTGTTGTGTTATAGTAGGTTTCATTGTTGTATTGGTCTATATGTTAAATCAAAAAATGTTAAAACTATCATTACGATAAAAATGATTATACACACTGCTACGAAAACTTTAAAAATCATCGTTTCATATTTAATATGCATAAAGTAATTCATTACAAGGGCTGACTTTATAGTTGCAATTGTTAGTGCTGTAATTACTGTTAATCCCGTCAGATTCAGTCCCGCAAGTGAAACGGTTACGACGGTGAGACTTATTAAACCGAGCCAGATAAAAATATAAATGCCATAACCTGTGCTTTCGTGATTATGCTGATTTTCATTATGATTTTTTTCCATAGTCTTTTCCTTTTAATGAATTAAATAAAATAACGGGAATAAAAATATCCATATAATATCAACGAGGTGCCAGTATAACCCGGCGTTTTCAAACTTCTGGAAATTATCTGCGGTAATTTTTTCTTTTACGATAAGAAGCAGTATTATGCCAAGAAACATCATTCCTACAAGAACGTGCAGTCCGTGCAGTCCTGTCATTGCGTAATACAGTCCGAAGTAAAGTACTTCGCCATCTGAAAAATTTGCCATTTCAGGTCCTTTGGGATAGATTCCCTTGCTTATTTTTGCACCCCACTCGAAATATTTATTAACAAGGAAACCAAACCCGAGCAGTAAAGTAATTCCAAGATAAAAAATACTTAATTTCTTGCTGTTTCTCTGAAGTGCAACTATTCCAAGCACTACCGTTAAACTGCTTGTCAGGAGTATAATCGTATTCACCATTCCAAGAGCAGTATCGAGTTTTAAAGAGGCAACTTTGAATGCGTCCGGATGAGCGAATCTGTATGCGGCATAGAGTAAGAACATACCGCCGAACAGCAGCAATTCAGTAAAAAGAAAAAGCCACATTCCCATCTTTGAACCTACATCATCTCTGTGTATTACGCTCATTATTTTATTCTGATAGTTTTTAAATATATTTAAATTTATTTCTTGTCACTTGTCACATAAAACTTTTTACTTATCACTGTATTCGTGTTCATAAGGACCTTTAGTAACAGTCGGTATTTCATTAAAATTTTCAACCGGAGGAGGAGAGGGGATTGTCCATTCGAGAGTCGTCCCGCCCCAGGGATTCATATCCGCTTTCCTGCCCTTGAGTAAAGCAATCACTATTGTAGTTATCATTATCAGTATTCCCGTTATCAGTACCCATGAACCGACGGTTGACAGTGTATGATAAATCTGAAATTCAGGCAGTGAATCATAATATCTTCTCGGCATTCCAAGATAACCTATAATAAACATCGGAAAGTATAAAAGATTGAATCCAATAAAGAAAATTGTTGCACCTATATTCGCCGCTTTTTCATTATACATTTTTCCGAACATTTTCGGCAGCCAGTAGAAGAGTGCAGCAAAGAATATTGTACCCATACCGCCGAACATAACATAATGAAAATGAGCAACAACAAAATATGTATCAGTAACGTGAATATCCGTACTTAAGGAACCCAGAACGAGTCCTGTAAGTCCGCCTATTGAAAAAACAAAAATAAATCCCAAAACCATATACATCGGTGTCCGCACTTCTATAGAGCCTTTATACATAGTTGCAACCCAGTTAAAAATTTTCACGCCGGAAGGTACCGCAACCAGAAATGTAAGCAGCGAAAATATTGCTCGCGAAGTATCACTTATTCCGCTTGTAAACATATGATGACCCCAGACAAGATATCCGACGAAAGCAATAGCAAGACTCGACATAGCAATTGGTCCGTATCCGAAAATATTTTTTCTCGAGAATGTTGGTATAATTTCCGAAACAATACCCATAGCAGGCAGTATCATAATATAAACTGCAGGGTGTGAGTATATCCAGAAAAGGTGCTGATAGAGAATCGGGTCACCTCCTAGCGCCGGGTCGAAAATTCCTATACCGAGAGTTCTTTCAAGTATAACGAGTATTAAAGTTATTCCTACTACAGGAGTTGCCAGAATCTGAATCCACGCCGTCGAATACAAACCCCAAACAAACAGCGGCATCTTAAACCAGGTCATTCCCGGTGCACGCATTCTGTGTATAGTTGTAATAAAATTAATTCCGGTTAATATAGAAGAAAAACCTAGTATAAATGCTGCGAACAACGCATAAGTTACGTTGGATGTTGACCTGATACTGTAGGGGACATAAAATGTCCAGCCGGTATCCGGTGCACCGCCTCCGATGAACAATGATGCTACAGCAAGAATTGCTCCTATTATATATAAATACCACGATAGTAGATTCAATTTCGGAAAAATAACATCTTTTGCTCCCAATTGAATCGGCAGAAAAAAATTTCCGAACACAGCCGGTATTCCCGGAATGATAAACAAAAATATCATTATAACGCCGTGTAAGGTAAACAAAGCGTTATAAGTCTGCGGTTTCATTAATGTTTCACCCGGGCTTATCAGTTCCAGTCTCATCAAAAATCCGATGGTCATTGCAACAAGGAAAAAAGTGAGCATTGCCCATAGATACATAAGACCGATTCTTTTATGGTCTGTAGTTAACAACCAACCGAGTATTCCCTTGTGTTTTCCTTTATACTCAAGATATGACACATTATTTACTGCTTCCACTTTCTTCTTTTTTTGATTTATTTTTCTTCTTTTTAGTGATGAATAATACAATTGCAAAAATCGAAATTGCGAACAATATGCTTGCTCCTGCAATCCTTGTTACGTTCAGTGTATATTTTCTGCCTTCGGGGTCATAACTGTAACACATCTTAACAATTTTTGCAATTGTAGTTCCTACTTTTCCCTGCGATGCCTCTATCAAAGCCATTTTAACATCAAACGGAAGAAAATCTATTCCATACAAATATCTTGTAATTTTTCCTTCAGGGGATATTACAGTAAGTACTCCCGAATGAACAAAGTCATTATCCTGTTTAATATATTTAAATCCAATGGCTTCAGTAATTCTTTTAACATTAATACTGTCAGCAGTTAAAAATCTCCAGGCATCTTCCGATATTGCACGTTTTCTGAAAGTCGCAAAATAATTCTTCTTTTTTTCCGCCGCAAGAATATAATCCTCACTCGGGTCAAAACTGATTGTAAGTGTATTGAAGTCTTTTCCCGTTTCAAGGTCAATTTCATCAAGCACTGCTCCAAGTCCTGACATCAAAGGACTGCATATACCGGGGCACCTGTAATATACGAGTGATATTATTGTTGGTTTTCCTTTTGTAAGTTCTGCAAGCGTTGCGGTCTTGCCGTATTCGTCGTAAAACTTTATGTCGAGAGGAACATTTAGTCCTAGTTTTTCATCAACTCCGACATCGGGAGGTTCAGGTGTCTGGGAGAATATTGGAATCGAAAATATTAACAGAAATAAAACCGGTAATAATATTTTACCTGTATTACTGTTTTTAAGTTCGGCAATTTTCTTTTTTTCTTTAAAAGGATTCATTATTTACAAAGTAATTGAATTTTTTAAATACTGAAATAACACAGTCCATTCGTCTGGGTTTAACTGTGTTACGGTTGATTTAAAACCTTTCTGAACTGTATAATTATTTACGAAAGATATGAACTGATTTTCACTTTCATTCCAGTTTTTGTAATTGTAGAGAGATGTCAGTACTTTTTTTAAATCTCCTGAATTTTCTTTTAATAATATTGCTCCTTTGTCGTTTTTATTTTCATTTATACTTATAAGAGAATTTTTGATTTTATCGCTGATAACTTTATATTTCTCAATCAGTTTATCTTCCGCGACGGATACGGGTATTTGATTCGGTGTTTTTAACCCTTTGGATAAACTATACGTGGTCTCGAGTTCGGTCAGTTCTTCATCTGTTATCTTTGGATATTTATCGGAAAATGTTCTCACGTAATGTATCAATGCGAATCTGTCTTCGGGCGGTAGATTTGAATAACTTGCCATTCCTCTTGAAGTAACACCTTCCTGTAAGGTTTTATACATTCCTTTAAAATCAGGTGTGTTCGTCCAGCCCTCTAATATTTGAAAATTTCTCGGTTTCGGATTCAATGTAACGCCGGCAATCCCGTCACCTTTTCCATCCTCGCCGTGACAGCTCAGGCACTGAGTCTTATATATTCCTTTGCCTTTAGCTGTCAGTTCGGGAGTCGATGACGCAAATTTATTTATTTCTATCGGCGGTGTCATCGAACCTTTTACGTAAGGAAGGTCGTCATCCTGTTTTACGGTAATGGTATTGAATACCGGAGGAGTAATCTTGTTTATGGTTATAGTATTAATGTTATTTAGATATAACATTCCAAGTCCTATAATCAGAGCAAGTATCAGTATATAAATTATGCCGTAAAATCTTAAATACTTCTTCATATAAGTAAAAAGTTTATTAAGTTCATTAAGTTCATTAAGTTTATAAAGTTCATCAAGTTTATAAAGTTTGAAAAGTACTTAAAGTCATCCAATCAATCATTCAATCAATCAATCAATCATTCATTCAATCACCCAATCATCCAGTCATCTAATAAACTAACAACTAATCTATCGACAAGTCAGGATACAACTTCACTTCGAGTCCTGTTTCGAGTTTCGGGTCACCTACAGGTGTGAAGTTGGTTTTATCCGATTTAATCTTAAACACAAACAACACAAAGCCGACAATGAACAAAATAAATCCGATTTCATTCCAGCTAAAGAATGCTGACTCCTTATTGAAATTTGGCATTATCAGCCAGTATAAGTCAAGCATATGTGCAAACAAAAGCCATACTGCCATTATTTTCAAAGTTCTGAAATTTGTCTTTGCTCTTCCGGGTAATAAAATAATAAAAGGAATAATAAAATGTATAAAAAGCAGTGCCAGAGATACAACTCCCCAGGAACCGTGCATCCTGTGCATCATCCAGAATGTTTCTTCAGGAATATCCGCATACCAGATTAAAAGAAACTGCGAAAACGCAATATACGCCCAGAACACATTCAGTCCGAAAAGCAGAGTTCCCATGCTGTGATACAACCTGTCCTGTAGTTGCGGATGCAGGTATCCTTTCTCTTTCAAAATTACAGCTAACAGCGTTGTCGCCGCAAGTCCTGCTACAGCCGTTCCGGAGAAGTAATAAACACCAAACATTGTCGAATACCAGTGAGGTTCAAGCGACATAATCAAATCTATTGCTGTAATGGTCAGAGTTATAATTAAAATAGGTGCAAAACCTATTGACAGTTTTATATTCTTAGTTAAAAGTCCGTATTCTTTTGTAATATCCTGTTTTTCTGAATTTTTCGTTATTAAAAAATAAAACAACATCCATATCAGTATGCAGGCAAAAACCCTGATTGTAAAAAATGCTGTATTCAGATATGGAGCTTTTCCCTGCAAAACAGGGTCTGTTTCTACTGCTTCTTTATGAGACCAGTGATATAAATCGTGAATTCCAAAAATAATCGGGATAACCAGTATCAGCAAAAACGGAATTAAAAATGCAAGGAATTCGCTGATTCGTCTGAACGGTGTTGACCAGGCGGCATCCACCATATATTCAAGTGCAACAAGCCCGAGCGAACCGACTCCAATACTAACAATAAAAGAGTACATCAGTATATAGTTGTAAAATGCCCTGTGCGAATCAACAATAAAAGAAATCATCATCAGAACTATACCTGTACTTATCAGCAGCAGTGATGCTTTCTTTACTGATTCAGGCAGTTTTTTTTGTTCTTGTAATCCTTGCGTTGTCATATAATTAATACTTTTTTATTTGTTTTTATTTTCTTCACCGGGTCGTTCATTACCCGGGGGAAAATCGTTATCGAGGGCATTCTGTGACCTCAACAGCGCTCTTATATAATGAACGATTGCCCATCTGTCATCAGGCGAAATCTGCTTTGAATAAGAAGGCATTACATTCTGTCCGTTAACTATTATGTGATATATATTTCCGTCTTTGAAGTTTTTGATTTTTTCCGAATGAAGCGTCGGAGGATTGGGATATTGTCCTTTTAATCTGCTGTCGCCTTTGCCGTAATATCCGTGGCAGGAACTGCAAAATGTTTCATATTTTTGTTTTCCTCTTGCAAATACTTCTTTTGTTACAGGCAGCGGGTTTGATAGGTTTTTTACTAATGAATCGGGCATACCTTTAAATTTATATTGTGAAGAACCTTTTGATACTGTTCCTTCAACAGGTAGCCTCATTCCGAATCCGTCTTCAAAAAATTTGCTTTGTGTCTGAGCATTTACTCTGAACTGGTCTGTCATCCAATCGAAGGGTGTCGTATAAATGACTTTATTTAATATTATATATGTGCCGATTGCGGTAATTACGGCTACTCCTGCGAGCAATCCGATAAATTTCAAATCGAAAATCGGTGTTTTAATTTTATCTTCATCCTTTGTGAATTTATATATTAACGATATTTCACTGCTGCCGAGGCTTTTCAGGAATTCCGTAACTTTGTCCTTGTCAAAATTTTTATCTTCCGCTTCGATTACAATTCCATACCTGTCTGTTGATACTCGCTTCATATATTCGGTATCCATTAACGGATGAAATATTTTCGGCAGTTTATTAAAAACAAAGAGCGTAAAAATTATTGTCAGTAAAGCTGCAAACAGTACGGTTAATTCAAAAGCAACCGGCATAGAAGGCGGAAGGGCAAAAAACGGTTTTCCTCCGATAATGTTCCTGTAGTCAATTCCCGACATATATCCTATCATCAGTAATGCGATTATTACACCAAGTAGTCCGAATATAAATGTAACGAATCCGAGCTTTGTCGGTTTTAACCTCATAGCATCGTCCATTCCGTGAATAGGGTAGGGTGTATGAATATCGTATTTTGAATATTTCGATTTGCCGACTTTTTCTGCAGCGTGAAATATACTGTCGGGCGTTTCAAAAAGTGCTGCCACGGCGTATATCTCGCCTGAACGTTCGTCTATTTTAAGGTCTACGTTTACTTCAACAATCTTTTGCTTTATTTTTTTAAGCATATAATAAAAATATAATTTATTTCTTTTTTATACCAATCCTCAAATCATTCAATCACTCAATCATCCAATCACTAACCACTAATGACTAATGACTAATGACTAATGATGCTCCGGTTGTGAGCCTTTCATCACGCCCTTCAGTTCTGTCAGGGAGATTGCGGGCATCACTTTCACAAATAATAACATTAATGTAAAGAACAATCCAAAACTTCCTATAAATATACCAATATCATATATTGTTGGTGCATACATTCCCCAGCTTGCGGGGAGGAAATCCCTGTGCAGCGAAGTTACAATAATTACGAATCTTTCGAACCACATACCGACATTTACAAGGATTACGATTACGAGCATAAGCGGAATATTCTGCCGTACTTTCTTGAGCCAGAATAACTGCGGAAAGCCTACGTTACAGGCAATCATAACCCAGTAAGACCAGGCATACGGTCCAAACGCCCTGTTAAGAAATACGAACTGTTCAAAAATATACCCGCTGTACCAAGCCATAAAGAATTCCATCGCATACGCATATCCTACCATCGTTCCCGTCGCAAGCAGAATTTTTGCCATCTTATCGAGGTGGTTCATAGTAATGATATGTTCCATATCAAAAACTTTTCTCACAACAATCAGAACAGTTGCAACCATTCCAAATCCCGAAAATATAGCACCTGCAACAAAGTAAGGCGGGAAAATTGTTGTATGCCATCCCGGCAGCACCGACACCGCAAAATCGAAAGATACAATTGTATGAACAGAAAGCACCAGAGGAGTAGAAAGACCTGCAAGAAGCAGATACGCTTTTTCATAATGTTGCCAGTGACGGTTTGAATTTCTCCATCCGAAGCTCAGAAGTGAATAGAAAAATTTCTTAATTCCGCTCTTCGTTCTTGAGCGCATATTAGCAATATCCGGAATAAGTCCGAGACCCCAGAAGAAGAAAGATACCACAAAGTAAGTGGAAACCGCAAACACGTCCCATAAAAGCGGTGAGTTGAAATTTACCCATACATTATGCTGATTTGGATAAGGGAAAAGGTATCCTGCGAGCCATGGTCTGCCTACGTGTATTAACGGAAAAATTCCTGCGGTCATAACTGCAAATATTGTCATTGCCTCGGCGAACCTTGCTATACCTGTTCGCCATTTCTGCCTGAATAGATATAAAATTGCCGATATCAAAGTACCTGCGTGACCAATTCCAATCCAGAAAACGAAGTTGATAATATCAAATCCCCAGCCGACGGGGTTGTTGTTTCCCCACATACCAATACCATAGTATATCGAATACACGAGACAGATGATACCGACCAAAAGAGCGGTACTGCTTAATGTAATTCCTAAAAACCATTTCTTAGTCGGTTTTGTTTCCGTCGGTTTAAATACTACATCGTCCAGTTCGGGAAATGTTGTCCTTTCGGTTACAAGCGGTATTTCTCTGTAGGTGCTCAAATTAAATTTTAATTTATATTATTTAAAATTATTAAGTATTCCTGATTTTAACAGTGTATGTGACATTCGGTTTTACTTTGATATCCTCGAGCACAGTGTATGAAAGCTTGTGTTCTCTGTATTTCTGCACTACGTCTTCTTTATTGTTCATATCTCCGAAAGTAATTGCATTTGAAGGACAGGCATCCTGACAGGCAGTTGTAACATCCGAACCTTTTAATTCTCTCTTTTCTTCGGTTGCTTTCTGGCGAGCACTCATAATCCTCTGCAAGCAGAAAGTGCATTTTTCCATCACACCTCTCGAACGGACAGTCACTTCCGGATTGCTTAACTGATTAACGGGCTCTTCATATAATATACCGTCGGCAAATCTGTCTCGAAAGTCGAAATAATTAAATCTTCTCACTTTATAAGGACAGTTATTTGTACAATATCTTGTTCCGACACATCTGTTATATGCCATACCGTTAATTCCGTCTTCACTATGTGTAGTAGCAGCAACAGGGCAAACATTCTCACAGGGTGCAAGGTCACAGTGCTGGCAAAGCATAGGCATAAAGTTTGCTTTCGGTTCGTCGGGAGTGCCTGAATAATACCTGTCTATTCTTATCCAGTGCATTTCACGGTTGGCTTTCACTTGGTCTTTGCCGACAACCGGTATATTGTTCTCGACATTGCAGGCAGATATGCAGTCTGCACAACCTATGCATTTATTCAAATCAATTGTCATTGCCCATTTAACACCGGTATATTCGTGGTCTTGATTTACACTCGGAAATTCGGTAAGATTAATTCCGTCAATCTTCTTTTCTTTTTTAAGTTCATCCGGATTATTAAGATATTCATTGAATGTTGCTTCTCTTATAATGCCTCTTTTAAACTGAATGTCTTTATATTTTTCCTGGTCAATAGGGTAGTGTTCTTGAGTTGAAACTAGTTCGTAAGTATCTCCGGTTTTTGAAATCTTTGCATCTATATAAAGATACTTTGTTAATCCGGTCTTGTTAATAATTGAATTACCATTGAATCCTATATTCGTTCCTATTTTTCCCGCATCTTTCCTGCCATAACCGAGTTCTACTGAAATCGTATTATCCGCCGCACCGGGCTGAACGAACGCTGCAATCTTCATCGTTCTTGTACCTGATTTTATCTCTACTAAATCATTTGATTTAATTCCGAGATTCCTTGCTGTTGCCGGAGATATTGCCGCATAATTATCCCAGACAATTTTTGAAACAGGGTGCGGTATTTCCTGCAGCCAGCCGTTGTTGGCATATCTGCCGTTACCAAGGAAATGATTTCTCTTCAGAATAAGTATCAAATCGTTTGCAACTTTTATTTTGCCTGTTGTTTCACTGAAGGCATTTATTCTGAAAGAAGGTTTAGAATCAGTATTAGTTTTTACTTTAATTATTCCGTCGTGAAGGGAATTAAACCAGAAATCCCTGAATGAAGATTTAAAACCGGATTCAATATATATATTTTTTTCCCAGTTTTCCTTAAGATATTTCAGATAAAAATCAGCAGGAATTTGTTCACTCGTATTTTCATTCAGAAATGAAAGCAATATTTCCTCCCGCTGTCTTGTTTTATACAGCGGTGCAATCGCAGGCTGCTGGAGTGAATATAAATTCGCCCTCTTTCTGTAATCACCCCAGCTTTCGAGATAATGATTTAAGGGAAGAACATAATTGCTTAATGAAGTTGTCTCATTTAAAAATTCCGATAATGTAATTACAGTAGCTACTTTCTTCATTAATTCGGGATATTCCATGTCCCTGTCAAAATCGTAAGCAGGATTAACATCAATATGTAATATTACTTCTATGTTCCCTGACTGAATGTTCTGTTTAAATATTTCAAATTCTTCCGGAGGTGTAATTTCATTAAAATAATAGTGTGCAGATTCATAATTCAGCAGGGCATTGTTGCCGAGTATTTCATTAATTAAATTTACCGCTATGTGAGTTGATTCAGGTAGTATACTACCTGCGAATACATACCCCGCACGCTGATTTGCAATTAAATCATCTATAAGTTTTGTAACGTTATCTTTCTTTAAGTTATGTTTCGAAGTGAATGTCTCTAATAAATATTGGTCTGTTTTTCTTTTTACATCGGAATTTGCTGTATAAGAAGATACATTCCTCTTTAATATTTCATTTATCAGACACAAAACAAATTCTTCCAGCAAGTTTGCAGGTATTCTGAATCTTTCATCTGCATTCAATCCTGTAATTGATACTGAACTTTCCGCCGCATAGAGTTTATTTACTTTTTTGTCTAATATAACTTCCCTGTTTTCCGAAAACATACGGACGTATTCGAGTCTGTTTGATTCAGTCCCAAGAATGTCTGCTTCAAGACACAGAATTACTTTTGCATTGTCCAGGTTAACTGAAGGAATAGAAAATTCCTGACCTTCAGTATTTATTTCAAATGATTTCCTGTATCCGTTAATAAAATTTTCATCACCTGCAGTCTCATAAACATAATGTCTGGATGTAGGATATTTAATTTTAAAATCAGAAATTAACTTGTTGAAAGAAGGAGATGTGACGGAATTTGAAATCAATGCAATCCCTTTCTTTTGTGAGACTGCATTTTTAAGTGACGATATAATTTTTTCGGTTATTGTACTCCATGAAGATACGTTGTAATTTCCATTTTTATCTGAAATTTGAGGTTCTTTTATTCTTTCCGGGCTATAAAGATTGAAAATTCCTGCCTGACCAATTGAACAGATTTTACCTTTGTTTACGGGATGGTCGGGATTACCGTCTATTTTAACCGGTCTGCCTTCCCTGGTTTTAATCAATATACCGCAGGATTCGGAACATCCTGAACAGGTTGATGCATAAAAATCGGGATTACCCGCAACTGTGTAATCAGGTTTTTTATTATAAGGGACAACTTCGCCTTTGTCACGATAATTTGCACAACCTGATATAGCAACTGCGGCTGACGCGGGCAATAAAGCAAGAAATTTTCGTCTTGAAAATCCTTTTTCTTTTTCTTCATATATCTCATCTGTAAATTCGAGATTCTTTGCTTTTTCGAATTCTCCAGTTTTATTTAATTCGTTTAATCCTCTCCAGAAATTATTTTTGTTTTTATTCAATTTTTGAAAAAATTAAAATTTATACATTGTTTCTTTTAACTGAATACGGGTTTTCTTTAAATTCAACAGAAAAACCTGATGATTTCTCCGTTATCCGCTTTTTGAAAATCCGGTAGGGATTTTTAAAAACAGCAAATAACGAAACAGAACCAAATCCTAACAGAATCAGAAATTTTTTTCTGTTTAAATTTTTTCGTGAGAGAGGAAATTTTTTATTATCCGGCATTGTAAAAATATATATTAAAAAATTTGATAATTACCTGTGACAGGCAGAGCAATATTCGGGTCCTTTTTTGATATTATGAGTATTTACCAGAGTATAAAATTCTGCAATTCGCTTTTCCGGATTTCTGTGGCAGTCGAGGCAGGCACCCATCGTAAATGAATTAATCTGCACAACAACTTTCATTTGTGTGACATCTCCGTGGCAGTTCGCGCAATCAATACCTTTCCCGACATGCGAAGCATGGCTGAAATATGCAAAATCGGGGATTTTATGAATTCGTTTCCATTTCAAAGGTGAATTACCTTCGAAATAATTTGTGAGTTTTACAATTTCAGCTTTGTCTTTTCTGGCAACATTGTGGCAGTTCATACAAATATCAACAGAAGGAATATTTGCCGACCTCGAAACCTCAACGCCTGTATGACAATATTTACAGTCAATTTTCATTTCCCCTGCGTGAAGTTTGTGAGAATAAGTAACCGGCTGGTCCGGTTCATAACCAATACCGTTCCTTTCAGCATAAGATACAAAATATGTTACGGTGAAAACCAGGATTAAGGTAAATATTATTAACGGAAGCCGGACTTTTAAAGTATAATCAAGTAAGAATTTACTCATACACTATTATTTAACAAATATTAAAAAAAAACTTTTAATTTACTATATATTAATGCAGTTTTTTTATAATAAAAGAAATTTTTGAATCATCTGATTTTCACTGCGGAATATCCTGCTCTGCTCAAAGCATCTATTATTTTTGAGATAACTAAGTTTTCTCCGCTCACGGAAAGCACTTTATCTGGGTCTGCAAGATCAACGCTCCAGTCAGATATTTCCTTTATTTCGTTGAGGAAAGGAGTGATTTTTGAAAGACAATGATAACAATTTACTGTTGTTTTAAGTTTTATAGTCTCCATATTATTGTGTTATATTTTATAAAGGTGCAGGCATTAATACCTACACCCTTTAAACAAAAAATATTTGATTATAGTTTTAATCGTCTTTGTAACCCAGTAAGTATTTCTCCGGTTCTTTATTGAACTTTTTTATGCAGGGTTTGCAGCAGAAATAGTATTTTGTATCATTGTATGTTACATACAAATCTTTTTCCGCAGGTTCACCCATTACAGGGCAAAGTAACTGCGTTTTGATATAATTCATTGGTTCAGCTTTGAATTTGGAAATGCAGTTTTCGCAGCAGAAAGTGTATTCTTTACCGAGATATGAAAAAGATACTCCGGAACTTTCGATTTTTTCTCCTGATACCGGGCAAACTGCTGCTGAATCATTTATTCCCTGCGATTTACCTGATTGTACGGCTCCAAGTATCATCGAACCTTTGGTGCAGCATCTTTCTTTTATTTCTCCTGATGAAGAACCGTTAATATTACATTTTCCGTTTTGACATTTATTTTCGCATCCCTGACAGGTTTTACAGTCACCTGTGCAGTTATCTCCGCAAATGCAGTTTTCACATATGCATTTCGGCTCATCTGTAAAATTACCGTATGATACATTGTTAATAAGTATAAACGAAAATATTGCTACAATTGCTGTTAAAATACTTTTATTTTTCATGATTGATTTTTTTAGTTAATTAAAATTTATTCGTAATCGATAGTTTGTAAGACTATCTTGAAGTATATATATTAACAGTCTGCGGACTGTATTATATTTTAAATCCTAAGGTTGGATATTTCCAGATATATATCGGATTTTTCAGGCGGGTAGTCTTGTTTTACGGAAAAGAAATTTACTTCATTACTGTTTTCAAATATTGTTGTATGAATTAATAAATATGATTTATAAAAAGTAATGAGTTTTTGAAAATTTAAATTCAGATTCAAAGGGTCTTTCTGTTCTTCAACCGGTTCTTCTTCATTAATTTTACAGGGGCAGGAAATTTCATTGTTCTCACTGCAGGAGCATTTCTTATTGTTGTTACAGCAGCAAACTACTGGTTCAGACCAGAATTTTAAAGTGCAAAGTGATTTCTGTTCAACTGATAGCGGATAAACCGCAAACACTAAAATCAATATTAATGTAAATATTTTTATAATTATCTTGTTGTATTTTCTTATATTACTAACCATAATTCCGAACAGTATAGTTCTGTATTGTATATTCCATTACCGAAAAAAAGCTATAAAAGTTCCGCTTAATTCTTATACTTTAAATCATTGAGAACCTTTATTAACGTTTATATTTTTATTATTCTTTGTTAATTTTACTATAAAAAACTATGGCATTAAGGATATTTGATGATAAAACTTCTATTCCCAATAAAACTGTTTTTGCAAATAAATTAGGAAAAAATCCGAAACTATGGGAAGAAATAGTAATGTATGTATTTCAGAAATATCCCGTTAAGAATTATGACCGGAGTTTCCGGCTAAAAGAAAAAACGAAATATTATTTATTTAACACCGCAGAAAGAGCGTTTCATAACCGCACTTATTTTTGGAGATAAAGCAGTTAGTGAAGTTATGAAAAGCAGTGTTTCCGGCGAAATTAAAGAAATGCTAATTAAAGTAAAAAAATATATTGAAGGACGTGGCATACGTATAGAAATAAAAAATTCAAAACCTGTTAAGGATATAAAAAACTGATAGAAATTAAATTAAATTTTCAACATAAACCGGAAATGGATGAATTTGTAACAAAATTAAAATTTGTATGTATAATAAGAAAAATCAAAGAAAACGAAAAATTATGAAAATTAACATCATATTTCTTTTGTTCGCTGCTGTTGTTTTTTCTTATTCAGGGGGATTTGCACAGGTCAAAAATGAGAATAATGAGGACAAATGGTTTTTGGACTTCTGGCGTTATAAAAATCCTACTCTGGAAGTATCATACGGAATATCAAATGCAAAAATTGACGGTATAGTATCAGAACTACAAAACTCATCTATAGGTGAACTGAAGCTGGGTTATTCATCAATAATCAGATATTACAGAAAAAGCAGCTGGAGTAAATATTTTTATAGTTTTGTAAAAATTGGAGCATTTTCTAATCAGATTGATATAAGAGATAAAAAAGTCGGTGCTATGAACTATGAAGCATGGAGATTCGGATTTGGTAAAAAAGAAGGGTATCCGCTTGGTACTGAAAAATTTTCCGTGTTACCATACAGTTCAAACTCTTATAACTGGTCGAAACTGGAAATGAAACAATTTCCTGATGCAGGATTAATATATGACAATAACAGACTTAATATGTTCAATGGTGGATTCAGTTTTGGTTTAAAATTTGAAGGCGGACTTAGTTTCAGATTCGGGAAAATGTTTGCAGTAAATATAGAATATGAAAAGGCAAACATATATCAAAGATTTATGGTCTGGAAAAATCTTGGCAGTATAATTATTGAAGAGGCGGGATACGGCGTAATTGACAAATTTGTAAGGAAGATTTTAAGAGAAAATCCTGCAGCGGGTTCTATTGTATATTTTGTACTGAGAAATGCTTATTCATACGGAATATATCACTTGAGGTCTCAGCAGATGAACTGGCCTTTCGGAGGTGAATCTTCTTTGAATTTTAATACATTTAAAACAGGCTTGAGTTTTACATTTTAAATTAATATGAAAGTAAATATAAGAAATATCAGGAAACAAGATTCAGATGAATTAATCAGATTAATTACTGAACTTGCAGAATTTGAGAAATTAAAACCGCCTTCAAAGCAGGCACAGAAAAGATTACTCGATGCTGTCTTTTCAAGAAAATTCGGGATTAAAGTATTGGTTGCGGAAAATGATAGAAAATTGATAGGATATGCATTTTATTTTTTTACATTTTCAACTTTTCTGGCAAAACCTACATTATATCTTGAAGATATTTATATATCCGAAAAATACAGAAGAAGCGGAACAGGTAAAAAAATGTTCAGAGAATTAATAAAAATTGCAAACAATAATAAATGCGGGAGACTTGAACTTATGGTTCTGGACTGGAATGTAAATGCTTTGAGATTTTATGAAAAATTCGGGGCAAAAAACCTTTATAACTGGAAATTTTACCGAATAAGTTTTTAATATTTGAATTAATATAGTATCATTACTGCAAATATAGTAAACAAACTATATTTTCTAAATAATTACTCCCAAAAATATTTAAATTAATAAATGTTTATTTGGCATACTTTTTGCGCCTATCTAAGTGTTTAAGTAAAACATAAAATTAAATAAGGTATAAAGTTGAAGGAAGAATTAGATAATAACGGAAATTTAATAGAGATTGAAGAAAATTCTTCAAAATTTTATTCAGTAGAAATTGAATACTTTATTTATTTGATTTTCAATAATAACATCAGATTGAAATGGAAGACTTCGTCTGAAAGGAATAATTATGGATTTGAAATTGAAAAGGATTTAAGTGGTAAATGGGTTAAAATTGGTTTTATACCTTCTTATACAGGGCAAATATATGAATATACTGATTATAATCTCAAACCAGGAATCTATAAATACAGATTAAAACAGATAGAACATGATGGAAAGTATAAATATTCCAATTTAGAAAATGAAATATTAATTAATCTGCCAAGGAAATATTCAATGTCTCAGAATTTTCCGAATCCGTTTAATAAAGTTACTAAGATTACTATAGAATTACCATATGAAGAATATATAACAATGAAAGTATTTGATACTAATGGCAGGGAAGTAGCCGATATTTTCAGTGGATTTATGAGTTCAGGAACACATGAGTTACAATTTAATAATAAAAACCTTCAACCGGATATTTATTATTACAAGCTGATAGCAGGGAGTTTTGCAGATATGAAAATAATGGAAGTTTCACGTTAGAAAATCCCTCCCTTTCTTTACTAACGCTGGGCTGCTCAAATTGGGCAGCCCTGTTAAAAGAGGAAAAGTTTCATAACCCTCCCTTTCTTTACTAACACTAGGCTGTCCAACAGGACAGCCTTTTTTATTTAATTATTTGCTGAAGATTTTCTTTCAAAATAAAGAAGATTTTTGTAACTTTTTATATTGAAAATTCGTCTTATCTTATAGAAACTGAATATAAATATGTCAAGAGATACAACCGAATTTTTAAAATTACTTAAACCCTATTACAATCCCGCTCTCAAATATTGCAGGGCATTAAGCAAAAGAGGCAGCATAAACAGTGCAGAGGATTTAATCCAGCATTCACTATTAAAGGCTATTGAAAAATTTGACGATTTAAAAGATGACAGGAAATTTAAATTCTGGTTTTTTACAATTATTACAAATGAATTTTATTCATCTGTTAGGAAAGAGCTTCTAAATAAGTTTATTTCAATTAATAATGAGTATGAAATACCATCAATGCCGAGATTGTACGATGTTAACGGAATCGGGGAATTATCTGAAATACTTTTAATTGCATTATCGAAATTAAAACGAAAGGAAAAATCTGCAATTTTACTCTATGAACTTGCAGGATTTTCAATAGAGGAAATAATGCACATTCAGGAGGAAAAAAGTATATCCTGTATCAAGTTAAGATTATCTAGAGGCAGAGAGAAATTAAGAAAATATATATCAAAGTTAGAAACCGGAAAGCATTTCAAATCAAACACAGAAAAAAGTTCCGTAGGAGGTATAACAAATGAAACAATCAAAATTATATCGGAGGTCGAATCAGGAAGAAATGAAAGATAACATTGAAAAATACTGGGAGGAATACAAGAAAAACGGTAAAGAGGATACTTTTGAGCGTATGTCTTCCTGGCTGACATACACACGAATGAAAATCCAGCCGAAACCAAAAAGTACGATTGCAGGCAAAATTATTCAGACAATCTCTTATAACAAAGTAAAAGTTGCCGCAGTACTCGGACTATTGTTGCTTGTTTCACTCGGTAATTACCCCGTTACAAAGAATAAAACCGTCGGATACGTCGTAAAATTTTCGGCACCGGTTGATAAAGTTATAGAAGTTAATGAACGACTTGAAAAACTTAGCTGGGTTGATAAATCATCTATTACAGTACAGGAAAAAGATTCAGCGGGCGAAAAATTATACGAATATAAAATTTTATTAAAAGATTCTGTAGAAAAAGACTTAGCAATGAAGAAATCTGATATAGAAAATATCAGAGCCTCTAATTACGTTCAGGTTATGCCTATAGCAGCAGCTATGGAAGTACCTATATATACAGTTGCATTTGGAAATATATTTAATATCGATGAAACGGAAAAAATAGTAAACGAAAAGGAATTTGAAGCAGACATACAGAAACAATTCAATAATGCGGGATTAAGTAATTTTGTTTTTACCGTAGATAATATTGAAAGGGGGAACAAATTTGATATCAGAATTCCCGAAGATGTTGTAATTTCGAGAGATTCATTGAAAAAACTCAGTCAGATAATAAAGATTAAGATAGAAAACGCAAATAAAGAAATTCAGAAAAATGATGAAAAACTAAAGATACAGATGCAGAAACTGGAAGAAAGGCATGAAAAGTTAAGATTAGGATTCGAAAAATTTTATGAATTTGAAAAATTCAACTTTGACAAAAAAAGCAAAACAAAAGCAAAACAGGATTCGAAAGATATTATAATTGATAAAAACGGTAAAAAGATTATTATAAATCCTGAGGGAGTTAAAATTATCGAGGGCAATGAAGTTATAAACGCTCCGGCAGACATAGACTTTGATTTTGAGGGTATGCTTAATAAAGAAAAAGAAGAAATGAAGAAAATAATTAAACAAGAAGTTCAGGAGAAATTAGAAAAAGAAATTAAAAGGCACAAACGATACATTGAAAACATTCCTGATATTGAAATTCCTGATATTGAAATTCCTGATATTGAAGAACAGGAGATAGAGATACAGAAGACGGAACCCCTAGAAGTAGAAACAGAAATAGAAATTGAAAATTAAAACATTTTAATATGAAAAAATTAATATTCATAATTTCGGTTTTATTAATAACAGCTGCGGTAATATTATTTTCTACTTCGATGAACGGAGAGACTAAAAATATCGCACCTTTGAATTTAAATGATTCGGATGATGTGGAGATCATTATTAATGTTGATTCAATTATTAAAAAAGTGCTTGACAAGGATGTATTTATTGCAATCGATACAATGGATTTTGAATTTAGCGAACTTGAAAATATTAATATTCATCTGGATTCTCTTGATTTTGACGGACTAGAAAATCTGGGCGTAAATCTTGATTCGATCGATATTAAACTTGATAATCTCGATATAGAAATAGAAAAACTGATGGATAGTCTTGATGTAAAGAAGATAATAATAAGAGTGAAAGGAGATGAAATGGATTCACTGAAATGCAGAATGAAGAAACTAAAAATTGAGTTGTCCGAAAAATTCAGTACAATGAAAGATTCAATGAAATTCAAGATGCATAAAATGAAAGAAGAAATAAAGAAAGATATTAAAATTAATCATCTGCAAAAATATAAGGATTACAAAAATATGTCCGACGAGGAAATTATTGAATCGCTGAAAGAAAACGGTATTATTGAAAACGAGAATGAAATTGACATAAAAAGGGAGGACGGAAAAGTTAAAATAAAAATTACAAAAGAAAAAGTATATTAACAAATCTTTTATATTTTTTGGGGGCGTTCAGAATTTTATCGGAAGTTATCTGCGCTGAAGCTTTTGTAGTCTTATTCAAGGAACAGGTAGAGACAAGGTATGCCTTGTCTCTACTTATTACTTGTTTTATTGTTGCTTTTTAATGTCCGGGTTCCTTAATAACTTTATATCTGTCGCCTGTTTCTTTAACGATTAATTTATACCATTCGGGACTGTATCCCGGCTGGTTAACTTTCGGGAATTTCATATCGGAGGTAATTGTTTTGATATTTCCGTCCATAAATTTTGTGAACAGATGTGCATATAATTTTTTCCATGCTGCAAATGTTTGTGCTCCCTTAGCAACAGAATATTCAGTTAAAAATTTTACTGCAAGTTCGGGATTTTGTTTATACAATTCAGCGGCTCTTGAATCAATTTCACCGGAATTGTTAATATAGGAAAGTTCAAGTTCTTTTTGCAAATCCCTGATTTCCGGAATCATATCAATCCATCGTGTATAGGCAAAATTTGAAACCTGATTGAAGATCCAGAAAGCAGCACTGTCGGAA
>JAFGII010000077.1 GCA_016929695.1 Ignavibacteria bacterium
AACAGACTTTCGAGCGGTATATATTTCTACAGACTTGAATCAGGAAACTTTGTTCAGGTGAGAAGAATGGTCTTAATCAAGTAAATACAGTTTGTAAAGTTGAAAGTTTATAAAGTTTGTAAAGTAGAATGTTTGTAAAGTAAAAAATAATTCAGAAATAGTAATAAATATTAAAAAGTTATGTTAACATAGGTAGAGTGATTATTATAATGCAATTAAAAAGAAAATCAATATTAAATGATTTAATGGAGGGAAATATACTGCCGCAGTAAAAATAAACGGAATCCGGTTTATAATTTTCGGATTCCGTTTTCTTAATTATTAATATCTACTATAACTAGCAAAACAATTTTTTGATTTGTTTCATCGAATTAGTATCAATTAATAATCAGGAGGTTTGCTAACAGGTGTTACTTGTATACTTCCGTCAGGGTAATGAGTAATCATATACCACTGATCACCTACCAAAACGTATTCGACCCAGGTATCGTCATCCTGCAGGATGCAAACTTCAACCGGATTTTGTTTTGATATTGATTCTTCAGTTGCACCAAAAAATGAGAAACTGAAAATTGCCAAGAAAATTAAGATTATTTTTTTCATTTGATAATCTCCTTTCATTCAAAATTAGAATGGGGTGTGATATGAAAAAAACTAAAATTTATATTGATATTACCTTATTTTACCAGTATATTTATATTGATAAAATTTTAAGTAATTGTTTATAAACAATATAGATAAAATTAATTATTAACTCATTTTACCTATAATGAAAAAACCTTCAGCATTAAAATTGTTAAAAAATTTTGAACCCGATGAGATTTCGGAGTTCAGAAAATTTCTGGAATCCCCTTTTTTCAATAACAATAAACCGATATTGATTGTCTATAATTGTATTTTGGAAAAACAGAATTATCTGGCAGTCAATGGCTATGATGAAATCATAAATCATATCCTTAAAAAAACTAATTACACAAAAAAAACGACAGCGAAAATTCTATCGCTTTTAAACGAAAGGATTCTTACTTATTATGCCGTCAAGAATACTCTGTCCGATTCTGTTTTCACATCAACAAAACTTAATCAATATTTATTGAGAAAGGGAGAATATTTCCAACTTAATAAATGCTCACAATCAGCGGATAATATTTTAAGAAATAAAAACCTTAATTTTGATAATTTATATAATTCTTATCTTCATAAAAAAAATCTGATTTATTCATTCATTGCTGATATTGATTACTGGAAAAATAAAAGCATTTTCAATACTTTTGAGCTCGCAAATTCTGCGATGTTAGACCTTTATCTGTTTTTTTTAATGGAATTGATATCCCGGTATATGGATTTAATTTTTCAAAGAATTAATACGGGAATAAAAGAATTACCCGATATCCCCGTTGATTTGACAAAATATATGGATGCAATCGAGATATATTTAAATTCAAATAAAGTTGAAGAGAATAAATTAATACTATATAAATTAAATAAATATATCTTCGGGCTGCTTAATAATCTTGAGAATAACGAGAAGTATGTTAAATACAAAAATTATTTTTTTAACAATATCGAATATTTCGACAACAGTTTAATAGCGGTACAAATTGATTATCTGATGAATTATTGTACGATCAGAGAAAGACTTGGAGGGGATATCAATTTCTTTAAATCTGAAGGTTTAAAAATGTTGACATATTATATAGATAATGATCATTATAAAGACTCGATGACGGATTTTCTTCATCCTGAACTGTATCATAACTTTATATCATCTTGTATGCGATTAAGCGAAACTGAAAGACTGAAATATTTCATCGAAAAAAATACCGTAAAATTGCATCCGGATTATTTTGAAGAAATGAGCAAATTTGCACTGGCTCATTTATATTATTTAAAGAAGGAGTATCCTTTGGCTTCAAGATGCCTTTCAGACATTAAATTAAGACATTTTATGTTTAAATTCGATTTACTGATTTTAGAGTTGAAGATATATTATTATGTGAGTATAAATGAAATGTTCAAAACAGAATTAACAGAAAAAATCATTCATAATTTCGATAAAACATTAAATGAGGATAAACACCTGACGGTCAACGATAAAAAAAAGATTAAGAAATTTGTTCATTATTATCGAGAGTATTTGTCACTATGGGATAAATTCAGCAGAGATGATAAATATTTTAAAGATATTTTAAAACTGAAAAAAGATATAGACGGCGAAAAATCATTCGCCAGTAAAAAATGGCTCGGCGATGAAATAGATTTGGTGATAGCACAGCATAATGTTAAGATGAAGAGTGTGTGATTGTTTTTTAATATTGGGGTATGAAATGTTTTGATTTTAAACGTGAAACAACGATGGAGTTGCTCTCATACGATAAGCAGTGCTTAATGGATGAGGAGGTTTTAAAAATGAAAATATAAACCGTTGAAACGGTTAATTATTACTTTGATATCTTTGATTTTTTCCACGAATGAAATCGCGGGCGGGAAATAATTAATTTGGGTCAGTCCCAAAAGTTGAAAAGCACCGGACTTGTCATTCTGAGCCATGAGCTGTATTCGTTTCAGTATTGTTTTAGAATCTCAATATTCTGTTTGTTTTCAGTGATTATATCCTGAAATAATCCGCCATAGCGGACAGGATGACTACTTTTGGACAGCATCCCTGTGGTGTCAACCCTCCGGAGTTAGTTTTTTGGAGTGTTCGGATGTTATAAATATGTCACTCCTCCGGAGTCAGGATATCTTCACGTGCAATTGGCAAATATTTGAGGCAAAGTATGTCTTGTCTCTACAAATGGAGTAAGTAAATGGTATTTATTATGATAATCATTTTTCTGAATCCCAAAAATCATTTTAATAAAATATTTTGTGCAGAAACTAATTTGATTGTTTGCTTTGTACCGGAATAAGAATATTCTTTAAGCATTTCTTCATCAGGATTTATAATTACAAGCTCTTTACAATTTAATTCACGACCGGCAATGAGCAGACTTCTTATTTCTCTTTCGAATGTTTTTATATTACTTAAATCATAACAAACCTGGATTAATTTCAGAATCTTACCATTTTTTTCTACAAGGAAATCAACTTCATAATTATTTTTTGTTCTGTAATAAAATAACTTTTCATTGTTTATAAATTCTTTTTGCTTCAAATGTACTGCTACCAGATTTTCCAGTAATTTACCTTTATTGAAACCATAGAAATACTCATTTCCCTGTAAAAATGCATTATCATAAGTGTAAAGTTTTTTGTTATAAGTAATCTGGTTTTTGTATTTATAGGAAAATCTGCTGACCTGAAACAACAGAAATACATTTTCAAAATACTTGATAAATTTTTCTACAGTTTTGTCACTTCTTATTTTCAAATACCTGGATATTTTACTGTATGAAAATTCGGAACCGGTATTTATTATTACATAATTTGCTAATTTTTGAATTTCATCTGCCAATCTTATTTTGTATCTGATTACAATATCCTTCAATAATATTGACTGCAATAATGTCTCGATATAGTTTTTCAAATCAATATCAAATAAAAGTATTTCCGGAAAACCGCCGCTCTCAATATAATTGTTCAGGTGATTTTTATTTGATATTTTTTTTTTAGAACTAAAAACACGCAAATATTCTTTGAACGAAAAAGGAAAAATAAAATAAGGCAGATATCTGCCAGTAAGATGGGTTGCTAATTCCGAACTCAAAAGATTAGAATTACTGCCCGTCAATACAAGTTTATATCCCTCTCTTTGCAGACGATTTACGAATAATTCCCATTTACTCAGGTTCTGAATTTCGTCAAGCAATAAATATTCAGGATTGCCGTAAACAGAATTTACCGCTTCATTTATTTCATCATTATTTTTTAAATTTCGAATTCTTTCATCGTCAAAATTTACATATCCGAAATTTTCTGTTTCTCTTAATTTATGTATTGCAAAATAAGATTTTCCCGCTCTGCGTGGACCGATAATGACTTTTATAAGTGAATTATTTTTATTCAATCCTAATTCCACATCACGTTTTATATATTTCTTACTTAATGTGTTTTTTAATGTATTTTGCTGCGATAGAATTATATCTTTTATCATAACTCGTAATATTTTAAGTTGTAATACGAGATAATATATATATTCTCGTATTATAAGTCAATCTATTACGAGATTTTGAAATTATAGATGTGTGGAATTTTTTAATATCCAATTATTATGAATTATGAATAGAAGCAAGACGGATTTCACTCGAAAATGCAAAGAGGCAAAGAAAATAATTATGAATTATGAATGATTGGGTGATTGGATGATTGGATGATTGGATGATTGGGTGATTGAACGGGGAGTAAATATACTTAATGATAAATGTTAAATGTTAAATGATTGACCTCATCCGATGAGCGGAGCTCATTGGATGAGGTGACAGGACGGAATAACACGGAGCATGTTTAATGTTAGATGTTAAATGTAATACTTTGGTTCAGGATGGACAAGATTAGGAATTATGAAATGTCTTTAATTGTAAAACAAACGATAAATTATATATATAAATTTATTTAAATATTTTTGTAATTTCAGATACAATTCTTTCCACTAATATGTAGATATCATTTGCTCTTTGCTTTGTAGGAAAACCTTCAGGTAGAATTCCTAATTCGGAGGGATATCTTTCATTTATATATATATCATCAAGTAAATTCAATTCCGAATCAGTTATATTTATTTTGGATTTTAATTCTGATGGGATTTTTTCATATAAAAGAATAATTGAATGCACTCTTGGAATTTTTATTTCATATTCTTCCAAGATTGCTTTAAAATATTTTTCAACGGTCTGCTGCAGATGAAATAATACAATATTTGTCAATGATTCATCATCCCTGAGTTCATCTGCGGCTTTGAAGTCTCTAATTGCGAATTCAATCCATGATTTAGTAACTTCTTTCATAATATACTTATTCCCGTTCTGATTAATTCCCTGCTGAATGAACTGTTTAATGATTTGAATTTCTCCCATTCGGGTTTCGTGAAAACCAGACTGTCTATCTGTACATTTCTTTTTATATCCATTAATTTTTCGGATACGGATAATCTCTTAGAAAGTCTTGACTCATAATCCCCGGAAAATGTGTTGTCATTTAATATTACTACTATATCAATATCACTATTTTCATTATTTTTACCTTCAGCATTGCTCCCGAATAATATAATATCCGATATAGAAAAATTAGTTTTAAGAATTTCTACAATTTTTTTTATATTTGCATTGATATCGGTTTTCATATTTAAAATATAGAATTATTAATTTATATATTCTATTTATAAATTTTTTCCGAATATGGGAATGTTTTTTAAGTAACAAGTATTACGATTATGAATTATGTATGATTGTCCCGACGAGTCGGGATTTCACTTCGCTCAAGATGATTGGATGATTGAATATGGAATGGGGTTTTTGTTGTATTATTATGTTTATTTTTTATGTATTTGGATTTATGTAATTTTGGGTGTGAGTGATAATTTTACAGGAATATTTGACACAACATTTATTGTGTGCGATGTGGAGACGACGGGGCTCTCCCCTGTTCATAACAGGATTACGGAAATTGCACTGATAAAGATTCAGGGGAATGAAATTACGGATAAATTTTCTACGCTCGTCAATCCGAAACAGCATATCCCCGCATTTATAACCGCAATGACCGGAATACGTGATGATGATGTTATTAATAAATCCGACTTCAACGGAATCAGCGAAAAAATCCATAACTTCATTTTCAACGGGAATGATAATCTCGTCTTCTGCGGGCATAATGCATCATTCGATTATAAATTCCTGAAGGAATCTTTTTACAGATGCAATAACGGGCTGTCAATAGAACTGCCCGTTCTCTGCACCTGCAAACTCGCAAGAAGGTTACTTCGTAAACTAAGGAGCAAATCGCTTTCGAGCGTAGCGAAAAATTTCGGACTCAAGCAGGTACGCGGGCACAGGGCATATGACGACTCGCTGGTTACGGCAAGGATTCTTCTGAAATTTCTTGAAATGCTTCAGGAAGAATATGACTATGAATACACCGAAGATGTAATAAAATTCCAGAATAAAAAGATATATTCCGCACAGAGCAAGTCCCCTGCCCTGAAACGGATTAATCTTGAACTGAAGGATATTCCCGAAAGACCGGGAGTGTATTATATGTTAAGTTCTTCGGGGGAGATTCTTTACATCGGCAAGGCGAAGAACCTCCGAGAACGTGTTTCAACTTATTTTCATCACAATTCGGAACTGCCGCCGAAAATAAAGAAACTTCTGACCAATATCAGGCGTCTTGAATACGAGGAAACCAATTCCGAACTGTCGGCACTGATTCTCGAATCGAAATTAATCAAACTGCATAAGCCGAGATTCAATACCGCAATTAAAAGATTCAGATATCATCCGTTCCTGAAACTTGATATTCAAAATGAATTTCCGAAAATCGAGAGCGTTTACGAAATTGAAAATGACGGTGCATATTATTACGGACCTTTCGTGAGAAGCGCCACAGTAAGAACATTAATCAAGGATATTTACGATAAATTCAGACTGCGGAAATGCGAGCCGAAAAATCTCAAATACAGTCCGAAAAATTCCAACTGCATGTATTACGATATTGACAAATGCGACGCTCCGTGCATCGGAAATATAAGTAAGGAAAAATATGCGGAGGAAGTTCTGGAAGTTCATAATTACCTCACCGAAACCGACATCAATTCCGCACAATTTTTATTAAGGCAGGAAATGGAGAAACATTCGGAGGAATTAAACTTCGAGAAAGCCGCATACATCAGGGACAGGCTTCTTGATTTGAACAGAGTGATGTCGAATCAAAAAGTGATTACTTCGGCGATTAACGACAAGAAAATCATTATCAAATGCGATTACGGAGAGCAGAGGGAGGTTTTTTTCATACAGAACGGAAAACTTATCAATACATACCTGATGAAGAAACAAGATGATTCAGACCAGACGGATATACTTCAGGATTTATGCGATAACACTGAATATCTGTATTTTTCGCTCAACAAATATACGAAGCATAAATATACACAGCAGGAACTGGATGAAATCAAAGTGATTTCAAACTGGCTGGCACGAAGCAACGGAAACAGCACGCACCTTGAGCTTCAGGATTTTCACACTCGTGAGGATATTATTAAATTCATTATGACTTAATGCGCAAACCTGAATACTATACAAAGAGATTGTTTTTCGGATTGCTGAAACTGATTTTCAGGAAATCAGGTAACAGCAAGGTACAGCCTTCTTTCGGTGAGAGGAGAAATATTCTTCTGATACGTCTGAATAATATCGGCGATGCACTCGTGACAACACCTTTTATCGGGCAACTGAAAAATAAAATTGACTGTAATATTGACATCCTTTGCCACAAAAGGAATTCAGTTGTATTTGAGAACAATAAATCGGTTGATAATGTATTTGTTCTGGAGAAAGGGTTCATTAATTTTTTCAGAATGCTGTTCAGTATTCGTAAAAATAAATATTACTGCATTGTTGATACGCACAATGACATCTCGGCTACGGTAAATTTGTTTTTGATATTAGTAAAATCCGATTTCCGGTTTGGAGTGAAAAAGCAGGATAGTAATTTATATACGCATACTATTGATATACAGGAACCGCTGAAATATCATTATTGCGAGCGTCCTCTTTTCCTGCTGAATTTATTCGGAGTAAAGCCGGATTTCGAAAAAGCCGGACCCGTTTATAACTTCAGAAGGGGAAGCGAAGATTTTGTAAAAGAATTTAAGACTAATAATTTTAAAGATTCAAAATTTTTAATCGGAATAAATTTATTTGCGGGAAGTCTTGCAAGATTCTGGGGAACGGACAATTTTAAAAAATTAATTTCATTTCTGAAATCTTATCCAGTTGACATTATTCTTATTACACCCGGCAAAGTGCCCGTAAACATTGATGAATTGAGCGATACGGCTAAAATACTCAAAACCGATTTTGATACACTTGCGGCACTGATTTCGAAATTAGACCTTTTAATAACTCCGGATACGTCAGCGGTACATTTAGCATCCGCTTACGGAACGCCCGTTTTCGGGCTTTACGTTCACAATAATCCGGATGATATAATCTGGAGTCCTTACAGAACAGATTTCGAATATGCGGCGACAAGGGAGGAAACGCTGGCTTCGATAAAATATGAAGATGCAGAGGGGAAGTTGAAGGGGTTTCTGGAAAAACGCGTATTTCAATTTCTCGCGGAGACGCAGAGACGCAGAGAAAATAATTATGAATTATTCCATTAGTTCTCAAATTGTGCGTAAACCGGCAAGAAAAAAGTTACAAGTAAAAAGTGACGAGGCAAACATTACTAATTTGGCACGCAGATTTACGCAGATTAAACAGATAGGCGCAGATTTAAAAAGATTAAGGAATTTATACTCATCCCATGAACTTGTTCATCGGATGAGTAAAAAAAGAAATAAAAATATTTTAGTTCCAGCTTGACCGGTTTATGAATTAGTAAATTACCTTTAAAAGAATTCGGGTAAATGAAATGAATTATAACCGTCATTACGCAGAAAAAATAATTATGAATTTTGAATTAATCCATTAGTTATTGTATTCTGCGCAAAATGGCAAAGAATTTTTAACCAGCACTACGTATTCGGCACGCTGATGACGCTGATTAGACTGATTTTCGCAGATTATTAAAAAGAAAAAAACTCTTTGGTTCCGGATTGTCCGGGTGTAAATTAAGATTAAAGATTTTTAGAATTCAATATTTCTCTTGGTTTTTTTTGTGGACTTTATGGTAAAATATACAACAATTTTGGTATTCAGTTTTTAATAAATTATGCATAATTTTGTATAACTCCAAAATTTAAAAAACTTAAAAGGAGATATATTTTGGCAGTAAAGATAACAGATGAATGCATTTCCTGCGGCGCCTGCGAAGCAGAATGCCCAAATAATGCAATATACGAAGCAGGAGTAGCGTGGGTATTAGGCGGAGAAGAGCACGATGCAATTTCAGCAGACCATACCTACATTGCTCCGGATAAATGCACAGAATGCGTCGGATTCCATGATGAGCCGCAATGCATTCCGGCTTGTCCGACAGAAGCAATCGTACCTGATCCTGACCATCAAGAGTCAAAAGAAGAATTAATGGCTAAAAAAGAGCGTCTTGATGAAATTGGAAGATAAAAATAAATAAATTTTAAAAAATTTAACCCGGACAAATATTATCCGGGTTTTTTTATAATATTATTATGCATATTCCAGACGGTTATTTAAGTCCGCAAACTTATGTTCCTATGTTCGGTGCCGCTGCACCTTTCTGGGTGATTGCACTCGGAAAAATTAAAAAAACTGTTAAGGAAACTTACATTCCTTATATTGCAATGTCCGCGGTCTTTTCTTTCCTGATTATGATGTTCAATATTCCGATTCCCGGAGGAACAACCGGACACGCAATAGGAGCAGGATTGATTGCCTTACTGCTCGGTCCCTGGGCGGCGGTCATTTCCGTGAGTATCGTTTTAATTATACAGGCATTTGTATTCGGCGACGGCGGAATTACGGCAATAGGAGCGAACTGTTTTAATATGGCTGTTGTGATGCCGTTCGTTTCTTTATGGGTTTTTAAATTAATCAGCGGACGTGAATATTCGGCGTGGAGATTTAAACTCGGTGCTTTTCTGGCGGGATATATCGGACTTTTTGTTGCTGCGGTTTTTACGGCTGTGCAACTCGGGATTCAGCCGTTGATTGCCAAATCTCCAGAAGGAACACCTCTGTATTCACCTTATCCGCTGGAGGTTGCGCTGCCGGTGATGGCACTGGAGCATCTGCTGCTGTTCGGGATAATAGAAGGGTTGATAACGATGGTGATTCTGGGTTATTTTTATAAGAATGAACGGGAAACAATATATGCAATTAAGAATTATTAATTATGAATTTTGAATTTTACATTATGCATCAGGAACACGGATTACACTGAAAGACACAGAAAATAAAAAGATTGAAGATTGAAGATTGAAATATTAACCGCTACGACGCAAAGGTCACAGAGAGGAAAGATGCCAACGGAAGGCACGGAATACGCAGAATAGCGGAATCTCACGGATGTAAGTATTACGAATTAGATTCACGGATGGACACAGATGAAACACGGAATAAACGGAATAATATAAAGAATAAATTTAACCGCAAAGACGCGAAGAACGCAAAGAACGCAAAGAAAAAAAATATTTTAAAAATTTTATGAATGAATTCAGGAAAAAATTGGTGATTGGGCTGGTGGTGATGGCGGTACTGACGCCGATTGGGGTGTTTTTGCCAGAACTGTTTAATGCCGGGGATGCATGGGGCGAATGGGGAACGGATACGGTTGAAGAGATGACGGGGTTTGTTCCGAAAGGTATGGAGAAATTATCTTCGCTCTGGAATTCACTGATACCGGATTATAATATTTTCTCCGAAGATTCACCTTTAGTTCTTATAATTATTTCTTATGTTATTTCAGCGGCAGTCGGTTCGCTGCTTGTTTATTTTCTGATTAAATTAATTATGAAATTATATTACAGGAATGGAGAGAAGACTGCCTGAATTTTTGAGGAGCCTGCCCCTACCTCCTCCAAAGGGAGATAGAAACCTCCCCCTACCTCCTCCAAAGGGGGACATACGGGTAAGTGTGTTTGATAAGGTAATAGGCAAATCCGCAAAGTCCCTGAATTCAATTCTTGAACTTACACCTGACAGCAGACGGAAAAATATTTTTACGGACAAATTCCCCGCAACAAAATTTCTCATTTTAATCTTCATCCTCGTATTGAACTCTTTTTTGTTTAATCTTCAGCATCTTTTATTTTTATCTATTTTACTAATAATCATATCTATTTTTTCAATTCTAATTTTACATCAGGGTAATAAATTCAGTTATTTACCAAAATTTTATAAAAAAATACTAATTCCGGTTTTTTTATTCGGATTTCTTTTATCACTCCCCGCATCACTGAATTTCATTACGCCGGGGAGAGAAATATTTAAGATTTTCGGTTTCGGTGAAGCAAGGCAACTATGGATTTATTACATACCGCAAAACATTTCATTTACCGCTGAAGGATTAGAAGTTACGGCAAGGATTACATTGAGAGTATTCAATGCCGTATGTTCCACATTTTTCTTTTTCTACTTAACATCATTTGAAGATTTTCTTTTTGGTCTTCAAAAATTAAAAGTCCCTTACAGCGTTGTACTGATTTTTTCAATGTTTCGAGTATACTTGCTGTTATTTCTGCGGACAGTTCAGAATTATTATTTTACATTGAAAAGCAGACTGATAACTCAGCCGGATAATGCCGAAATCAGAGAATTTACGGGCAACAGGGCATTGAATTTATTCAGACTTTCAACTTCCGAATACAAAAACATTTCGCTTGCAATGAAAAGCAGGGGGTATAAAATTTAATTTATGGAAAATATTCTTTACAGACTGGGTAACGTAAAATATAAATATTCCGAAGACATTACCGCTCTTGACGGAATTACACTCGACATTCCCGGTAATAAGATTTCGGCATTTGCGGGAACGAACGGATGCGGAAAAACCACTCTGCTTTATATTCTGAACGGGTTAATTTTTCCTTCGGAAGGAAATGTATTTTATAACGATACACTGCTTGAAGAAAAAATATTATCAGATACGGAATTTGTCAGAAAATTCCGCTCGTCGAACGGATTAATTTTTCAGGATTCGGATGCACAGTTATTCTGCAGCAATGTTTATGAGGAACTGACGTTCGGTCCGAAGCAACTGGAACTTGATAAAGCGGAGATTTCATCGCGCATAGAATCAACTGCGGAACTGCTAGGTATTACTCCCCTGCTGAAAAGGTCTGTTTCAAAACTTTCGGGCGGAGAGAAGAAGAAAGTTGCGATTGCATCGGTTCTCACTTTGAATCCCTCAGTATTGCTGATGGACGAGCCGACGGCGGGACTTGACCCGAAGAGTCAGGGTATTTTAATTGATATTATTTTTGAATTAGCAGAAGCGGGAAAGACGATAATTATATCCACACACGATTTAGGTTTGATTGATGATTTGAAACCGTTGTTGTTTGTAATGAACGAAAGTCATCAGATTGAATCAACAGGAAATACGGAGGATATTCTGGCGGATGAGGAATTGCTGTACAAGGTGAATTTAATTCACGAGCATGTTCATTTGCACGACGGGGAAAGGCACAGGCATATTCATTCGCATTATAAAATACATCAGCATAATTCAGTCAAGAAATAATTTTCTTTTTCACGCAAAGATGTATAGAGCATTTTTTTCGTCTGCAGATGCTATAAATGTGTCACCACGACGAGCCGGGATTTATAAAAAATAATAAATTTAGTTATCGCGGAGGACGTATTCGTCATATTCGAGTTCGAAGCGGAGTTTGTGCTTAGATTCTTCCTGTGCGAGTGAGAGGAAGAGTTCCTTGAAGCCGGGGTCGTCAACTCTTGCCGAAAGGTTCATATAAAGACGGAACGCCGCTTTCTCCCTGTTCATTGCGAGGATTAATGCTTCCTCGTAAGGCATATCGGGTTTCGGAGTAATATTAACCGTGTAGTCGGATATTTTTAAATCCTGAACATTTGCTTCGGAAATTTCGATTACCCTGTCCTGTTTGATTTTAGTCAGGCGGGCTTTGTGTTTTACTTCTTCCTGAGCAAAATCTTCAAACACTTTCCGCATTTCTTCATTCCTCGATTTCTTACCGAGTTCGTTATAAAAATCTATTGCCATCTGTTCATTCTTAATTGCGAAATCAAGAATGTCTTCAGTATTTTTAAATTTATCTATTGCCATATAGGTTTTACTTAATTTTTATTTAAATGCATTTTCAAATTCTTCTTCAAAACGTTTTACGAGATAATCACAGCCGTAATTAAACAGTCTGAATTTATTATCAGAATCCGTGTTTTGAAGTATTAAATTGTATTCGCTGCCGTTTTCGGAAAGCAGGGAAGCAATTTCAATTGTAATATTATCAGCAGATTCATATTTATCTTCTACTCCGAGAAATTTCATCAAATCCGTAATTTGTTCAATATTAATTTTCCCGACTTTGGGCTGAACTTCGCAATCGAAATGCGTAATGAATTTCTGAGTGTTGGTATAATTTCCGCCGCTTTCCTGCGGAAGCGAAGCAGGCAGAATTAAATCCGCGAGTTTTGCGGTTTCAGTGAGAAAATAATCCTGCACGACTTTAAATTTTATTTTGCCGAACATTTCTGCAATATCCTTAACATCAACCGCACATCCGACCGGGTCTTCGCCGAATATGAATATATTGCTTATTTTTCCGGATTTGAGCAGAGAATACAAATCTACGTTTTCGGCTGTAATCTTTTTACCTCCGACATCGAGCGAGGGAGAAATTCCCATATCAAAGATTCCCTGTGAATTATTTTTCTCCTTCAGGGAAACGAGTCCCGATGAAGTTTTTCCGAGTTTACCCGCAAGCATTGCAAGATTGTATAACTCAGTAACCGCGTTAGAAGAAAGATGCTTTTCGGAAAATACTATAATTGCATTCGGTTCATTATTATAATTTTCCACGAATGCGGAAATTTCTTCATTTGTCAGTCCTGATTTTTTCACAAGAGTTTTATAATCCTGTGTCAGAACTTCTTTTTTATATTCATCGAATCCTGTAACATTATCTTTAATATAAATTTTGTTTTCAAGATTATTCGAAAGGATGTAATGAATAACCGCTTTTACAAAATCATAATAAGACTTTACGACAAGCGAGCCGTCGGATTTTTTAAGCATTCTGTCTTCAGGATTATCGGTAATAATTTCAAGTTTTGTTTTATTATAATATCTTGCGTTATTAATCATAAATCCCGCGACTGCATTCTCATAATTTATTTCAGAGCCGATTAGATACACTTTTCCTGCATTACCAATCTGTTCAAACGGAACATTTCTGACATTATCATTTTCATATCCTTCGCCTCTTCCGAGATAATGGAAACTCGCGATATTATTAGTTTTAACGGCACTTCTTGCGAGTTTCTGAACGAGATATAACTCTTCATTAGAGAGCCGTGCGCCCGCAAAGAATGCATTTCCACCGGGCTTAGCGGATTTAATTTTTTCCGTTATAATTTTAAATGCTTCATCGAATTCAATTTCCTTAAATCCGTTATTAACTTTCACAAGCGGTTTTAAAATTCTCGATTTATCATTAAGGTATCTGTATCCGAATTTTGCAAATCTGCAGATATTAGTATCTTTATTTATTTCTCCGTCACTTCCGGTTGCACGCATATGGAATCCGCTCTTGTGAAGCAAATTAACCTCACACCCGACTGAACAATAATTACAGATGGTTTTATAACTTTCGAGTTCAAATGGTCCGGGTTTGAACGGTACATTTTCCGTAATTGCTCCTGTGGGACAGGTTGAAATGCACATACCGCAGGACTCGCAGGCTGTTTCTGTAAGAGCAGTATTCATACTCGGAGCAACGAAGGTTTCAAATCCCCTGTTAATAAGTCCGAGTGCGTTGGCATTTACTACATCTTTGCAAATCCTGACGCACCTCGAACAAAGTATGCATTTATTATTATCAATTTCGATATACGGATGTCTGAAGTCAACTTCATATCTTTTGAATTCGCCTTCATATTTATTCTGGACTGCCTTATATTCGGTTGAATATTTTTTCAGGTCGCAGGTATAATATTCCGTACAGCCGCATTCGAGGCACCGCAAAGTTTCATTCATTGCCGCATCGCCTGAATATCCGAGTTCAACTTCTTCGAAATTTTTTCTTTTAGCGGGGTCAAGAGTCGGCATTTCTTCGCGGATTTGAGAAACGTAAGAGCCCTGATAATCTTCGGGTATCTGCTTTTTGAAATTATCTCTCTTGCTGATAAATTCAAACGGTTCTCCTGTAAGCGGCTGGTTTGTAAATAACTGATGACAACTTTTTGCGGCTTTTCTTCCCTGCGCAATTGCTTCGATTAAAGTTGCGGGTCCTGTGACGGCATCCCCCGCCGCGAACATATTTTCTATAGATGTCTGAAGCGTAATTTTATTCGCTTCAATATCTCCCCATTTATTAACATTAAGTTTTATTTCTGCAGATGAATTAATATCGTCAATGAAATTCACATTTGTTTTCTGTCCGATTGCAGCGAGAATATAATCCAGTTCAACATCAAATTCGGAGTTATCAATTTTCACAGGTCTTCTTCTGCCGGAGGCATCAGGTTCGCCCAACTGCATTTTAAAGCAGGTAAGCGATTTAAGTTTTCCGCTTTCGTCCATATTGACTTTTGCTGGTGCGGTCAGGAACATATACTCAATGCCTTCAAGTTTTGATTCGTGAATTTCGATTTTATTAGCGGGCATTTCATTTTCAGTTCTTCTGTAGATAATATAGACTTTTTCACCGCCGCATCTCATCGCGGTCCTGCAGCAGTCCATAGCAGTATTACCGCCGCCGATAACCGCTATTTTTTTACCCGTAAAATCATATCTCTGCCCCGTCAGTTCCATATTTCTTAAAAAGTCAATTCCCGAAAGTACATTCTCCGCATCATCATTTTCACAGCCGATTCTCGTTCCCGACTGCGAGCCGATTGCGAGAATGAAGCCGTCATACTTATTTTTAATATCTTTATATATTAAATTATCTCCGAGTTCTTGGTTATAAAATATGTTCACGCCCATTTCTTTAATGCTTTCAACTTCCTTATCAATAATATCATTCGGGAGTCTGTAGGGAGGAATGCCATATCTGAGCATACCGCCCGGATGCGGACTTGCTTCATAGATATCAACTGAATGACCTTCGAGTGCGAGATAGTAAGCAGCGGACAGTCCGCCCGGACCGGCACCGATTACGCATACTTTTTTACCCGTCGGGGGTTTCGTTTCAGGCATGTATTTACTACCTGATGCAAAATCCATATCAGTAGCATATCTTTTCAGGTAATCAATACCGACTCCGACTCCTTCCAGCAGATTTCTTCTGCAGGCAACTTCACAAGGTCTTACACATACCCTTCCGCAGATTGCAGGAAGCGGATTCGTCTGTTTAATTAATCCCACCGCATCACTATAAAGACCTTTATTAATCAATGCGATATATCCTTGAACGTCAACGCCTGCGGGACAGGTAAGTTTGCAGGGTGCGACGCAATCGGCATAATGGTTACTTAGAAGCAATTCGAGTGCAGATTTCCGCGACTGCATAACCCTATCGCTGTTCGTAGTAATTTTCATACCTTCTGCAATTTTAGTCGAACAGGAAGGCTGAAGTCCGCGCATACCTTCGACTTCAACAACGCAGACATAACAGGATGAAAACGGTTCGAGTCTTTCATCATTACAAAGAGTGGGAATTTCGATATCGTATCTTCTGCACAACTGCAGAATGGTTTCATCTTTAATTCCCTGAACAATTTTTCCGTTTAATATAATATTTAATTTTTCCATTATCGCGATTATAGGATTAATTAATAGACTTTAATTGCGTCGAACTTACATTTGGCATAGCAGTCGCCGCACTTAATACAAATATCCTGCTGAATAAAATGAGGTTGTTTTTTCTCACCCAATATTGCATTTGTCGGACAGCCCTTTTTACAAACCAGACAGCCTGTGCACTTATCTGCGATTATTTCATAGGTCAGCAGTTTTTTGCAGGATAGTGCGGGACATTTTTTATCCCTGATATGTGCTTCATATTCGTCACGGAAATACTTTAAAGTAGTCAGTACGGGATTCGGTGCCGTCTGACCTAAACCGCAGAGCGAACCGTCTTTAATATTTACCGCAAGTTCTTCGAGTTTTTCAATATCACCTTCCCTGCCTTCACCTTCTGTAATGCGTGTTAATATTTCGAGCATTCGTTTAGTACCTATACGGCAGAAAGTACATTTTCCACAGGATTCCTTTTGAGTAAAGTCGAGGAAGAACCTCGCTATATCTACCATACAGGTAGTTTCATCCATCACAACCATACCGCCGGAGCCCATAATAGCGCCAGTTGCAGTAACCGAATCATAATCAACAATCGTATCTGACAGGTATTCGGGAATGCACCCTCCCGACGGACCGCCTAATTGTACTGCTTTGAATTTCTTATCGTTGATAATACCACCGCCGAGTTTATAAATAATTTCCTTTATTGTTATACCCATCGGAACTTCCACGAGTCCGCCGTTTTTTATTTTACCGGTAAGAGCAAAAACTTTCGTACCTTTGCTTTTTTCAGTTCCGTATCGTGCATATCTTTCGGGACCGTTCAGAATTATCCACGGGATATTGGCATATGTTTCGACATTATTTATATTAGTCGGTTTCCGCCACAAACCCGACACAGCCGGGAACGGAGGTCTTCTTCGGGGCATTCCCCTTTCGCCTTCGACTGAAGCAATCAGTGCAGTTTCTTCACCGCATACAAAAGCGCCCGCACCTTCTTTAACAAACATATTAAAATCAAAATCCTCTACTCCGAGAATATTTTTCCCGAGATAACCTTTTTCACGGGCTTTATTAATCGCGAGGTTCAGTCTTTTCACTGCAAGCGGGTATTCCGCACGGCAGTAAATAACTCCTTCTTTAGCGCCGATAGCATACGCGGCAATAATCATACCTTCGAGAACCGAATGAGGGTCACCTTCCAGAACAGACCTGTCCATAAAAGCACCCGGGTCACCTTCGTCTGCATTGCAGATGACATACTTTTCATTTCCCGGAGAATTATTAGCAAATTTCCATTTCAGACCTGTCGGGAATCCGCCGCCGCCTCTGCCTCTCAATCCCGAATCTATTACACGTTTAATTACATCCTGCTGAGTGATTTTTTCTTGTGTTATTTTTTTAATTGCTTGATAACCGTTTCTGTTTTCATATTCTTCGATAGATTCAGGGTCAATATATCCGCAGTTTCTCAATGTAATTTTCACCTGCCCTTCTAAATAACTCCTGTCAGGAGTATCAAACTGGTCAGATAAGACTACATATTCTTTAACCGGTGAAAATTTCACTACATGTTTATCTACAATTTCATCTATCTTTTTTATGCTTACATCACCATAAAGGTAGGAACCCGTTTCATCTATGATTTCAACCAGCGGCTCTCTGAAGCACATACCGATGCAACTTGTTTTTTTTAGTTCAAAATCCAGATTATCTGCTTCCTTTATTCTCAGGAGTTCGTCATATATTTTTCCTGCTCCTGCTGCAAGTCCGCAGCTTCCCAAACCTACTATAACTTTTGTTTTTTCCATTAGTAAAATTTTTTAATTAACTGATGGTTCAGATTTTTTTGATTCCAGAGTTTCTTTCCGTTTAATTTCTTTTATTACATCCACTGCTTTTTTTCCCGTTAATTTACCGTATGTTTCCGTACCAATCATCATTACGGGAGCAAGTGAGCAGCAGCCGAGGCAGGCAACGGTTTCGAGCGTGAATATTCTGTCAGTAGTTGTTTCACCGTCCTTCACACCAAGAAATCCAAATATATCTTCAGTGACCTTCGAAACATTCTGCACGTGGCAGGCTGTGCCGTGGCAAATCCTGACGATGTGTTTCCCGACAGGTTTCAACCGGAACTGTGAGTAAAATGTGGCCACACCGTACATATCGCTTAATTTCAGACCTGTCCTGTTTGAAATCTCCATAAAGACCTCCTTTGGTATGTAGCCGTATAAATTCTGTGCACCCTGCAGAAGAGGAATCAGATTCCCCTTTTTGCCTTTGTATTTATTTATAAGCGGGTCCAGGAGTTTTAAATCAACTTTATCTCCGGCGGTTTCTCCCGACTGGCTGGAAACCTGCCCTACATCATTTTTTATTAATCTCGCTATTCGCATATATTTTAGTTTTTTACTTTTTTCAAATTAACAGTTATGCAAATTACCATTCTACACTGTCCTCCAGTTTAATATCGTGAATATCATCTTCGCTCAGTCCGTGCCATCTGCATCCTTTTTTAGAGCACATATAAAAATCTATCAGTTTAGTGCGTGCTCCGATTGAAATCAATGCTACAGGAGAACCGCACTTTTCGCATGTTTTATTTTTAAGTACAAGACTTTTATCGCAGTGAAAGCACTTAAGGTCTTTAATAACTTTATCTTCAGGCAGAAACACGGTAGAGCGGGAGGAAAAAACATTCAGATAAGGACTTAAATAAATAAATCCTTCTTCGTCTTTATCATTTACAATTTTTATTTTCATAATATCGGTTTCAATCAGACTTTTCTTGCAATGCGGACAATATGCGTGAAGGAATGAGCCGCTTTCAATAATTTCTTTTATATCATCTTTTTCCTTCTCTTCGGGAGTTATATCCGGCATTTTTTCCACTGTATCCTCTTCCTTAATAATATTCTGATGATTTCCATATTCCTGGTAAAATCTTCTCAAGGCATTAGATAAATCTTCAAATTCCACAAAATGATTCTGACAACCCGCTCTCGAACAAAAAGCTACCTTTCCTCCGATATCAAGAAGCAGAGGCACCATAGGAGCATTACACGCCTCGCAATTAATTTCCCCGATAATTTCTCCTTTGCAGAAGGGGCAGAAGAACTTTGTCAGAGTCCCTTTCTTAGGCTGGAAATCGCAGGTGTAATTATAACTGCCATAAATTGAACTAAGGTGAATAAAACCTTGACCTTTTTCTGTTTGAACCTGCAATTTTACGCTTGGCTCATTATCAACAAGATTTTCCTTATCCATTAAGGAAACACCGCAAAGCGGACAATTGAGATTGAGCGTAACAAAATTATACATAATATTTTCCTTCTTTCCGACTTTTTATACGGAAAACTGAATTATTTTTAAAATTAATCGTAATAATAACTATTGAATTTGAAATTGCTGTATCGGATGCAAGAGTTATATCGGTTTTTTTACAAGTCAAATTATTAAGTAACAAGATATTTATTACACAAATATATGGAATCTGTATAAAACTATGAATGCCATTTTTAATATGAATTAAGCCAGTTTTACTCCATCAACTTTTTATATTTAATTCTTTTCGGACCTGTATCGCCGAGTCGTTTCTTTTTATTCTCTTCATATTCGGAGTAACCGCCTTCAAAAAAATACACCTGTGAGTTTCCCTCGAAAGCAAGAATATGGGTTGCAATTCTGTCAAGAAACCACCTGTCGTGCGAGATAATTACGGCACATCCCGCAAAATTTTCAAGCCCTTCTTCGAGTGCTCTGAGAGTATTGACGTCAATATCGTTTGTCGGTTCATCAAGTAAAAGAACATTCGCCTGAGATTTAAGTGTAAGAGCAAGGTGGAGGCGGTTCCTTTCTCCGCCCGAAAGCATTTGTACAAGTTTTTCCTGGTCTGTACCGGTAAAATTAAATCTACCGACATAAGCCCTTGAATTAAACTGCTTTCCGCCAAGTTCAATAAATTCCTGACCTTCGGAGATTGCCTTCCAGACAGTATCTTCAGGATTTATTTCCATATGGCTCTGGTCAACATACCCAATTATAACCGTTTCTCCGATAGAAAATTCACCAGATGAATGTTTTTCACTACCGAGAATCATTCTGAAAAGAGTTGTTTTTCCGGCGCCGTTGGGACCGATTACACCGACAATTCCTGCAGGCGGTAAATTGAAATTGAGATTTTCAAATAAAATATTTTCTCCGAATGCTTTTGAAACATTTTTTGCCTCAATTACATTATTTCCGAGTCTCGGACCGTTCGGAATGAAAATTTCAAGTTTTTCTTCTTTTTGTTTTGTATCCTCATTCAGCATCCTATCATAAGCCTGCAATCTTGCTTTAGATTTTGCGTGTCTTGCCCTTGGAGACATCCTTACCCACTCGAGTTCGCGCTCAAGCGTTTTCATTCTTTTACTTGCGGTTTTTTCTTCCATTTCAAGACGCCTTGCTTTCTGTTCAAGCCACGATGAATAGTTCCCTTCCCACGGAATGCCCTCCCCTCTGTCGAGTTCGAGAATCCAACCGGCAACATTATCGAGAAAATACCTGTCGTGAGTAACGGCTATTACGGTGCCCTTGTACTGCTGAAGATGCAGTTCGAGCCATTCAACCGATTCAGCATCCAGATGGTTGGTCGGCTCATCAAGCAGTAAAATATCCGGTTCCGACAACAGCAAACGGCAAAGAGCAACGCGTCTTTTTTCTCCTCCGCTTAAATTCTTTATCAGCATATTTTCATCGGGACATCTCAAAGCGTCCATTGCACGTTCAAGTTTTGCGTCGAGTTCCCATCCGTTTTTATGTTCGATTAGTTCGGTAAGTTCGCCCTGCCTTTCGATTAACTTTGCCATCTCGTCATCATCTATAGGTTCTGCAAATCTTGCATTCACCTCTTGGTATTCTTTTAAAATATCAACGATATCACCGACGCCTTCCATTACAATTTCTTTCACAGTCTTATTGTCATCGAGTTCCGGTTCCTGAGGCATAAATCCAATAGAATATTCTTTGGTAAAATGCACTTCCCCGTCGAAGTTATCTTCAACGCCTGCAATGATTTTCAGCAGTGTAGATTTTCCCGAACCGTTCAGCCCTATGATTCCGATTTTCGCACCGTAAAAGAATGACAGGTAAATATTTTTCAATACCTGCCGTTTAGGAGGGTAAGTTTTTCCAACACCTACCATAGAAAATATTATTTTGTTATCAGCCATAGATAAAGAATTAAGAATTAAAAATCAGAGACGCGCGAGAAATCTAAATTTCTTTTAAAAACCTTTATATCGAAGATCCGCCGCGGTCCAAGACTCGCCGTGGTAAGCGTAAACTTAATGAACTTAATGAACTTGTAACTAAATTTCCACTCTTGTTCCTATACCTGTTTCAACTGCTTTTAAATAAACGATTTGTGCAGTTGCGGCATCCTGAATTGCGAGACCATTTGACTTGAATAATGTAATCTGCCTTTCATTTGTTCTGCCGGGCTTCTTTCCCGAAACTATGTCTCCGAGTTCCGCATAAAAATGTTCCTTAGTAATATCATTTTCAGAAAGCGGAATCATAATATCACCGGCTTCATTTATGCAAGCCTCGAGTGAATCGCCAACGAGCAAAGAGCGTTTTATTGTTTCCGAATCGAGTTCCCTCGCATTCGGAGTATGACTTCCGATTCCGTTAATATGAGTTCCTTCCCTGAGTTTAGAGCCATCAAAAAGAGGAACCGCGGAGGACGTTGCGGTACATATTATATCGCAATCCAGAATTTCCTCAGGTGAAGCCGCTTTCCGCACTTCCATTTTTAGTTTAACGGTCATTTCGGAAATAAATTTTTCCATCGCTTCAGAAGAAATATCATATACAAAAGCGCGTTTAAGGTCTCTGACTTCGTTCATTGCCCACAACTGCATTTTCGCCTGAACACCTGCTCCGAAAACCCCTGCAGTCATATTTTTTTCATTTCTTGCAAGATACCTTGTTGCTACTCCGCTGGCAGCTCCCGTTCTCACTGCAGTCAGAAAACCGCCGTCCATAATACAGGTAACGTCACCTGTTTCCGGACTTTGCAGTAAAACTTTCCCTATTGTTGTAGGAAGACCGAATTTTGACGGATTGTCCTTGTAAACCGTAACGACCTTGCAGGCAAGAGCCCCCGACTGTCTCAGATATGCCGGCATATAAAGGGATAAACCGCCTTCCGGCTTTATCACTGTTCTCAGCGGCAATATTGCCGTTCCGTTCGACATTTCCGAGAAAGCCTTTTCAACAGCACCGATACAGTCTTTCATATCCAGCAGTTTCATCACGTCACTCTTTGATAATATCAATGTCATATTGAACTCCTGATTAGGTTAAGAAAAAAATCTTTACGCCGCAAATTTAAAAATATATCCTGAAGTAAAAAAGTCATTTAAAAATAATTATCTTTTTACGCATTGACTCACAAATAATGTAACCATGTGAGAGGGCGAAATTATATCGTTGACTCATAATTAATGTAACCGTATTAATATAAG
>JAFGII010000078.1 GCA_016929695.1 Ignavibacteria bacterium
CAGGAAAAATACAAAAATGCACATATTAACGTAAAAAGCGAGAAAAGACCGGTTCTCATATTTTCATAATTTTTATGTTAAAATCACGGTAAAGTTCAGGTTATCACTAAGAGCAGTGATAACAGGAATTTAAACTACCGAATTATTTCTTTTCTTTTAGAATATCTCTGATTTCGGTCAGCAGTAATTCTTCCTTAGTCGGTTCGGGCGGTACGTCTGCTTCTTCTTTCTTTAATTTATTTATTGCTTTAATAATCAGAAACAAAATAAAAGCAATAATCAGAAAATCCAGAACTGCCTGCAGGAAAAGACCTATATTCATAGTAACCGCAGGAATAACTGCATTCGTAGCAGGGTCAACGGCTGCTTCCTTGAGAGTAATTATGATAGTCTTGAAATCAACGCCTCCCAGTATCAAGCCGATTGGGGGCATTAATAAATCAGCAACGACTGAAGAAATAATTTTCCCGAACGCTGCACCGATTATTACCGCTACTGCGAGGTCTATTGCGTTTCCTTTTACTGCAAATTCCTTAAATTCTTTAATTAAGCCCATATATTTTAAAATTAATTAGTAAGGTTTTCTATTCTAAGCCAGTTGACATATTTATCAGGTGCAAAACCGACCTTTTTTGCAAGATTAACTGAATTAATATTATCTTCTTCTATATGAACGAAAGGTATTCCGCCCCTTTCCCTTACTTTTTTAATTACCGCATTAGTAATATCCGTACCGTAACCGCGGCGTCTGAATTCGGGCAGTACATTTAAAAATCCGATTGCGCCGTCATCGTGCGTAAGAATCCACGCTACCATACCTCCTTTGTCGTATAATCCAAGACCTATACCTCTCTTTATGCGGTCGGTAATATATTCAATCTGCGTTAATTTTCTGTACATTGAATTTTCGTGAATGTACCTTGCATCACCGGGTTTTAAATACCGTACAATGTGATGAACAGAGCCCGGTTGCGTATGTTTAGGCAGTAAATACCTCTTACATTTTAGGTTCCATAAAACTTTATACTTTTCTTTTAAAATCGGAATCATCCATTCTTCAATTGCGGCTAAATATCTGTCATTTTCACTTAACTGACCGATTAACTCCCTGAATTCAGATTCAGACTTACTGCTGATGTAAATCCACGGTTTATCGCTTGTTCCCCGAACCAGAGCAGAATCGCCGGATTTTAAAAAGAGTTCTACATCATATGACTTGATAAAATTTATCATATTAAGATTTTGAATCCTGTCCTTGTATAACAAATCAAAAATTTCTTTCTTATTTACTGATTCTGTATTTGTTGTTTTCTTATCCAATTTTGTTCGGGTTATAATGAAGAGAACTGTTATTTTAAAAATAAGATTTTTTTCCTTACTATTGTAGTCATTTTTTTAATAATCCCTCATCAACCTGCTGGCTACTTGCCAGTTACTTCTGACTGCTGACCTCTGACAGGATTCCCGAAAAAACGCACGCAAAAATTGCCGCAAACTTAAGAAAAATATTTTCATCGGGCATATTATCATCTATGCTCCAGTATCTCCAGGCATCATCACCCGAGAATCTCGTACTTACTCTTATCTCACCTTCTTTACCTGTTATGCGCCAATTTTTCCACGCATCATCGCCTGAAAACACTGTGCTGACATTAAGAGTTGTTTTCCCGTCTGAAATCCGCCAGTCCGTCCATGCTTTATTTCCGGAAAATACCGTGCTGATAGTTCCGTCAACACTCCCGAAACTAAACCGCCAGTCTCTCCAGGCATCATCGCCTAAAAATACTGTTCTGATAGAGCCGTCTCCGTCAGGTAAATACACACGCCAGTCTTTCCAGGCACCTTCGCCGGAAAATACAGTACTCATAGAGCCGCTCCCGCTTTTCGTATCTATTGACCAGTCCTTCCAAGCGTCAGAGCCCGAAAATCGCGTATTAATTCCCCTTAACCCGGTATCCTGAGAATATAATGTACCCGAGATAACAAAAATCAATATGACAAAATATTTTTTCATAATATCTTTTTTATTTTTATACAAATTTTATTACTTAACTGTTCCGGGAATAATACGTTTGTTGTTCAACTTTTTTCTTTTATAAATAACTCCTTCAGAAGTATATAATATAAGTGCAATCCAGATTAATATAAATCCGATTAACCTCGATGCAGGTACTTCCTCACTGTAAATAAATGCGCCAATGAGGAATTGAGTTATCGGTGCTATATACTGTAGTATTCCTACAGTGCTTAAAGGCAGTCTCCTTGCCGCCATTACAAAAAGTAGTAACGGAACTGTGGTAACCACACCGCCCAGTGCCAGAAGTGAAGAAATTAATACACCTGAATGAACAAACGAGCCTGCTCCGTTGAATTCAAGAAATATTAAATATATCAGAGCGGGAATAAACAGAACGGATGTTTCAAAAGTAAGACTGCTGACTGAATTTAAATTCCCGATTTTTTTCAGATATCCGTAAAAGGCAAATGAGAACGCAAGAGTGAGAGCAATGAAGGGGAAAGAGCCGTATCCGATGGTAAGATATAAAACCGCAATAAACGCAATACATACGGCACACCACTGACAAAAACGGAGTTTCTCTTTAAGCAATAAGACTCCAAGCAGAACATTGATTATAGGATTTAAGAAGTAACCGAGACTTGCCTCGAGAATGTAATTAGAATTAACTGCCCAGATAAAAGTAAACCAGTTTAAAGAAAGTGTTAAGGAAGACAGTATATAGATTAAACGATTTTTCCTGTCCCCCTGAAATATCTTAATCCACTCTTTTCGATTCGTAAAAGCAACAATAACGACAAGAAAAATCAGTGACCATATAATTCTGTGACATAAAATTTCATAAGCGGGGACAATTAATAATAATTTCCAGTAAATCGGGAACAAACCCCACAAGAAGAATGCACCTAAGCCTGCTAAAATACCTTTATTCAACTTGTTATCCCACTACCCGGAAATTATTTCACGCAAAGGCGCGAAGAGGCAAAGACGCAAAGATATATTTCTATAAATATGTCACCACTCCATGGTTCTTAAAAACGTTATGAACTTTTAACTACTCTGTACAACCGGGGGGACTCGAACCCCCGACCCGCTGATTAAGAGTCAGCTGCTCTGCCAAACTGAGCTACGATTGCGATTCAAATTATTAAAATTAAACAAATAATTCCATTCAATAATACTTACCGATTACAAAATTTCTCATCCGAGAATCAGCGTAAAAGTTTACAAATTAAGCGAATGGTAATAAAATTTATACGGAGCAGGCAGGAATGAGAACCAAAAAATTTAAAAAAAGATATTGCTTTTTAAAATCTGAATATATATATTTTGTCAAATAACTTAGGAGAAACCGGGGTTATTTGTACTATTGTCTAATTTAAACTAAAATAAGATGTTCAGGGATTTATACAAGTTAGAGGGATTAGATTTAAAATACGGAGTTAAGTCTAAATTAAGTGATTTACTTGATGAAGAAGTATATCGCTTCATTGACAGTAACATCGAACTTAATAACAAAACCGTAATATTAGATACTGACAGCAACTTCAGTATAGACATTATCCAAGACAGGGTTGATACAATAATAAATTTCAAGCAACTGAACAGTATCAACAGAATCAACAAGTATTTCGAGGCAGTAAATAAAAAACTGAATGACGGGGGATTACTATTGGGCTGCGTGGAAACATACAGTCAGAGGCGCGAAAGGATTTTAAAGAAACACCATCCCGTAATATCATACCCGTATTACTTCATTGATTTCATTATGAAACGTGTTATTCCGAAACTTAAATTAACACGAAAGATTTTTTATTTCCTGACCAATAATAAAAACAGGGCAATTTCAAGAGTAGAGACATTCGGAAGATTATACTCCTGCGGATTTGAAATTGTAAGTGAAAAGAAAATCAAAAATTTATTATTTTTCGTTGTAAGAAAAGTAACCACTCCGAAATACGAATCAGAGCCGACTTACGGAATGTTAATAAAACTGAGGAGAATCGGCAAAAACGGCAATGAGATGGAAGTCAGGAAATTAAGAACGATGTATGCTTTTTCAGAATATCTTCAGGGTTTTGTTTATCAGAATAATTTCCTTGAAATCGGGGGAAAATTCAGAAATGATTACAGAGTAACGACGTGGGGAAAATTCCTGCGAACTTTCTGGATAGATGAATTGCCGATGCTGTTGAACTGGCTGAAACGCGAAGTTCAGTTAATAGGTGTAAGACCGCTCAGCAGGCAGTATTTCGAAATGTACGATGAAGAACTGAAGCAAATAAGAACAAAATATAAACCCGGACTGATTCCGCCGTATTATGCCGATATGCCGAAACTGCTACCGGAGATTATGGAATCAGAAAGACGTTATTTCGAAGCCTATGAAAAGAATCCCCTTAAGACACAATGGCGTTATTTCTGGAAAGTAATGTATAACATAGTTGTAAACAAAGCGCGTTCGGGGTAACCGGATATAATACTTACCTTCATCTTGTTTTTTCGATACTGCTCTCAAAAAGTATTTCCAAGTTTTTACACTATCCATCTGAAAAATTCAGACTCATCCGATGAACAAGTTCATCGGATGAGCAAAATTAGCAATTTTTCTTGTAGGAAAAATCCTACAAGAAAATGTTACATATTCCTACAAGCATTTTTTAAAAATTATTCTTATATTGTTGCAACTAAAGTTCTTTAACAATCTATCGTTTGAATTAAGCAACAAGATTAGAAATATTTTTTTAAATTAAAATAAAGGAATTTAACAAATAGCTTAGCGAATTTTGGGGTTATTTGTATTATCGTCTAAACAATAAAAAATATGATGCTAAGGGATTTTTATCGGCTGGAGGATTTAGGTTTAAATCAAGAAGTTAAATCTAAATTAAATAAGTTACTCGATGAAGATGTATATCGCTTCGTCGAGAACAACATAAAATTTGATGATAAAACAGTGATACTGGATACGGACAGTGTATTCAGTGTCGAAATTATTCCAAAACGGGTAAATTCTATTTTGAATTTCCGTCTCGTGAATAATTTCAGGTGGATTAACAAGTATTTTGAATCAATAAATGCAAAGTTAAACAAAGGAGGTCTGTTTCTCGGGTGCGTGGAAACATACAGTCAGCGGCGCCAGAGAATATTAAACAGGTTTAATCCGTTCATATCATATCCAATGTATTTTCTTGATTTCATTGTTAAACGGGTTCTTCCGAAACTGAAAATAACCGGAAAGATATTTCATTCTCCCGCACGCTGTGAAGAGCGGGCAATTTCGAGAGTGGAAACATACGGGAGACTATATGCCAGCGGTTTCGAACTTGTCTGTGAAAAGAAAATAAACAACATATTATTCTTTATTTTCAAAAAGACCGACACTCCAAAATATGAAGCAGAGAAACATTGCGGGATGGTAATAAAATTGAAAAGGATTGGTAAGAACGGGAAGGAAATGGAAGTAAAGAAATTAAGGACAATGTACGCCTATTCCGAGTATTTGCAGAGTTTTATTTATAAGCGCAATTTACTGGAAACGGGGGGGAAATTCAG
>JAFGII010000079.1 GCA_016929695.1 Ignavibacteria bacterium
GAATTTAAAAAATATCTTGTTGCTGCCTGATTAGGCGGTCAACTTGAGTAACTTTAAAAACAGTATCAAATATTATATTTTTACAAAAAAATAAAAATATGAAAAAAATATTTTTAATCTTAGCAGTCTTAATTTTAACTAATAACCTTTATCCTCAGGAACAACTAATATTCAATCATCTCACTATTGATGAATATGTTCAGCAGGCAATGGTAAGATGGCAAGTACCCGGAATGTCGCTTGCAATAATTAAAGACGGAAAAATAGTGCACATTAAAGGTTACGGAGTCAGGGAACTCGGGAAACCTGAACCGGTTGACGAAAATACAATATTCGCAATCGCTTCAAACACAAAAGCATTCACAGGCACTGCACTCGCGATACTTGAAGCCGAAGGAAAATTAAAACTGACCGATAAAATAATCGATTACTTTCCCGATTTCAGATTAAATGATGAAAAATTTTCTTCAAGTGTAAATATTATCGATGTCTTAACACACAGAATGGGTTTTGGAACATTTCAAGGAGATTTTTTTACCTGGGGAACAAAATTCTCAAGAAAAGAATTAATTGAATATCTGCGTTATGTAATACCCGTATATGAATTCAGAACGGGGTATGGTTACAACAACACGGGTTTTGTAATTGCAGGTGAAATTATTCCGCTTGTTACAGGAATGGGCTGGGATGAATTTATTAAAGAAAGATTTCTCATTCCCCTCGAAATGACAAGAAGCTTTACAAAAACAGAAGATTTAAATAAGATTGATAACAAGGCAACTCCCCATTCATTTAATTATAATTTTAAAATGACAACTTTACCTTATAATAAAGTTGATAACCTCGCTGCTTGCGGAGGTATATATTCATCCGCAAAAGATGTTGCAAATTGGATTTTAATGCAATTAAATGAAGGAGTATTTAACGGAAATCAGGTTGTTGAAAAATCAGTATTGAATAAAACATTAACTCCGCAAAATATAATTCGAATCCCTGTTTATAACCCGAAAAATCCTGTCAGCAGACATTTTCTGGCATATGGGCTCGGATGGTTTATGCAGGATTACAGAGGTAAATTGATGATAGAACATTCAGGCGGATACGACGGAATGGTTTCCAGAACTTCTTTTATGCCGGAAATAAATACAGGAGTTGTTATTCTTACAAATAATGACGAAAACGATATCATCACAACTCTTCTTTATCAGATATACGATTTTTATCTGGGAGTAGATTTTAAGAACTGGGATAGTCTTGTATATTCAAGAAATATAACTTTTATTAAAGATGATTTTAAACAATGGGATGAAAAACTTTCAGACACAAATAAATATTTAATGCCTTCTTTTGACATGAAAGAACTCGTCGGGACTTATCAAAATATTCCTGCGGGCAATGCGTCAATAATTTTTAGCAACGGAAAATATATTTTAAATATCGAAATGAGACCGAATACGATAGGATATATCAAACACTATAACAACGATACCTTATACTGTGAAACAAATGATTTTGTATTCGGAAGATTTTTTATACCAGTAAAAACAGATGTCGGGAAAATCATCAGCATAAAAATAAAAGCGGACGATTTTATTGACCCGTTGTATTATGAATTTTTCAGAAAGGATTAAATATACTCTTCATCTGATTTGCTAAAATCAAATATCCGATTAAGAAAATTTATTGTCTCTTTTTCCGACATTAATTAATTTACTTAAATTTCATAAAACAATACATTATTTTTGTACTTAGACAATTTTCCTTAAACATGCAGACAAAAACAAACAGATTCATTTCTAATATTGGGGCTTATTTCGGTATAATAATAGGTTGTATAATATTCGGTATATCATATTCCTGGTTTCTGATTCCTTTTAAAGTAGCACCGGGCGGTGTCGGAGGTATTTCGCAAATCCTGTATCACATTTTTGGTTTTCCTGCAGGTATATCGATGATAGTAATCAACATACCATTATTTATAATTGCTTGGATATATCTCGGTAAACAATTCGGTTTGAAATCATTTTTTGGTATGTTTGTGGGGGCTTTTCTTGTAGATTTATTAGAACCACAGAGATTATATCACTCTTTCGACATTTTCAAAGAGGTAATTAATACACAATACTGGTCATTTACTGACAATATATTACTGGCTTCAATAGCAGGTTCAGTCCTGCTTGGTATCGGGCTCGGACTAATTTTCAAATTTCGCGGCTCAACCGGAGGAACTGATATTCCGGTTGCAATTTTAAAACAATACACTGGATTTTCACTCGGAACAGGATACTGGATAATCGAATCAGCAATTATTCTTACTATAGGAATTGTTTTTAAAGATTTGAACCTTGTTATCTGGGGATATCTTAATTTATTTATAACAACAAAAATTGTTGATATAACGGCTGAAGGAATTTCTTACGTCAAAGGTGCTTATATAATTACAAAAGCAGAAAATTTAATAAAAGAAAGAATATTTAAAGAACTTGACAGGGGTGTTACAATATTCCATGCGGAAGGCGGATATACAGGAAAAGCCCAGAATGTTGTTTTCTGCATAGTTAGCAGAAAGCAAATAAGTATTTTAAGAAAAATTGTAAAAGACGAAGACCCTAAAGCATTTATGATTCTGCTCGAAGTGAATGATGTAATGGGTTACGGCTTTAAAACACGACTGCTTGATTTAGTTGAAGAAAAATCTGAAACTGAAAAAGAATCGGGAAAAGAGGAATTCATTCCTCTTTAATATCAAATCAACAACATATAAAAATTTAATTCACTTAGTGGACAAAACAAATAAATATTTTACATTATTTATCGCAAAATGTATCTGAATTTTAAATACTTTTAAGTATTAAAGCATTTATTGATATATTTAATAATAATAATTAACTTGTTGTTCTTATAAATTAAAACTTATTTATGCGGATTCTTCTACTTGCAAATCCAAAATTATATTTCGGTCTGGATATGTTTTTTCGTGCTCCGAACCTTGGATTATGCTCACTTGCCGCAAATCTCGATAATGGACTTGCCGAAGTAAAAGTACTCGATTTAATAACGGTCAGACAAAGACCTTATTATTATATAAGAAAATATATTCGTGAATTTGCCCCTGAACTGGTAGGATTTACCAGTATGACTTTTCAGTACAGCTCAACGATAGAATTCATCAGATATATTAAAAAACTCAATCCGGAAATCCTAACTCTGCTCGGTGGTTATCACGCTACCGTTGCCAAAGATGAAATCATCAACAGTGATGATATACACTATGTAGATTTCATTATTGAAGGTGAAGGCGAATTTGCCTTCAACGAACTTGTTAAATCATTAAAAAATAAAAAAGACTATTCCCGGATTTCAGGGCTTACTTATAAGGAAAACAGAACTGTATATTCGAATCCACCCGGAAAATTAATAAATATTGACAGTCTGAAAATCCCTGACAGAAGTATCAGATTAAGAACGAACGGTTTTCACAGCATGGGACTAAAAACTGATGCAGTGGAAACATCAAGAGGTTGTGTGTTTGACTGCAATTTCTGCTGCATTAATATGATGTACGGAAAAAGTTACAGAAAATTCAGAATTGAAAGAGTAATTGAAGATATAAAAGATGCCGCAAAATTCGGAGCAAAATCAATTGTGTTCACTGACGACAACATAACACTTGACGGTAAAAGATATAAAACATTATGCGAGGCTATTACAGACAGCGGGCTAAATAAATACAAATATTTAACACAGGCAGGTGTCAAAGGAATCAAAGATACTCCCGGTCTGGCAAAGGCAATGGCAGACTCTGGGGTTGCATGGGTATTTCTGGGTATAGAGAATACGCTTGACAGAAATCTTTCCGCTATGAATAAAAATTGTCAGTTCAACAAAAATGATATTGCAGATGTAGTCGGCGACTTAAAACAAAACGGAATTGTAGTAATCGGCGGATTTATCATAGGTACTCCCGAAGACACAGAAGAAACTATTCTTCAAAATGCTGAATTTGCGAAGGAAATGGAAATTGACATACCAGTATATAATGTAATAACTCCTTATCCCAACACCGGAATAAGGAATGAACTGATGAGACAAGGACTAATCACGAATCCAGATAATTTTTCGAAATATGACTGTTATGAAATTAATGTACAGACAAAACATCTGACCTCAAGGCAAATTGAAAAAGTCAGATACAAAATGGAGAGTATGTATCTGAGCAATTTCAAAGTATTTAGACGTATAATGAAGATGTATCCGTATTTTATCACTAAGATGATAATAAGATGGATTTTGAACAAACCATCTGACCTGATAAAATATTCTAAAGGGCTCTTTATTAGAAATTAGTTAAAGAATTCAGTTATATAAAATAACAACAGTTTGAAACAGATTTTAATGATTGAAAAAATATTAATTTTGTCCAACAATCAAATAATTACAAATAATCTGAACACTCAAAATAAGAACCTTAATTCTTTTGGACAGTATTATTTTCATAACTGACTTCTATTCCTTACTAATGTTTTTTTATATTTAACTCTAAACTTCATTTTTATTACCTGTAAAAAAAAAGTAATTGAAAAAACCATTATAAATGCATAAATTTAATGTTAAACTAAGGGCGGTTAGCTCAGTTGGTTAGAGCGCTACGTTGACATCGTAGAGGTCATTGGTTCGACTCCATTACCGCCCACAATTTTTTTTTATAGGAACATTTAAATTAATGGAAAAAGTAAGAATAACATTTCCGGATAACTCTATAAAGGAGTTTAATAAAAGTATTACCTGTTTAGATATAGCGAATGAAATCAGCACAAAATTCGCATCACAGGTACTCGTAGCCGAACTAAACGACAAAACTGTTGATTTAAATACACCTGTAAATGAAGATGCAAAAATCATATTTCACAAATTCGATTCGGAAAAAGGAAAAGAGACTTTCTGGCATACCTCTTCTCACATAATGGCGCAGGCAATAGAGGAACTATATCCGGGTGCAAAATTCGGAGTCGGGCCAGCAATCGAATCCGGATTTTATTATGATGTTGACAGTGAGCATAAATTCTCAGAAGAAGACCTTAGAAAAATCGAGTTGAAAATGCTGGAAATAGCCAACAGAGGGCTCGTACCTGAAAGGATTGAAATGCAAAGACAGGAAGCAATTGAATTTTTTAAGACAAAAAGAAAAGATTCATACAAAGTCGAAATACTGGAGACCATAGCTCAGGATGAGGAAATTGTTTCATTATACAGTCAGGGTGAATTTACCGATTTATGCAGAGGTCCGCATTTACCTTCAACATCAAAATTAAAGGCTGTAAAACTGCTTTCAGTATCAGGTTCTTACTGGCGCGGAGATGAAAATAACAAAATGCTTCAGCGAATATACGGAATCAGTTTCCCGTCGAAAAAAGAGCTCAATGAATATTTAAGACAACTCGAAGAAGCAAGAAAACGAGACCACAGAAAAATCGGCAAAGACCTTGATCTTTTTATGTTCCACGAAGTCAGCCCGGGAGCACCTTTCTGGCTGCCTAACGGTATGATAATTTTTAGAGAACTTGAAAAATTTTCAAGAGAACTGCATGATAAATACGGATATCTCGAGATCAACACTCCAATAATTGTTAAAGAACAATTATTTAAAACTTCGGGACACACAGAGCATTACCTTGAGAATATGTTTAAAATCGAAAGTGAAACAGAAAAATTATATCTGAAACCGATGAATTGTCCCGAGGGTACTTTAGTATATTCTAGCAAGATAAGAAGCTACAAAGACCTGCCAATAAAACTAAGCGAAATCGGGAGACTACACAGAAACGAAATCAGCGGAGCGTTAGGCGGTATGTTCAGAGTCCGGCAGATTACGATGGACGATGCGCACATATTTTGCACACCTGAACAGATACAGCAGGAGATATCGGGAGTTCTCAACCTGATGAAGGATATATATTATACATTCGGATTTACTCCAAACTATTTTTTATCAACCCGACCGGATGAAGCAATGGGAGCGGTCGAAGACTGGAATATAGCCGAGAAAGCCCTGAAATCGGCTCTTGACGAAAACAAAGTAAGCTACATAGTAAATGAAAAAGACGGAGCATTTTACGGACCGAAAATAGATGTTCATATAAAAGACGCACTGAATCGTACTTGGCAGCTTGCTACCGTTCAACTCGATTACCAGTTACCTGAAAGATTTGATTTAACTTACGAAGGCAGCGACGGGAAGAAACACAGACCTGTGATGATTCACCGTGCCATTTACGGAAGTTATGAAAGATTTATGGGTATAATTACAGAACATTTTGCAGGTGCATTTCCCGTCTGGTTATCCCCGGTTCAGGTAGTAATTCTGACCATCACCGATTCAGTCAATGATTACGCAGAAAAGATACTAAATGAATTACATTCTTATAATTTGAGAGCCGAAAATGATACAAGAAATGAAAAAATAGGATATAAAATTCGTGAGGCAGAAAATAGAAAGATTCCTTTTATGCTGGTTATCGGAGACAAAGAGAAAGAAAACGGCACAGTATCCGTCAGACAGCATAAAAAAGGTGATATAGGAAAAATAGAATTGAAAGAGTTTATTCAAAACATTAACTTACTAGTTAATGAAAAATCATATAATTACTAAATAAATTAAGGAGAATCTACATAAAAGAAAAAATACAAAAGGAAAGAGTTAATAAAGAAATAACTGCATCACAGGTTCGCGTTATTGACGATAACGGTGTTTCTTTAGGAATTATGTCTAATAATGATGCACTGGGATTAGCATTTTCAAAGGGTTTGGATTTGGTGGAAATATCACCTAAGTCGAAGCCTCCGGTATGCAAAATAATAGACTTCGGTAAATATAATTACGAAAAACAGAAAAAGGATAAACTTGCCAAGAAGAATCAGTCCGTAGTTCAGGTGAAAGAAATCAGGTTTAATGCTAACACGGATACTCACGATATAGAATTCAAGACAAAACATCTCCGTCAGTTTTTACTCGACGGACACAAAGTGAAAGCGAGTGTTATATATAAAGGTAGGATGATAACTCATCCTGAAATTGGAGAAAAATTACTTGCTGAGGTTCTGGATAAATTAAAAGACATAAGTAAAATAGAAATGAAGCCAAAGATGGAAGGGAAAATGCTAATTACATATTTAGTCCCGGATAAATCCAAGATAGCTTCTTTAACGAGTAAACAGCAGGTTACATTTGAAAAAACAGAAAACACAAAATAATAACACAGGATACAAATGCCAAAAATGAAGTCAAACAGGGCAGCAAAAAAACGATTCAAAGTGACTGCCACCGGCAAACTGAAAAGGGAAAAATCCCACAGGAGCCACATATTAACAAAAAAATCGGCTAAGAGGAAACGTAAACTCCGCACTGCGACTTTAGTTGCAACGGAAGACTCAAAACGAGTCAAGAATATGATTCTTGCCGAATAATTTTTTTAAAAAAAAGAAGAGGTTCTAAAAAATCTTAAAGGAAAGATTACCTCAATTTTATGAAAGGAGCATAAATGCCAAGATCAAGAAACAAAGTTGCATCCCGAGCAAGGAGAAAGCGAATCTTAAAATCAGCAAAAGGATACTGGGGTGCCAGAAGTAAGGTATATACTGTAGCAAAAAATGCTGTTGAGAAAGGATTAACCCACGCATACAAAGACAGAAAACAAAAAAAGCGTGTATACAGAAATCTCTGGATTTCAAGAATAAACGCAGCTGCAAGACTGAATGATACAACCTATTCACAGTTAATGGGTGCATTACACAGAAAGAATGTCGATATAAACAGAAAGACATTAGCAGACTTAGCATACAATAATCCACAGGCATTTAGTAAAATAGTTAAATACGTATTAGACTAATATTTCCGGGGCTGTTCCCCCGATGCATCCCTGAACAACATTCTTCGGATCTTTGGAACATCCCTAAAAACAACAGCCCTTTTAATTTAACCATATTTAAAAATGAATATTCTTGAAAAAATCCGGCTTACAAAAATTCAGATTGAAGATATTAAAAGCGATATAAATTCACCGGATAAACTCGAGCAGTTCAGAATAAAATATCTTGGAAGAAACGGATTAATAAATGAACTTTTTGAAGAAATGAAATCTGTCGACAAATCCGTAAAGGCACCTGTTGGTAAATCTCTAAATGAACTTAAATTATTTGCACAGAAAATTTTTGATGAGAAGAAATCTGATTTTGAGAAAAAAAATGACGGGATGGCAGATATAGATGTAACTCTTCCCGGTAGAACATTCAATCTCGGTTCAAAACATTTGATAAGTCAGGCTCTTGAAGACATATCAAGAATATTCGAGAGAATAGGTTTTAAGGTTTACGAAGGTCTTGAAATTGAAGATGAATATCACAACTTTGATGCACTAAACACACCCGAGCATCATCCTTCGAGAGATATGCAAGATACATTCTATGTAAAAAGCGAAGTTAAAGACAAAAGATATTTACTAAGGACACATACGTCTCCCGCACAAATCAGAATTATGGAAAATCAGCCTCCTCCTGTCCGGGTAATTGTACCGGGTAAATGTTACCGCAATGAAGCAATTAGTTCCCGCTCACTTTCAATGTTCCATCAGGTTGAAGGGCTTTACGTAGATAAAAAAGTATCGTTCAGAGAATTAAAAGGTACACTCGATTATTTTGCGAAAGAATTTTTCGGTAAAGAATTAAAAACGAGACTGCGACCGAGTTTTTTTCCTTTCACAGAACCTTCTGCTGAAATGGACGTTGAATGCTATCTTTGTAAATCCAAAGGATGCCGTATATGCAAATATACAGGATGGCTTGAAATACTGGGATGCGGAATGGTTGACCCGAATGTGTTTGAATTCGTAGGCTATGACTCTGAAATATATTCAGGATATGCATTCGGTATGGGAATCGAAAGGACTTTAATGATAAGACACGGGGTTCCCGATATAAGAATGTTTTACGAAAATGACATAAGATTCTTAAAACAATTTTAAACTATAATTAACAGGAGAAATAAAATGAAGATACTACTTGCATTTCTTGTGATTGTATTTTTTCCGTGCCTGATTATTTCCTGCCGGCAAGAGGAACCGAAGAAAGAACAAACACAGAACACAACCAATAAAATCGAACAAAAAATGGAAGAACAAAAAGATACAACCGCAAAACAGGATACATTATCAAAAACAGAGGATGAAGCAGTAAAGGAAGAAAACAAGGGTGGTAACATAATGAAACTCGAAACATCGATGGGTATAATAAAAATAAAATTGTTCACTGATAAAGCACCAATGACAGCGAAGCATATATCGGGATTAGTAAAAAAAGGATTTTACGACGGTATTATATTCCACAGAGTAATAGACAATTTTATGATACAGACCGGTGACCCGACAGGCACAGGCAGAGGCGGCTCTGGTACAAGAATTAAAGACGAATTTGGACCCGGTTTAAAACACAACAAAGCCGGAATTGTCTCAATGGCAAATGCAGGACCTGATACAGGTGACTCACAGTTTTTCATCTGCCTTGCTCCGCAACCACATCTTGACGGAAAGCATGCCGTTTTTGGAGAAGTCATAGACGGAATGGATGTAGTTCAAAAAATAGGTAAAACAAGAACCGGAACCATGGACAGACCGGTAGAAGAAATAAAAATAAATAAAGCAACAATGGTTACTAAATAAAGTTATTATTCAATCAGAAAGAATCAAAAAGTCCAGATAAACCTTCCGAATTTATAACTTAGGGAGGTTTTTTATTTATTTCCTTATATATGAAAATATCCGACAATTAATTTTAAAAAATATAGTGGTTATTTATATAACCACAATCAATGCACATATACAGTCATTTTACCCAGAAAACCTAAATTATGATATGTAAATAAAATACTTGATATAAATATAAATTTTACTTACATTAATGCTGATGAGAAAATAATTTTTTAAATATTTTTCGCAAATTAAATCAAAGGAGGATTTATGCGAAAGTCTTTTATATCTTTGACATGTGCAATAATATTTTTAACTTTATTGTCGTCTAATATTAATGCACAAACTCCTCAGTATTATAATTATAATAATGTAGGAAGTTCCAGTAATACTTTTCCTTTCGGACAGGCAGCAGGCAAAGCAGTAAACTGGCTTTTCCTTGCAGGTGATTTCAATCAGCCCGCTCCTTTGCCTCCCGGAAACCAGATTACTAAAGTATATTTCTTTATTACGACCGGCGGTACAAGGACATACACAAATCTACATATTTTATTGGCTCAGAGTACGATTACATCTCTTACATCAGGAGCTTTTTATCCCGGACCATATGACACTGTTTATAAAAGGTCTTCTGTTACTTTAACCGCTTCATCAAACAGCTGGGTAAGCATAACCTTAGATCATCCGTATCTTTATGACCCGACAAAAAGTTTAGTACTGTTTGTCGGGCAATGTGCAGGGACCGGTTCAGGGATGTATTTAAGACAAAATGCTTTATCACCTTACAGAAGAGTATGGTCAGTAGGCGGATGTCCGTTTGTTCCATATTCAGGAGGCGACGGTTCAATTGTGAATTTTGGTGTGGATGTAATACCAGCGGCACCTCCGACACCGGATTACATTTATTACAAATTTGAAGACAAACCCATATACGCCGCTGTACCGAATTGTGCTTCACCGGGTGTAGGATTTAATCCAGCGGGTTACAATGACCAGACAATAACTTCCGGCGGACAGTTTGATTCATGTCTTATGAGCACAGGTGCAGTTGACGGCGGTGTTACGACAGGATGGAATTGCAATCTCGGACAATCAAGCTGGACAATAAGTATGTGGCTTTCAATTCCAACTTCAACCAGCGGCTCTGCTTATTATTTATTCGGAGATGCCGGAGCAAATTCGTTCAGGTGTTTCCATAACGGTGTAGCAGGACGGGATAGTCTGCAATTGAGCGGGACGGGAATAACAACCGTTAGAGTCCCGGGCATTGGTCCTGCTCCCACGGTTGTGACATTTGTTTATGACTCTGCATCACATAGTATAAAAGCTTTTAAAAACGGTACGCTGGTAAGAACAGTAAACCAGTCGCAATTAAATATACCGACAGGCACAGGATTTAAAGTTGGCGGGTATTCGTCCTCAGCAACTTTTATCGGAAAAATGGATGAATTCAGATTGTACAGAAGAGCATTATCGAATTCCGAAGTTGCATATTACTGGAATAAAGATATTCCCTGTGGAATAACTACCGGTATCATAAATAATTCTGAAATACGGAAATCTTACATTCTGAATCAGAATTATCCTAATCCTTTTAATCCTTCAACAAAAATATCTTATGATATTCCTGTAAACGGGATTGTAACTTTGAAAGTATTCGACGTATTGGGCAAAGAAGTTGCGACCTTAGTAAATGAAAATCAAACGGCCGGCTCATACATTACAGACTTCGATGCATCAAATCTGCCAAGCGGCGTTTACTTCTACAGGTTGATGGTGAATAATTTTACTGATATTAAGAAAATGATACTCGTCAGGTAGTTTTAAAATTTTAAAGATTTTAATCAATACCTCATCCGGCATACTTTTCGCCTGATGAGGTATTTTTTTACAGATAATAATAAACGAGTACGGATAATACCGCTCCTATAACTGACTGAATGATGAGTGCTGCAGGTTTTATTATTCTATAATGTTTCTTATATTCGTTTTCAGATATTCTGACTTTCTCTTTTCCTTTAAAAAGAAGTTGAGTGAGTCCGACGGGCGTCCAGAACGCCCACCTGACATATCCTCTGAACGGTTGAAGCCAGTCTCTTCTATTTCCCCTGAAATTAAAAATCAAACAGTATAAATAAAATATCCAGTCAGCAGACCATGTCCACCATAACAGATTGAATATTATTGCCGCTTTTATACCTCCGAATAATAAACATAATATTGTTAACGTTGCTTGAAACACGCCCTGCAAAACCCTGTATAATTTTACTTTACTAAGAAAATAAAAATATGTATATCCGAAATAATCAAACAGTGCGAAAATAAATAAAGCAATTAGACTGACAATAATACTCATACTTCAATTTTAGATTTTTAATAATTAATTGAAATTCAAAAACAATGGACGGAATTAAAATCTCCATTAAACAGAAATAATCTCGTTTATTTAATGAAATTTGCATTCTCCATTTTAGTTATATAACTTCCCCATATATTTAAAAGTAAATCAGATTTTATCATTCCTGCATAAAAGAAATCCCGGCAGATTATATGTGCCGGGATTCAATCTTTTCTTATCAGCCCTGACAATTGAGATTTGAAATTGTAAATCTTATTTTAAAACTACCATTTGCTTAACTTCTTTGAAATCACCTGCTATCATAGAATAGAAATAAACTCCGCTCGGTAAATAACCCGAATTAAAATCAATTATGTAAGAACCTGCTCTATAGGAATTTCTTACCATTATCGCAACTTCCCTTCCGGTTATATCATATAATTTAATTTCGACATAAGATTCTTTAGGAATATCGAATTGAATCTTTGTCATTGGATTGAAAGGATTGGGATAATTCTGGCAAAGTTTGAATACCGAAGGAATTTCCGAAGTCAGTTTCTTAACAAATACCGGAGTACAGCTGGCAACTGCACTGAATTCGCTGGTTCTCGGCTCACAGTAATTATCTGTTGCCGTTACCCAGAAATAATATGTGATACCGTTCGTAAGTCCGGTTGCATTATAAGTTGTATCGGGATAATACACAGAATCAAGTAATGTTGCTGTTCCGGGATTATTCGACGTATTAATGTATATTTTGTATACAATAACATCAAATTCCGCATTTTGAACCCATTCCAGATATGCCGATGCATCATCGGGAGTTGCTGTCAGATTCAACGGAGCAGCAGGTGTAACAGTATCTGCCGGCGGAAGGATAGTGAATGTCGGTGCAGGTGTAACGTTTTGTTTTGTGAAATACAGAAAATCAGGAGTCCCATAATGATAATTAGTCAGAACAGATGTTGGGAATGTGTTCTGTGTACAACTGTTACAATAACGCATATCACCATAAGTTAAATGTTGACCTATTTGGGAACTCGTTCCGTAATAATACATATCACTGGCACCGTTAAATAATGTCATAATATATTGCTGACCTGACTTTAGCCAAAGCGGAGTAGGAAGAACATTATAATTGTATGTTCCTGCTGTTCCGGCATCTACCTGTATCTGTGCCAGTATCGCCTGTGTGTTAAAATCAAAGAGAGTCAGGTAACGTTGAGTCGCATTCGGAATACGTTTTCCGAAATACCCGACAAGTATATCTTCATTTGCAGTAAATCTGAATCCGCGCTGACAATTGCTGACTGTATTAGTTGAAGTAATCATCACACTGTCAGTTGAGGAATGCGGACCGTCAAAGACTAAAAGTGTACTCATTTGAGTTGCGGAAGAATTACCATAATAAAGATAAATAAGTGTAGAATCATTTGCACCAATTGAAGGCACTTTTACCCAGATTGCAGTACTGTCGGTATTGAGATATCCTTCAATTAAATACGGAATGAAACTCGTTCCTCCGCAGGTTGTTGTAAATCTTATATCCCTGCCGTCAGATTGCATCCAGCCGTTTGATATCAGTTCCTGTGTGTTAATCTTCAGCAGTACCTGAATATCAGTTAGTGCGGTTCCCGTATTATTTTTTATCCATACAGGATTTTCATAGGCAAACTGGGAATAAAGTTCGGGGGCTGATAAAAGAATCAGTAGAACCAAGAGATAGATTTTTTTCATTTTTTTCCCTCCTTCGGGATTTTATATTCTGAAAAAATGTTTGTTTTTAAATTTCAGAGTCAATGAATAAAATCCAATTTATATCTATGTCTTTCCCTTTTTAGTTATATTTTCTTTTTCCTTTCTTCTATACGTTATAAACTAAAAAATAATTTTTATATATTCAACTTATAAATGAAGTTTTATTAATCAATCATTGTTATAATAAATGCCTTGACGGAATTAGCATAATATAATGTTTTATAAATATTTAAATTTTGACAGGATGATATAATAACTTTGTGTTTAGAATAGTCTTATCCGGTACAATAAATTTATTCAAATAACCGAATAAAATTCAAAATCTATCATTCGTCAAGGTGAATTTGATTATTACCGGCAAACTTATGCAGTAAACATTATTATAAAAAATAAATCAGTAATGAAGAATATATAGGAATATACAGATGATAAATAAAAATATTAACTTGTTTTATTTTTGGGGCTTGCCTAAGAATTTCCTTATGAATTAGTCAAATGTTTTATATCAGATTTGGCACTATTTATTATGATTTAACTAATATGTTTTTATCTTAGAAGAATCATTTTTTTCGTCTCGGTGAAATTCCCTGATGACAATTGATAGAAGTATATCCCTGACGAATAAAAAGATGCGTTCCATTCGATTTCGTAATTGCCTGCGGGCAGGGCGAGGCTCAAAAGCATTTCCACTTGCTTGCCCGTGATGTCAAATATTTTTAACGAAATATTTTCGCTGACGGAATTTTCAGGAACGCTGAATTTTATTTTCGTAGAAGGATTGAAGGGGTTCGGATAATTTTGCGAGAGAGAAAATTGTGAAGGAACTTCGTTGTTTGTCTTACCAATAATCGTCGGAATACTTTCTTTATACTCGTGCCTGAATGCTCGGTATGAAACAACGGCATTCGGAAATTCGATTTCGTATAACTTAGTGCCTGCGGCGTTCACTTCCGTCATCGTTACGCGGGTAGCATTCGTGTAGCCCCAGCCGATAATAGTGTTGCCATTCGGCAGCCGCTGAACGTTGCCCATTGCCGATGCGTAAACGTCAGGAGTGTTTCTGTATTGCCAGGTCTGCGTCGCAAGTTTATTCACTTCGTCGAGATAATATTCCACAGCCCGCGAAAATTTCGGAATATGAAAATTTCCGTTGTCGTAGAGAATCACTTTCCCGCCGTGAACCCTTCTGATTGAATGCTGCCTGTAAAACCACATCGTGTCGTTCGTGAGCGTGAATTGATTATTCTTTCCGCCGAAGCGCCAGATGATGTTTCCTGTTTGTCTGTTAATTTTTGTAACCTCGTCAAGGTTCCTGCTTGAAAACATTATGTGCCCGTCATCGTCAACCTCTATCGCATTTCCGTGAACATAATCAATCGTATGTACCGTAAAATCGAGCCCTGTCGCATCGAGTATGCTGAAGTGGTCCCAACTCTTCCACTGGAAAACTACGTTTTTATTTTCATCGAGTTCCTGCACAACCAAGCCGATTACTACCGCCGCAGTATCTCCGCCGGGAATTATAAGACTCATATTCACAAGTTGCGGGTCGTAAATCAGAACAAAATAATGTCCGTTCGTCATTATCACAAGTTCGTGCTCGTCGGTCGTGTAGCCGTTGCCCGCATAGAAACTGTCAACGACGATGTAATTTGTGTCGAGCCCGTAAAACATTTTCTTGTTGTAATCAGCGTATGTCAGCAAACCGTTCGGCTGCTTCTTGAAGTCGTAACAGTTGTTTGTTTTTGCCTCATAAAAAAACGGCGAGCCGTTGTTGTTTAATATCATCAGATATGCTCCGTAAAGCCCGAACACTTTGAAATTACTTAGAAAAACTTTCCCCGGAGCAGTCTGTCCGTATTGCTTCACGGTTATCGGCGGAAAATTCGTGGGCAGGGAATCACTCGGCTTTACATTTCTTTGCTCACCGTATTCCATCCTCGCATCATTCAATTCAAGTTCAAGACTGCTGAATTTTTCAGTAACGGTAATTTTTTCTATATTGAATTTGAATTGAAAGATGTCGCCGTTGTTCTTTACTTTGACTGTAACTGTCTCTGCATTTTGGAATGGTTTGTCCGGCTTGAATATAATGTAATTTTCCTGATGAGAAAAAATAATTTTTCCTTTAACTTCTCCGCTCAGCGAGCCTTTTACATTTATGAAGTCTGCCGATTTAATCACATTCTCCGAAGGCATAGAAAGAGTCTTTAAAATTATTGTTGTCTCTTTCTTGTTGTAATCGGATTCGGGCATCGGACTGACGTAATAAAAAGGATTTGTCCCCGCTTTCACTATCCCGCCTATCAATAATAACAAAACAAAAAATCTTTTTGAAAACATAAAATATCTTAATAAAAATTAGTTATTAATATAACAATATTTACTCTAATAAAATGCTACTATCAGCAAAAAAAACGAGAAACGCATTGACTCACAAATAATGTAACCATGTGAGAGGGCGAAATTATATTGTTGACTCATAATTAATGTAACCGTATTAATATAAGAA
>JAFGII010000080.1 GCA_016929695.1 Ignavibacteria bacterium
CAATAACAGAATATGTTAGAAAGCAAGGAAATACAGGAGAATACAAACAATTGTATAAAACGGAGCAACTCAGCTTATTCTGAAAAGATTCTAAGAAGATACCCCGTTGCTTGCGGCGGGGAGCTTCATTTAGTTCGCCGCGTTTTTGCATATAATCTTCTACATATACTTTGAGTCCGTCGTGTCTTAGCGGTAATATTTTCATTGCACATTTAACATTAAATATAATTTGGGTCCCGAATTCATAATGCTAGTTTATAATTTTCGCTATTTTGCGCAGAACTTGATGAGTTAAGAATTAAATTATTATATAATAAAATTTTGATAGAATTTTGATTTTTTTATTCATAAATTAATAATACATAATGTTTAGTTCTTAATAAGAAAACTTATAAAAAAAATTAATTATTAAATCAAATTAAGATTTCTATGATATTCAGGTCAGATACAAATGAATTCAGTGTTTATAAAATTTTTGCAGCAGATAATCCCATTCATCATAAAAAATTTTTTATTATAAATTTTAATAAACAAGGAAGGATTAAAATATGAAAAAATCATTATTCCTTTTAATAATTATTTTTCTGGTTGGTATAATAAATGTTTACCCCCAGACATCTACTGAAAAAAAATTCAGACTGCCGCGCTTTTCTATTGAAACAACTGGCGGATATAGTTTATCTTTATTCGATTTAGAGGGTAGTTCACATTTGGATTTTTATAGGTTCAAAAATTATTCCCAGAATGACGGATTTACAACTATGGTAAAAGGTAATTTTTGTCTCGGTAAAGTATCTAAGACAACAACTATGGATTTATACTTGATTCTTGGTTACAATCATTATCAAACATCAGAAAATATTGCTTACGATGTAGGTACTTTTAATCCTCCCTGGCCCAAAAATTTCGTAACACCAGGCAGAATCCCAGGGCAGAGTTATCTGAGAATTAACCTTCCATATGCAGCATTCGGAGCAGAATACAAAGTTTTTTTAGATAATTACTTTATTACTAATTTTGCCTGGGGTCTGGGTATCACTGCTTCCGATATAACGGGAAGAATAATCAATACACCTTTAAATGGTAATGAAACATTCAACACATTTCACGGCAATTTCAGAATGGGAGTAAGCGCTCATATGCAGTTTTCTCACAGATTTAATCAGATTGTAGGGTTTGTTCTTGGAACAAGGTTCGACATAAATAATTTAATTTTAAAAAGTACCTGGGAAAGTGATAGTAATGCCTGGATGTATCTTAATGATGAAGCAAAAACCGCTCTCAATCCTTTAATTACATCTGACAGGACAATCGGGTCAGTTAGTTTTTATGGCGGAATATCTTTTTATCTCGGTACTAAGAAATAAGTTTTCATTTAAATATTTCAGGTCACGGTTTTTTATTTTTTCCGTGACCTCCTTCCTTTATTAATGTTTAGTAAACAATTACTTTTTTATAAACTTTATTACTCCGCAAACTTATTAACTTGATAGACTTTCAACTTATAAGTAATTTTACAATAATTAAAAAAATATTTCGATGCTTGATATAAAATTAATCAGAGAAAATCCGGATTTTGTAGTTGAAAAATTAAAACTCCGTAATGAAGATACATCAGAAATACTGAAGATTCAGGAAATAGACAAAAAAAGACTGGAATATATAAAAAAATCTGGATATTTGAAAGAATATAAAAACAAGATGTCTGACGAAATCGGAAAAATTAAAGCAAAAAAAGAAGATGCTGCGGATAAAATTGCAGAAATGAAAAATGTTGCCGATGATATTAAATTACTTGATGAAGAATTAAAAAAACTTGATCTGGAAATTCGGAACTTGTTATATTATATCCCGGCTCTTCCGGGTGAAAATATCCCGTACGGTAAATCACCCGAAGATAATATTGAAGTTAGAAAATTGGGAGAAACCAAAAAGTTCAATTATAAAATTAGAGACCATCTGGAACTTGGTAAAATAAACGATATTATTGACTTTGAGCGGGGAGCAAAAATCAGCGGAAGCGGGTTCCCGCTCTATAAAGGGAAAGGTGCGACTTTAGAACGTTCATTAATAAATTTTATGCTGGATACACATATTTCGCGCGGCTATATAGAAGTAATAACACCTGTACTTGTAAACAGAAAATCTATGGAAGCTGCCGAGAAAGTCCCTAAATTTGAAGAAGATATGTACAGAATTGAACCTGATGATTTATTTGCAATTCCTACGGCTGAAGTTCCTATTATTAATATTCACCGAAATGAAATTTTAAAACAGGATGAACTTCCTTTAAAATACTGCGGTTTTACAAACTGCTTCAGGAGAGAAGCAGGAAGTTACGGTAAGGATACAAAAGGATTCCTGAGGGTCCATCAATTTAACAAAGTTGAACTTGTAACTTTCTGCACCCCCGAAACATCCTGCGAAGAAACAGAAAAAATGCTTAATGATGCCTGCTATATACTTGATGAATTAAAGATTTATTACAGAGTAATTGAATTATGTACAGGTGACCTTGGATTTTCGGCAAGTAAATGTTATGATATTGAAGTTTGGTCTTATGCTGAAAATAAATGGCTGGAAGCATCAAGCGTCAGTAACTGTACTGATTTTCAATCAAGAAGGGGACTAATCCGTTATAAAAAATTACTTGAAAACAGAAAAACAAAAACTGAACTTGTTCATATATTGAACGGTTCGGGACTTGCAACCTCAAGATTAATGGTTGCCTTACTTGAAGCAAACCAAACGGGAGACGGACATGTTCTCGTTCCAAAAGTTCTTAGAAAATATACGGGTTTTGATATTATCTGACAATTACAGGAATTGTAATAACCGGCACAAACCTGAAAAAAGTAATTAAATTATGTGATTTCTGTAGTTTGACAAATTAACCAACAACTATTCAAATTTCTTCTTTGCCAAAACAACCGCCCCCACAATAGTCGCAAGAAGAAGCAAACCAATTGCCTCTATAGGAAAAGCATATTTCAAAAACAATTCTCTGCCAAGATTTTCTGCTTTACTTATCGTTTCAGCTTCTGTGCTAATTTCTGTATATTTATCTGCAAAATTTACGTAAACTGTAAATACGAGTAATGCCATTAATAAAATTGAAAATAATATTGCAGTTATTTTTTGATATGTCATTATTTCACTTAATTTTTTTTCATCCGTCAGTTTTAAAAGCATAATTACAAAAATAAATAAAACCATAATAGCACCTGCATACACCAGAATTTGAATTATTGCAATAAACTGGGCTCTCAGCAAGAAATAAAGTCCTGATATCATAAAAAAATTAAATATCAGCCATAATGCACTTGCAATCGGATTTCGCCGTGTAATCATCATAATAGCAGAAAAAATCGCTAATACTCCAAATACTGTGTATAAAATTAACTGAATATTTTCCATATTAAAAATATTTTTATCTTCCGTTTTCAAATATAACTCTTTAAATTTAAAAATGAAGTTGATTATATAATACATTATAATGGAACAGTACTATTTTCATTTACAAAGATACGGCTTCTTTGAGAAAACATTGCACATCAAATATACTTCGTTTTTCTAATACGTATTGCTTATATTCTGTTAGATTTAGTTATTATTTAGTATTAAAATATAGTATTCCCGTTTTTTCTTTGCGTTCATGTTATCGTTGAGGTTAAGTTTTCATTTAACATCGAATATGTCTTGTTTCCCAAATTCGTAATGTTGTTTTATAATTTTTTACCGTTTTACGCAGAAATTAAGTAGTAATGGATTAATTCCCCGTCCGGAAACGGTAAAATTTTGCCTTTTGTGTTAAAGGGATTAAATTTATTTTTAGTGATAAATTATTTTGATTAAGATTATAAAAATAATAATTCTTGTAGTTTTCTTATTTATCCCGTTCTGGCAGATAAATGCACAGGTATTTGAAAATGAATTAAATTCCAAAGCCCTGATTTATTTTATTGAAGGTAAAACTCAGGAATTACAGGGAAATTATATTTACGCACTTGAAGACTATAAGGAGGCTCTGAAATATGATACTGCTTCAGGAATTTATTTTGCTATTTCTCTGGTTTATTATAAACTCGATAAATATAAAGAGTCTCTGACAGAAATTAACAAAGCATTGTTCTCTGACGGAATTAACAAAGATTATCTTCTTCATAAATCGAATATAATGATAAGATTAAACAAGGTAAAAGAGGCAACTGATATATACGAACAGTTATATAAAACTTACCCGGAAGATATTACTATTGCATATTCACTTGCAAGAATTTATGAAGAACAGAAAAACACGGAACGCGCAATAAATATTTATGAAAAAATTACCGATGAATATGGATTTGATTATGAAGTGCTGCGGAGGATGTATGAAATTTATCTTAATTATAAAAATTATGAAAAAGCTCTTGAGGTAATTCAATACGTTTTAAAATTAGACCGTTACGAAACATCCAATATGCTGAAATATGCTGCTTTGTTAAGAATACTTGGTTATTATGAAAAATCCTTGTCTGTCTATAAAGAAATTTTCGCTATAAACCCCGAAGACAAAAATCTGCAGACTGAATTAATCAAATTATATTTTCTTAATAATCAGCCCGAGGAGGGATTCTCCGTCTTTGCAAATGTAATTGGAAAAAACGAACTTAATTATGAAGAAAAAGTTCAAATGGGAGAGATCTATTTTAATCTCATCTCTCAGGATAATGAGGCAATTACAATTGCAAAAAGTATTTTTAACGATATATTAAACAATTATCCAGGAAATTGGAAACCTTACTTTTATCTTGGTGCTATCAGTATTGTGGAAAATAAAGATAATTATTTTGATTATTTTGACAAATCATTATTATATGCTGATACAATAACGGAAGCATACATCCAAATTGCTTATTCATATCTGAACAAAGGTAATAATGAAAGAGTAATATCCGTACTCGAGAAAGCATTACCGTTATCTGTTAATGATTTCAGAATGAATTATTTTTACGGAATGGCTCTGCAAAGACTTTCAAAACTTGATGAATCGGTTTTTTATTATGAGCGGGCATTAGAGACAGAACCGGAGAATGTTTCGTTGCTTTCTACTCTTGGATTGGTTTATAATACATTAAAACGTTATGTGGAATCAGAGTCTATGTATGAAAAAGCGTTAAAAATCAGTCCCGATGACCCTCTTGTTTTAAATAACTATGCATATAATTTATCTGTTCGCGGAGTAAAACTTGACAAAGCACTTCAGATGGCTAAAAGAGCAATACAAAAAGACCCGAAAAATGCCAATTTTCTCGATACAATAGGGTGGATATATTTTAAACTGGGAGAATATGAATTTGCTGAGGATTATATACTCAGGTCTTTAAAAATAAATTCAGGCAGTGCGGTTGTGAATGACCATCTTGGAGATGTCTATGAGGCAATGAAAGATAAAACCAATGCTTTAAAATACTGGCAGAAAGCATATGAGTTAAGTCCCAATAGTCATAATATAAAAGAAAAAATTGAAAAATATAAATAATAATTAAATCAAAAAACTATGAATGAAAATGTTACTAATCATCACAGAGTAATTATTATTGGTTCGGGACCTGCGGGCTTTACTGCTGCGCTGTATACTGCAAGAGCAAGTCTTGAACCGATTATTTTTGAAGGTACACAACCCGGCGGACAGTTAATGATAACTACTGATATAGAAAATTATCCGGGTTTTGAAAATGGTATTTCGGGTCCGAAACTTATGGAAACAATGAGAAAGCAGGTTCACAGATTTGGCGCTAAATCTTTATTTAAAACTATTATCAAAGTGGACTTTTCTAAGAAACCTTATATTCTGACAGCTGACGACGGTTCGATGTATATTGCCGATACTGTAATTATTGCAACCGGGGCATCTGCAAAAATGCTCGGACTTGAATCTGAGAATAAATTTATGAGTTATGGTGTATCTGCCTGTGCAACCTGTGATGGATTTTTCTTCCGGAATCAGAGAGTTGTTGTTGTCGGAGGGGGCGATACTGCTCTTGAAGAGGCAAATTATCTTACAAGGCACGCATCTGAAGTTTCTGTAATTCACAGAAGAGATGAATTCCGTGCATCAAAAATTATGGTTGAGAGGTCAAAGAAAAATCCGAAAATTAAATTTATACTTGATTCTGTAATTGATGAAATTGTTGGAACTGAAGACGGTATGAAAAAAGCCGTTACAGGAGTTAAAATAAAAAATGTAAAAACAGGTAAAATTCATCTCCACGAATGTGAAGGTGTATTTATTGCAATCGGACATAAACCTAATACTGATATTTTTAAAGACTGGTTGGATATGGATGAGGTCGGGTATTTAATAACTCAGCCAAAATCAACCAAAACAAAAATTCCCGGAGTCTTTGTGTGCGGCGATGCACAGGATAATTATTACAGACAGGCAATTTCAGCAGCGGGAACCGGTTGTATGGCAGCAATTGATGCAGAAAGATATCTGGAGTCTCTGGAACAGTAAAGCAAAAGTGGAGACAAGGTATGCCTTGTCTCTACTTTACTATTGAATCAAACAAAGTCAAAAATTCCTCTTTCATCATTACCGTATCGCATCCTGTTTTAAAAGCACGGATTTTGGTTTCGGGATTGTCTTCTGAATATACACCTATGATTTTATTGTACTTTACCGATTCGTTATTTCTGATTTCCGATATATATGAAAAAATGTCATCTGAATCCAAATCGGCAATTATGTAAAATACTTTGTTGTCGGGTAATTCGGGGTTTTCGGGAACAGTTGTCCGTAAATCAATAAAATAATTGAGTTTCTTCAGCATTACCGACATCATATTCACTCTTTCTGTAAATTGTTTGTCATTCGATATTATAAACAATTTTCTTAACATATTTATTATATAATTGTTTTCACAAAAAAATTTAATTTCGGATTTTTTTGCTGTGAAATTCGTTTATTTCTTGTAAAATTTTTTATATTCTGATATTAATCTTTTTTTAAATTCGAAGGGGTTTTGGTGTGGAAGTGATGCACCGGCGGCATTTTTATGTCCTCCTCCGTTGAAGAGATTTGCAAAGGCTTTAATGTTAATGTTTCCTTTTGAACGGAATGAACATTTAAGACTGTCTTTTAATTCAACAATTACAAACCCTGCCTCCACTCCGCCAATTGACATTATAAAGGTTGAAAATCCTTCAACATCCTGAACATCCGAATGATAATCTTTAAAATCCTGAAGTGTAACAACCCCGACGGCAAGTTTTCCTCCGAAATGGTAAGTAATACTTGTTACGAATTTCCCGAATAATTTTATTTTTTCGGGATTAAGGTTGTTGTAAATTTCATCATAAAGCCACACAGGGTCTGCACCCCTTTTAACTAAATCCGCACATACGGAAAAAGTCTTCTCTGTTGTGCGGGGATATCTGAATGAACCCGTATCCGTCATTATTCCTGCATAAAGATAAGTTGCGATTTTACGGTTTATTATATTAAGATTCTGAAGTTTAAAATATTCATACAGTATTGACGATGTTGCGGGTGAATTTGTATCCGACAAAATTACTTCGTAATGGTTTTCGTTTGAACCGAGATGATGGTCAATACATATTTTTTTTGCTTGTGATTTTCTGATGGGGTCTGCCATGCATTTTGTTCTGGAATACTGGTTTGTATCCAGTATAAAAATCAAATCTGCATTCTTTAGCAGTCTGTTGTTTTCTTCCCTGTCTCTGTGATAAAACCTGATAATTTTTTTTCTGTCGAGAAATTTAAAGTTGTCGGGTGTCGGTGAATGATTTATAATTACCGGCTTTTTACCCATTTGCTTCAGATAATCGTAAAATGCAAGTTCGCTCCCGAGTGCATCACCATCGGGATTAATATGCGTTGTTAAAATTATTTTTTTGCTCTCTGAAATTAAATTAATAATCCGTTTCGAATTTTTTTTGAATTTTCCCGGATTTATAAGTTTATATTGCCCTGCTTTAAAATACTTCAATCTATAATTCTAATTTTTTTTCTAATACCTGTTCTTAACCGAATCAGTAACTTTCTTCTTTTGACGGGAAATTTTTATTCCTGACATCTGTTATATACCTTCTGAAAGCATCTCTTATTTCGGTTGAAAGGTTCAGGTATTTTCTAACAAATCTCGGCTGGAACTCGTCTATCATCCCGAGCATATCGTGCGTAACAAGTACCTGTCCGTCACATTGAGGTCCAGCACCGATTCCTATTGTCGGAATTTTCAATGCATGTGATACTTTTTTGCCGAGAGGAGCGGGAATTTTTTCCAGAACAAGTGCAAATATGCCTGCCTTTTCAAGCACAAGCGCATCTTTGTAAATCTGCTCTGCTTCGCTCCTGTCTATTCCTCTCGTCTTATAACTGCCGTATTTATTTATTGACTGCGGCATTAACCCGAGATGTCCCATTACGGGAATTCCGATTTCCACAAGTTTCTCAACTATTTCCGCAATATACGCTCCGCCTTCCATCTTCACCGCATCGCATCCTGTTTCCTTCATAACCCTGCCGCAATTTAAAATCGCCTCTTTCACACCGACCTGATAACTCATAAATGTCATATCCGCAACCACCATCGCACGTTTCACCGCTTTGCGTACGATTTTTGTATGATATATCATTTCCTCAAGAGTTACCGGCAGTGTTGTTTCATTACCCTGTATTACATTGCTCAGAGAATCTCCTACAAGTATTATGTCAATTTTTGCCTGGTCAAGAAATTTCGCCGTGAGAAAATCGTATGCCGTCAGCATAGCAATTTTTTCATTCTTGTTCTTCATTGCCTGTAATACTTTTGTGGTAATGTTCTTCAAGTTAGTTATATTTCTGTCTGCTGTCATAACCCTTTAATTATTCCGTTTTTACTTTTTTTAATAAAATTAATTATTTCATTTACGTCTTCGTCTGATTCAATTTCATTCTTAATCTTTTTAATTGCATCGGAAACATTATATTCAGAATTAAAAATAATTTCGTACACGTCCTTAATTTTTCTTATTCTGTCACTGCTGAATCCTCTTCTTTTCAGACCTACCACATTAAGACCGTAATACCTGACCTCTATATGTCCTGATGCTATTACGAAAGGCGGAGTATCTTTTGTTATTAATGAGCCTGCTGTAATAAAACTGTGTTTTCCGATTTTTGTAAACTGTTTAACCCCGACAAGTCCGCCGAAGATAACATAATCCCCGACTTCAACGTGACCGCCGAGAGCGGCACAGTTTGCAAAGATTACATTATCACCCACTATGCAGTCGTGTGCAATGTGCGAATAAGCCATCAACAGGCAATTTTCGCCCGCTCTGGTATTATTGCTATACGTTGTTCCGCGGCTGACCGTGGCACATTCTCTTATTACTGAATTTTTTCCGATATGGCAGGTTGTCGGTTCTCCTCTGTATTTCAAATCCTGCGGCGCTGCGGAAACGATTGCACCGTGATAGATTTTTACTCCTTCGGATATTCTTGCCCCATTCCCGATAAATGCACAACTTCCGATTGTAACATTATCCTTTATAATTACATCATCCTCTATCGTTGCACTTTCACCAATTTTTACATTTTTTCCGATTTGTGCTTTTTTACTTATCATAATATTTCCTCTATTAAAATATCTTCCTCAGTGTAATATGACCTTGTTATCATTTCACCGATTAGCCCCAGCGAAAATGACTGCACTCCGAGTATTATAAACATAATACCAACAAGGAATAAAGGTCTGTTTGTCAGATACTCGTTATAAAAGATTTTCATCACGGATAAATAGATTGTGATTCCCGTTCCAATGAAGAACGAAATCAGCCCGAGCGTTCCGAAAAGGTGCAGAGGTCTTTTGATAAATCTGGTTGTGAACAGAACCGTCAGTAAATCGAAGAATCCCTTGAAGAATCTGCTTGCTCCGAACTTGGTAACCCCGTATTTACGCGGCTTGTGCTTAACAACTTTCTCCGTAACTTTAAATCCTGAAAGGTGCGCCAGAGCGGGAATGTAGCGGTGAAGTTCACCGTAAACCTTTACGGATTTAATTACGTCTTTTTTATACGCCTTGAGTCCGCAGTTGAAATCGTGCAGTTTTATTCCCGAAATAAGCGATGCGAAAAAATTGAAAAACTTTGATGTGTGTTTTTTTATGAAGGGGTCGTAGCGGACTTTTTTCCAGCCTGAAACGAGGTCATAGCCGGAATTAATTTTTGATACAAGTTCGGGAATTTCTTCAGGGTCGTCCTGCAAATCCGCATCCATTGTAATAATGATATCTCCCTTTGCATTTTTGAACCCCACCGCGAGTGCGGATGATTTTCCATAATTTTTTCTTAGTTTAATGCAATGGAAGCGGGAATTTTTTGCGTTTATTTCCTTTGCTTTTTGGTAAGAATTGTCCGTACTCCCGTCGTCAATGAAAAGGACTTCGTAATTGCTTTTCATTTCGTTCAGAACTTTATACAATGAATATGATAATTCATCGAGCGATTCCTCCTCGTTGAACATCGGAATCACAACGGATATTGTCTGGTTCTGAATAATATTGAGTTTGTCCTTCGGCTGCTTTTGTTCCTGAACGTTTTTATTTTGGCGTTTGCCGATGCCTCTTCTGCGATAAGTTTGTTTATTATTTGCCTGCATAAATTAAAAATACGTATATTAACTTCAATCTTCAATTTATAAAAGGGAGGAGGGAATGGACAAATTCTATTTGTTTTAAAAGAGCAGGGAGAGTGAAAGAGTTTATAAAAAGTATAAAAAGAGATAATGGGGATTTTTATCATTAAAAATTTTTTCCGTTTATTGATAAATTATTCTATAATTAAATTCTTATCATTCAACTATAATTATTAATTTTGTCTGCCGCTTCGGAACGAAAAAAAAATTTGAATAAAAGTAGGCGGGGCGGCAGGAGGTAAATAACAAGTCAGGCGGGAATGTCAATGCGGCGGGCGAGGCGTCGAGAGGCAGGAGGGAATGACAGGCGGGCAGGAATGTCAACTTAGGAGGGAATGTCAACGCGGACGCGGAAGGACGGAAAGAGGCAGAAGGCACGGCAGGGCGGAAAAAAAATCTATTGATAATTTAAATTATTGTTTTTAAGTTGCTTGCTGAAAGGGAAATTCGTTCTTTGGATGGGCTGAGAAAATATTGGTGGAAATAAAATTGTATTCCGGGGACACTTCCAAATATATTTCCTCAAAACCGAAGAAAATAAGTTTAGTAAAGAAAAAATCCCTTCGTTTTACGGTTCTTTGGAATATTGGACAGTAAAACCACTGTAATTGAAATTTATTTCAATAATTTGTACAAATTGTCACAATGTTTCATTTTTTGGTCGTTTTTAGCGGCGGAACGCATTAACTGTGTGGCGGAACGTGTTAACTGTGTGACGGAACGCATTAACTGTGTGGCGGAACGTGTTAACTGTGTGGCGGAACGTGTTAACTGTGTGGCGGAACGGGTTAACTGTGTGGCGGAATGCATTAACTGTGTGGCGGAACGTGTTAACTGTGCGGCGGAACGGGTTAACTATGCGGCGGAACGGGTTAACTATGCGGCGGAACGGGTTAACTGTGTGCAGACAAGAGTTAACTGTGCGAAAAAACATTTTATCAACATACAAAATGAAACTATCAACAAAAATAAACAATATTCCGGGAAAATTTTCCGGGAAATTGAACAACTTAAAAAACCATTTTATAAACTAAAAAAAGGAGAATAAAAAATGGCTAAGAGAGTTGTCAGACAATATACCGTCAGGGATGACGTGATGCTGGATGCCGCAGACAGATTTCATTCGCAGTATGAAGCGGACGAAGCGGACTTTTCGGCGTGGAATGCGGTGATGTTTCCGCCTGCATTCAAATCGGACTTCAAAGATAAAATTGACGCTGCCCGTGCATACATCAGAGATAATGTAGTGGTGGACGAACAGGTAGAAGAAACTGTGGAAGTGGGTGAAAAACTGAAAGAGTGCGGTAATTATTTTCAGGCAATGAAGCCCGTGATTGAATCAACATTTCCGAATAAACCTGCAATATGGAATCAGTTCGGATTTAATGATTATGAAAAAGCAAGAAGGTCTCAGGGGAAAATGATTTTATTTATGGAAATGCTTTACGAGACTTCGGAGAAATATAAAACGGAACTGATTGCAAACGGCTTCACGCAACTGAAAATTGATGCAATCGAAACATTGAAAGAAGAACTTCGCGCGGAACAAATCGAGCAGGAAGTTGCCAAAAAACAACGCCCCGTCAAGACGCAGGAGAGAGTAACTCTGATGAATGCGGTTTGGGTGGAAATGCTGAAAATCAATAAGGCATCCAAGGCGGTGTATCAGGGGAACTATGCGAAACTTAATGAGTACGAACTGCCGGCGGGCTCGGGCGGCTCCGTAACACCAATAACGGGAACCGTAGCCGCGCACAGCGTGGTGAATATTCTGGATATGGAATTTTCGGAAGACACGGAACTAAGAATAAAGAACACGGGAACAACGGCGCTGTTTTTTGGACTTGCATCAACGCCGGAAGAACAGGTGACCAATATGAATTTTCCACCCGATGATGAGAAGGAGGTTCTCGCAAGCGAACTCGGAAATATTGATTTTAATTACCTGAACGTGTTTAACGATACAGAAGAAGAGGGCTCGTATTCCGTGCTGCTGCTGGTGTAATATTTTTTTTTCAATTAAGGAAAGGGTTTTGTATCCGAATTGCAAAGCCCTTTCTTATTTTTTAGCGTGCAGGGTGAAATGTAAATTTATTGGTGTAAAATTTTTTTATTGCGTTATGATTTTTTTTTGGATATTTTACAATAACTACTTAACACAAAAAGATAAAAGGACTTTGTGCATTTATGCACGGAGCCCTTTTTATTTATGACAAAATTACATTTTATTAAAAAAGAACGGCAAGATTTATAAAAGAAAATTTTTATCGTTAAATCCTGCCGTTACGATATTTTTTTAAAGGCGATATTTTCTTCAGGCTTATGAAATTCAATTGCTAAAAATCCCGTGAAGTATTACATCACTACTTAATATGATATTTTCCTTCCCAGTTAACGGTGTAGTCTTTTTCCGATGTAAAACTCCCTGCGTATGTGCCTTTTCCCTGAATGTTTTCATATTGTCCTGTGCCGCCGGTATAAGTGTATTTTCCCTCGAATGTCGTCATTTCCATTTCCTCAGAAGAAAAGGTAGTCTTAACTTTTCCTTCATACTTCACACAAAATGAACCGTCATCTGTTACAAATATATTATAACCCTGCTGGGGTCCGTTTCCTTTAATCATATCGGAAAAACCATAGTGAGTTACCTTTGCGCCGTCCATAAAAACATTGCTTCCTATATTTCTGTTTGTTCCGGCGGATTCAGTAATCGAAAAAGTGTGTCCTTCAACATCACCGATGTTAAACCTTTCCGCTTTTGTGAACGTAAATTTTATTTCTCCCGATACGGAGATTTTTTTCTGTGCATAGCAATTGACCAGACCGACAGCAAAAATCAGCAGAAGAATCAGTGTTAATCCAATTAGATTTTTTTGAATTTTCATAAATTTACCTCCTTTCGTTTTTTTTATTAAGCCCGCAAAAAGTTTACATTATGGACGTTATGAAAAATATCGCCTTATGAATATTTTTGCACAGCGTTAAGGGGGATGAGGGAGAAGTGAAACGCTCTGCGTTCAGTAATATAGAACATTCGGAAAATAAGAAATATTATATTGAAATAAAATAGCGTATTGTATAAACGATTTTGTGTTTGCTTAAAAATGAATTGAGTCCTTGCCTCTTTGTTCGCCGTTGTCTTACATTTCACCTGACGGGCGGATGAGAAATTCATAATTGAAAATTGAACTAAACCCAGTCGCTCCTGTCCAGACTCCTGTACTGAATTGCTTCGCTTATATGTGCGGGAGAGATGTTTTCTTCACCGGATAAATCCGCAATCGTGCGGCTGACTTTAAGAATCTTATCGTAAGCACGCGCGGACAATCCGATTTTCGTAATCGCCATTTTCATTAAATCTTCGCAGGCGGAATCAATCGTACAAAATTCCCTGATGTCCTTTGTTGACATTGCCGCATTACTGTAAATACCTTTTTTGTTTTTAAATCTTTGAAGTTGTATCTCTCTGGCGTTAATCACTCTCTCACGAATATTCTGCGATTTCTCCCCCGCCCTCTTCGAAGATAAATCCTGATACTTCACGGGCTGAACATTTATGTGTATGTCAATCCTGTCGAGTATCGGACCTGATATTTTTGATAAGTGCTTATGTATTTCGTAATCGGAATAATTCAGCATTTCTCTCTGTGTAGCGGCAGGCGTGGGATTCATTGCGGCAACAAGCATAAAGTTGCAGGGATACTGAACGGTCATTTTTGCACGTGCAATTGTTACAATTTTATCTTCAAGCGGCTGACGCATTACTTCGAGAACATTTTTTTTGAATTCGGTAAGTTCATCAAGAAATAAAACTCCGTTGTGCGCATAGGAAATCTCGCCGGGTTTTGCATTGCTCCCGCCTCCGACAATTGCTACATCGCTTGCCGTGTGATGGGGAGATCGGAAAGGACGTGTCAGTATCAGCGGGGTGTCGCTGCCGAGAAATCCCGCTATTGAATGAATCTTTGTCGTTTCAAGTGCCTCGTCAATCGTAAGCGGCGGCAGTATTGAAGGCAGTCGCTTCGCAAGCATTGTTTTTCCCGAACCGGGAAGACCTATCATCAGTATGTTGTGTCCGCCCGCCGCGGCAACTTCCATTGCCCGCTTAACTTCTTCCTGACCTTTGACGTCGGCAAAATCAATCGGGTATTCGCCGTCTAAAGAAAATAATTCGGCAATATCCGCCCTGTAAGGCTCTGCTTTAATTTCTCCGTTCAGAAATAATATTATACTTCGCAAATCTTCAAATGGATATACGTCAATATCATTTACTATTGCCGCTTCTTTTGCGTTTTCTTTCGGAAGAATTATTCCCGCGAATTTTTTTGCTTTTGTTTCGAGTGCAATCGGCAATACACCCGGGACTTTCCTCAGTTTTCCGTCGAGAGAAAGTTCTCCTATGAAAATATACTCTTTTATGTTTTCGCAATTAATCTGTCCCGAGCCGTGCAAGATTCCGACCGCTATGGGCAGGTCAAATCCCGCTCCCTCTTTCTTAATATCGGCAGGGGCTAAATTCATCGTTATCCTTTTCGTAAACGGAAACATATAGCCCGAATTTTTTATTGCCGAGGTTACCCTGCTGCGTGATTCTTTTACCGTGCTGTCGGGAAGTCCTACCATTAAAAAAGTGTGCTGCCCGTTTTCTACGTTCGTTTCAACTCTTACGGTGAATGCATCTACCCCGAATGTGGTTGAAGTGTATATTTCCGATATCATAAAAATTTAATTTTTCTTTTTGAATATCATTCCAACCGGGACTCCCGTAAATCCGAAGAATTCCCTGATTTTTTTTTCCAGAAATCTTTTGTAATTTTCCGTTACTAATTTAGGTTCATTGGTAAAAAATGCAAAAACCGGCGGGGCGGTTTTTATTTGTGTTATATAATTAATTTTGATTTCTCTCCCTTTCACTGATGGGTGCGGAGTTTCCATTATTCTTTTAAGAATTTTTTCATTTAACTCGCTTGTTTTGATCTGCTTTTTCCGTTCATTGTATATTTTCATTGCCTCCTTAAGAACTTTGTGTATCCGCTGTTTTGTCAGTGCGGAAATGAAAATAAATTTCAGATACTCATAACTTCTCAGGTGTTCATTGATTTTCTTTATTATTAGTTCAGAAGTTTTTGAGTCCCTGTCTATTAAATCCCATTTATTGAAAATAACAAGAATGCCCTTCCTTTTCGTAGCTACATCTTCGATTATTTTAATATCCTGCTTGTCCAGTCTCATTCGCGATAAGGCAAGGTCGGGGGTTTTTACTGTGCTTTGATATAAAATTGTTGAATCAACTATCAGCATTACGACATCACATCTGTCTATAGATCTGTATGTCCGCACGGTGGAATAAAACTCCAGCGACTCTGCATCTCTTAATTTACTTTTTTTAATTAACCCCGCAGTATCAATCAAAACAATTTCCTGTTTAAAATATTTCAAAACCGAATCAATAGAATCTCTTGTCGTACCGGGTATCTCACTTACAATATGCCTGTTTTCTTTAATAAGTGCATTTACAAGCGAGGATTTTCCCGAATTCGGTCTGCCAATAATTGCAAATTTTGGCCTTGTGTCGCTTTCTTCTTCATCATCGGTATCTTTATTTATGTTGTGTGTAATTTTATCAAGTAAGTCGGCTATGTTCCTCCCGTTTATTGCGGAAACGGCATACGGCTCATCAAGTCCGAGCCTGAAAAAATCCATAGTGTTGATATCACGGTTTTCCGAATCAATTTTATTTACAACAAGATAAATTTCTTTATTACCGGCATTTTTTCTTAACACTTTCACAATTTCGGAATCGACAGGGTGCAATCCCGCTATGCCGTCAACTATAAAAATGATTTTGTCTGCTTCATTTACGGCAAGTTTGATTTGTTCTCTTATCTGTCTGTTAAAAGCCTCATCGGAATCAGGAACGAATCCTCCAGTATCAATAAGGAAAAATTTTTTGCCGTTCCATTCTACTTCACCATAATTTCTGTCACGTGTAACACCGCTTTTGTGATGAACAATTGCAATTTTCTTTCCTATAATACGGTTAAATAAAGTGGATTTCCCTACATTTGGTCTTCCGACTATTGCCACTACTTTATGCATAATAAAAATTACTTCTAAACCATTTGTAATTCAATGTAATAATGAAACCTTTTCTTTGTTTTTTTATGTACAACAGAATACCGGACATATTGTTGAGATTGATTTTTAAATATTAATAATTATTTATTGCATCCTGTGAAAATCTGTTTTATCTGTGTTTTCAGTGTGCTATTTTTAAGAGAAATGAAAATATTAGTAATAATCATATTAATTTCCTGCAATTTTCTCTGTGCCTGCGGACAGAATGACAATTATTCCGGAATTGTAAAAGATACAACCAATTCTAAACAGGAAAACAAATTCATTAATGCTCAAGGCAGTACCGTTGAAAAACGGTTCATTACTCCACCAGATTATGAAAGGGTTAATGTTATAGATAATTCCTATGAAAAATATTTACGTCAGTTACCTTTAAAACCCCACGGTTCGTCAGTATTATTTTACAACGGAAAAATTAAGGAAAATAAAAATATTTATGATGCAGTTGTTGATTTAAAAATCGGAGATAAAGACCTTCACCAATGTGCGGATGCAATAATGAGACTTAGAGCAGAATATTTATATGGTACAAGTAATTATGACAAGATTCATTTCAAATTTACAAACGGTTTTCGTATGGATTATTCGGAGTGGATGAAGGGGAAAAGAATAGTTGTAAAAAGAGACAAAACATATTGGAAACAAATGTTATCTCCTTCGAATACTTATAACGATTTCTGGAATTATATGGAAATAATCTTCACTTATGCAGGCACCTATTCACTTTCCAATGAATTAATTCCCGTGAATATTGATAATTTAAAAATCGGCGACATTTTTATTCAGGGCGGATTTCCCGGACATGCGGTAATTGTGGTTGATATGGCGATTAATCCGAAAACAAACGATAAAATATTTCTTCTGGCGCAAAGTTATATGCCTGCTCAGGAAATACAGATTTTGAAAAACCCCAATGATGAAAATATATCTCCATGGTATTCCGTCAATTTTGATAAAGATTTAATAACTCCCGAATGGAAATTTCAGAAATCCGATTTAACCAGATTTGAAGAATAGTTATATAATTTGATATATTTTTATCAAGAAAAAAGTTTTTACAATTTCTTAACAATTATTTAATATTTAATAGACTTAATTATTAAATCTTTGTTTAATTTTACTAAAAACAAAATTTTAAAAATGAAAAAATTAGCATTAATTACCGGTATTTTTTTAATGTCGATATTATTAGTTTCCTGTGGTAATCAGGATGGCTCCAACCAAAGTTCAAGCCAGATTAACGGAGCAGGTGCAACTTTCCCGTTTCCTTTATATTCAAAATGGTTTGATGAATATTCAAAGATAAACACGGCAGCAAAAATTAACTATCAGTCAATTGGCAGCGGCGGCGGAATAAAACAAATCAGTGAAGGTACTGTTGATTTTGGGGCAACCGACAGTCCAATGACAGAGGAAGAACAAAAATCAGCCGAGACAAAAAATAATTCTAAGATATTTCATATACCTACGGTACTTGGCGCCGTTGTTTTAACATACAACTTGCCGGGTATAGATATACCTTTAAATTTATCCGGTACAACTGTAGCAGAAATATATATGGGAAAAATTAAGAAATGGAATGACCAAAAAATTCTAGCGGATAATGTTGGAGTCAATCTGCCCGATAAAGAAATTGTCGTTGTTTACAGGACGGATGGAAGCGGTACTACATATATTTTCACGGATTATCTTGCGAAAGCACACCCTGAATGGAAAGATGCAATCGGAGTGTCAAAAACAGTTAAGTTTGCTGCAGGCCAGGGTGCAAAAGGAAACGAAGGTGTTACGGGCTCCGTAAAACAACTTCCTTATTCAATAGGTTATGTCGAATTGATATATGCTCTGCAGAATGAATTAAATTATGCAAATATAAAAAATGATGCTGGTGAATTTGTAACTCCAAGTCTTGAAACTGTAACAAATGCAGGAAATGCAATGCTCGACCAGATGGATGAAAATTTAACAGTTTCTATAACAAATGCAAAAGGAAAGGACGTGTATCCGATTTCGAGTTACACATATTTACTTGTATTTGAAAAGAATAAAAATCCGGAAAAAGCAAAAATACTAAAATCTTTTTTAATATGGGCTCTTGCAGACGGACAGAAATATGCTAAAGAACTTGGTTATGCTCCGTTACCGGAATCAGTTTCAAAGAAAACACTTGAAGTCATAAATAAAATAAATTAATAATTATTTATATCAATATTAAGGGGTGAAACTTGTATTTCACCCCTTTCTAAATTTCCTACCAAAAAGAACACTTTTAATATTCGATTTTTTATTATAAATTCCATAAAAAATAATAATATGGATTGGCATGAATATTTCAGTGAATCTATTATAGTTTGTGATAAGGATTTAACCATAATTTATTTGAATAAAACGGCATTAAAATCTTTATCCGAAGAACAAAGAAAGAACATTACCGGAAGTAATCTGCTTGATTATCATAATGAAGATTCGAACAAAAAAATTCTTGGAGTTAAAGAAAATTTAAAACCAAATGTTTATACTATAGAAAAAGCGGGGAAGAAAAAACTAATATATCAATCCCTTCTTCTGGAAAACAATAAGTTTAAAGGTATAGTCGAACTTTCTATGGTTATACCCGAGGTTTTACTTCATTTTAAAAGAGACTAATTAAATTAAATATAAAAAAATGAAAAAATTAATTATTTTTGTTTTAGTTATCTTTGTTTTTTCCGAGATTACTTTTTCTCAGACGTGGGTTCAAAAATTAACCGGTATTAGTTTCTGGGGTCTTACAAAAGACCCACAGGGAAATATTTATACAGGAGGAACATCAAAAAACATATATAAATCCACAGATAACGGAGATACATGGACACTTGTTTTTGATAACGGGCTGGCAAATATATTATATCTTGCCTGTGATTCTAATAATAATGTTCTTGCCGCTTATGGCGGTACTGGAGTATTAAAATCAACTAACGGCGGATTAAACTGGGATTTAATTCCAGGAAGTACATTTGGAAGTAATACCGTTAACTCCGTTTCTTTTGGTAAACCCGGTCATATTTATGTAGGGGTAACTGGAGGAGGTATTTACAGAAGTACTGATGGCGGTGTTACTTTTCCTGATAATGCATTAAGCGGAGTCAATATAGTTACTATACATGTTGATAAATATAATTACGACAGGATTATTGTAAGCGCTTCTTCTACAACAACAAACGGAATATTTCTTTCTACAAATGCCGGTGCAAATTACACAGATAATCTTACACCTGGCACAAATTCCTGGGCAGTTATTCAGAAAAGTGCAACAGAGTTTTATTCTGTCGGTACCTCATCGGGGTATCCTGTACTGAAATCAACAAACAGTGGTTTAAACTGGACAACTATATCAAACTTCTCTTCTGCAAAAAGAGGCGGTTGTATGGATCCAGCAGGTAATATTTATGCTTCCGGAAATAGTGGTGCATTTAAATCCACTGATAATGGAGTTACGTTTGTAAATTTCAACTTTACTATTAGTGCAAATCATTCGTTATCAAACGGCAACAGAATTTTCGTTGCTACATCAGGAAGTACAAACGGTGGTGTTTGGATTTATACAGATACCACACTGACCGGTTTAACAAAACTGAATACTACTGTTCCTTTTACGTATTCTCTTGAACAGAATTATCCGAATCCTTTCAACTCATCAACAAATATAAAATTTAGAATGAGTAACTCAGGAAGTGTTAAATTAAGTGTATTTGATATTTCGGGCAGGTTAATAAAAAGTTTAGTTAATGAATATTTGCAACCCGGAGAATATAATTATAATTTTAATTCCGCTGATTTATCAAGCGGAATTTATTTTTATAAAATACTTATTAACGAAGGAAAAGATTTATATCAGGTTAAGAAAATGATGATTTTGAAGTAATTCTGGCTGACATCCCGTTATATAAAAGTATATATATCTGATGAGGAAATATTAAAACAGGGTTGTTATATAATACCAGAATGCTATTGTTAAAAATGAAATAGGAATCCCTATGCTTACCATTGCATTTGCAAGGTTGGGGTTAAGCCCGTAATTTTCTGCCATTATTGCTCCCATTATCATAGGAGACATTGCGGACTCTATAAGACAGGCATCGACAATTACTCCCCTTCCTTTAAAAATCAAATAAAATAAAAATTATCAGCGGTGCTATTATTAATTTATAACTCAAGCCTATAATCAAATTTTTAATATGGCAATTCAAATCTTTTATCTGTAACTGCATCCCTACTGATACCAGTGCGAGTACAATTAAGACCGAACCGAGACTGTGGAATATATTGTTTATTATATCAGGAAGGTTAAATCCCGATATATTTATAATTGCTCCTGCTATAAAACCAATAAACGGCGGAAAGATTATTATATCTTTTAATATTTTTTTAACAGAAAAAGTCCTTTTTGATGCAACAGAACCCGTGATTACTCCCCCCGTGGCAAGAACAAAAAAACTTCCTGCCTGGTCAATTACAATTCCCGTTTTTAATCCTTCTTCTCCAAGTAAAGCAAGTAATACAGGAAATCCGATAAACGCAGTGTTACTTAAACTACCGGTTAATATTAACGCTCCTGTTGTTTTTTTATCTAACTTTAATAATTTTTTTAACAATAGAAAAAATAATAATGCCGATAAGAAAACAATCCACATTACACTTACCGGAAATGCCAATTTACTGCTGACTTTAATTTGAGGAATATATAACACCGCAAGTGCGGGCATACAAATATAAATTACAAGATTATTTAGCGTTTTATAACCGTCCGGGGGTAAAATTTTGTAACGTGCAAGTAATTTCCCTGAAATCAGACAGATGAAAATCAGTAAAATATTGCTCATGTGTAAAATTAATTTTATTAATATTTACTCAAGTTGACCGCCTAATCAGGCAGCAACAAGATATTTTTTAAATTC
>JAFGII010000012.1 GCA_016929695.1 Ignavibacteria bacterium
ATTTGGATTTTAGGGATTTTTATTGTCCAAAATGAGGGATTTTATGCATTTTATTCGAGTTCCATTTTTATTTTGGACAATGTTGAAAAATTATCTTACCATCAATCTTAATTACCGGAATAACAACAATTTCATTTATGTTTACAAATTAATATGTATTAATAAAAAATTCAATTGAAATAATATGAACTTATCAAACTATATTTATTAATATGTTCAGAAAAGATTAAATATTACCAATTCGGAACTTTCTTGAAAATCAGGTCGAAAGTTTTAATAAATATTTAATTTCTAAGGGTTATAATATGTTTATAATTCGGTTTTGCTAACATTTAATCTAATCCACAGCGAGTTTTCTATCTTAAGGAGTTTTGTTGATTTAGAGCGTTTTTATGTTCAGAATTGAATTATAACTCTACATCGAAAGGAATTAAAAGTCGCTTAGGAATAAAATATTTACGCTTAATATAACAGTTATAATTTTTATATTATAAAAAAAAGATGAAAAGAGATTACAATATAATAATTGAAAAAGATTCCGAAGGATATTTCCTCGGCTATGTTCCTGAATTAAAGGGATGCCACAGCCAGGCAAAATCCATCGATACACTTATGCTCCGAATTGAAGAAGCAATAAAACTATGCGAAGAAGTGCACGGCATAACAGATAAACAAACACAGTTCGTTGGCATCCAAAAGGCGAAAAAAAATATAGATCTGCGAAATTGATATAAACGATTTAAAATAAGATTAATCGGTCAGGGTTATCAGGTTTAACGTGTGAAGCGGTCATTGAAAAATTACCGGCTCTTTTCAAGGTGGAAGTTAAAACCCGACAACTTTACCTTACTTGACCATTTTTTTCACCCTAATCCAATGAACAGAAATATTTTCTTTTGCATTCGTGGCGTTTCGCTGCGGCGGACGATTAAATCTTTACCGCAACGTATTATTTTATGACTTCATCCGATGAGCTCCGCTAATGAGAGGAGGTTTACGGACTGACGGAAGACGAAATAAAAATTGTGGGAGGGAATAAATAATTACTATTGACATTTAAAACTAAAACAAATAATTTGTTATGTACCTTTTATGATGGTGCGTATTATAGTTTTGATTTAAATAACTTAAAAAAAACGGCTCAGAAATTTGAGCCGTTTTTTTTTATGTTCGTAAATTATGAAAAGTTTAGTAAATACGATTATAATGATATAGAACATTATATAGATATTCAACTATTCCTTAAAATACTTCTCCATCTTAAGTAATGGATTTTCCATTTACAAAAAGTTTTTATTATTAAAATATGTTGCTCGTTATTTCAGTACTATCATCCGCTTCGTATCGGTAAACTCTGCCGTCGTCAGTTTGTAGAAATATACTCCCGACGTAATATTCGATGCATCGAATGTTACCGAATATGAACCTGAAGTCATTTCCTTATTCACAATAGTTACCATTTCCCTGCCTGTAATGTCATAGACTTTAATCGTTACAAATGAATTTTTTGTAATCGCAAAATCAAATTTTGTCACGGGATTGAAGGGATTTGGATAATTTTGCCCGAGTGTGTATTCTCCCGGAACAAATACTTCATTCTTCTTAATTCTTGTAACATTGCCGAGTCTGTCGAAATACAACTTCTTTGTCGAAGCGTCAATTCCAACCCACAGAGCACCAACATCTCCAGTTACGTCATAATATTCAATTAATGAAGGAATGTACATTAACGGTGACCATTCGGGAGGATGATTACTTACTCTCACAGGGGTATCAAAAGTCGTCGGAGTCGAGTTAGCAGCAGATGTGTAGTACAAAATATCCGTAACATTTGTTGAACCTCCTGTCTGAAGAGAATCAGAATAATAAATAACATCAACTCCGTCGCTGCCGAAAGTAAAATATTTTGCATCAAACCAGTATTCATCCCTCGAGGGTAAAGCGTGTATTGTAACAGGCGAACCGTATGTTGTTCCGTTATCAATACTGCTGATACAATTCAAATCAATACTTCCGGTCGTTCCCAAAGTGTAAAATATCCAGGCGTTACCGCTGTTGATAACACCAATAAACTGGTCTTTCGTTGTTCCTGCTGCTATAGGTGTTGTGAACGAACCTACAATTGTTAAAGTTCCGGGTGCAGATTCCCTGTACCTTACATTCCTGATTGCAGATGTAAGTGTATCGGCAAGAACTGGTCCGTAATAATTTATCAATGCTGTATCTCCCGAACCTGACATAGAAATTGTCGGATGCGCCGCTGCCGAACTAAGATAAACCGATGTGGGCCATGTGGCTCCTCCGGTTGTTGAACCAAAAAAGCGTACCTGATTGCTCGTATGTAAATCAATAATCAGATACAAACTCCCGGTTGATGAAATCGTTACATCAAAATCCCTTATATCAGTATATGTTGTAAACTGATTTAATGAATTCGATATTATATTCCAGCAGTAAATAGTTGTCCCGTATAAAAAGAAACAGTAAATTGAATCTGCAGACTGCACCATTTTTAATTTGGGAATCATTGTTGCCGGTTGAACAGATGAATGAACAGACCAGTTTTCTCCGTTGTTGGATGATTTCAGAACAACAATACATCTGTTACTTACGATGTTTGTATCCGGTATCGCTATGTATAATGTTGTGTTAGAAAGCTGATACACTCCCGACGGTCTCCCGAACGGTTCGGTCGAAGATACGAGCAAATCCGCTCCCCAGTCCGTATTATTACCAACGTATGGAATTGGCGGATTATATATTTCAACCTGCAGCTCCTGTGCAAATAAACTGAAAGATGTAACAAGAACCAGAAATGAAATAATAAATACTTTTTTCATTTTTACTCCTTTTAATTATTTTGTAAATATTATATAATATTTAGACACAAAACAAGTTAAAACAGATTCAGAATCACTTTTTAGACAAATAATCTGACGAATATTTCTCTTATTCAAAAGTTGTGGTTGGAAAATGGGAACGTCTTATTTCTCCCCGTCGAAAGTTTTTCCGAACTTTAAGATATCGTAATTAAATTTTTTTCTTATAATATCAATCTTTACAACCAGATTTTTCATTTTATCTTTGTCTTCGAAGAGGTCTTCCTGTCGTGAATCCTCGTCCGTTATCAAGTCTGTAAACTTTACACCTATTAATCTTACACTCCTTCCCTTCGGCAATAATAACGACAATAATCTTTTTGCGTCTTTTTCATAGTCCATTTCAATGTTCGAATATCTGTCAGTAAGATGTGATTTCTGATTAATCGTGAAATCCGAATATTTTACTTTTACCGTGATGTTCTTTGATTTGTATTTTTTTTTTCTTAATCGCGAACAGGCCATCTCGAGTACGAGATATAACTGCTTTTCGAGATATTTCTTATCTCCTGTATCGAAATCGAGTGTGTGGTCTTTGGAAAGCGACTTCTGTCCGTGCTCTTCGAATGAATGAACTTCCCTGATATATGTTCCGTTTGCGATTTCCAGCAGATAAGAAGAATACATTCCTATTTCATTTTCGTAAAATGATTTATCGAATTTTCTTAAATCCCCTATCGTCCTGATTCCGTATTTTGCAAGTTTCGGATAAGTTGATTTTCCGACACCGGGAATTATCTGTACAGGAAGATTTGCGAGGAATTCTTTTTCTTGTCCGTCGGGAACAAATGTAATCCCGTCGGGTTTATTTTGCTTTGAAGCGATTTTTGAAACAATTTTTACAGATGATATTCCGACTGAACAGGTGATGTTCAGTTCGTTTTTTATTTCCTCTTTGATTATTGCCGCAAGTTTCACGGGATTGTTATCATACTGTCTCATTACACCCGACACTTCAAGATACGCTTCGTCTATGCTGGCTTTTTCAATTACGGGAGTGTAGTTGTTCAATATTGCCATTACTCTTTTTGAAAAATCGGAATACAGACCTTTTGTGCAGCGGATAAAATTTCCGTCGGGTGCGAGTTGCAGTGCCCGCGAAATCGGCATTGCGGTTTTGATTCCCCTTGCACGTGCAAGATAATTCGGACAGGATACGATGCTGCGCGTGTCTTTTTTCGTTCCGCCGACTATTAACGGCTTTCCTTTTAATTTCGGATTCAGTGCCTCCTCGCACGATGCAAAAAATGCATCCATATCAATATGAAATATTATCTGTTTCAATCCTTTAATTTTTTGTAATCATATTCTCTGCCCTTCCAGTCGGCTCCCCTTCCGTGTTTAATTAATCTGAAGGAATTTATTCCCAGTATTATTATTAAAGAAGCACCAATGAAGTTCAGAAAGGAAGCAAAGGAAGGTAAATTAAATTTTAATGAATGAGAAATCCTGATAAGTACGGGTGTTAATATTGCCGCAATTGAAATTATTAATAATTCAAAATTTAATGCTATTAATGAATATATTAAAACAAGTAATGGAAAAATATAAACGCTAAAATATAATATAATCACAAATGACAACAGCAAAAGAGAAAATGATAATCCCGGAAATAAATTTTTCGAGAATCCTTTTATAATTTCATTTAAATTTTTATACATCCTGCAGGAAGCTATATCCGTCCCGTCCGCAAAAATGAGTTTATAACCCACAGCCTTTACTTTGCGACCGAGCCATATATCGTCAACAATGTTATTCCTTACGGAAAAATGACCGCCAATTTCTTCATACACATTCTTTTTGAACAGCATGAACTGTCCATTGGACACGGTAAGTGAAGGCTTTTTCGTTTTTTCAACAAGAATTAAGGGAACCATTGTCATAATTGTAAAATGCAGCATTGGTATAGAAACTTTCTCCCAGAATGTAAGTGCAAATTCCTCAGGCATAAGCGACAGCAATCCTGCCTTTTCTTTCAAAGCAAACTCAACAGAACTCCTTAATCCGTCAGGTTTCAAATTTGTATCGGCATCCAGAAACAATAAATATTCCCCCTTTGCTTTCTGCTGCAACTGATGACATGCAAAACTCTTGCCCACCCATCCTTCTTCAAGAGGTTTTCCTTTTATCACCTTCAATTTTAAATCTCTTACTGCGGAAATTGTTTCAAATGTATTATCCTCTGAATTATCATCAAGAACAATTATTTCAAAATACGGATAATCCTGTCTTAAACAGGAATTTACGCAGTTTAATATATTTCCGGATTCATTCCTTGCAGGTATCAGAATTGAAACATAAGGCTGTTTAGAAGTCGCCTTCTGAATTATGTTAACTTTTTTTATTGTTATCTGATTCAGTAAATTTATGAAAAAAATTATAATCAGAAATGCAATAATAATATATGAAATCATCTGCAATGAATAATCCATAATTAATCCGTATTTATATTAATTCAGTTTTATTAATTTAAAATTAACAAAATTGAATCATTAATTGAATATAATAACTTCTGAATTTAATTTTAATTTCCGATATTTAAATGAGCCGGGCTCTTACGAATGGATATACTTTGATATGATTTCCGATTGTGGAAATTATTCCCTGGTGGTTATTTTTTACTGCGGTTTCCCTTTTTCAAGCAGGTATAATAAAACAATCAGAAAATATCCTCAGATTCCCCCAGGTCTAAATTTAAGTGCTCCTGATTTTCCTGCTGTCAGTTTTTGTCTGTATAAAGGAAAGAAAAGGATTGTTAATATTCACCGAATATTCCCGAAAGAAAAACTTTCTGGCAATAATAATGAAATTCATATCGGCGATAATATTCTGAAAACGATAAGTGAAAACGGAATAAATAAATATCTGCTGAATATCAATCTCAGTTCATCTTACAGAAAAACAAAATTAACCTCTAAAATTGAAATTACTGAAGTTGTTAACATTTTAAAATCAAGAGATTCCGAATATATAACCGAATTTGATGAGAAACATTTCTGGTCCCCGAGGAGTCCGCTGACAGATGTAAAGATGAAAATTAAAATTGATAATGAAGAAATAAATATCAAAGGGAAAGGATATTCCGACAGAAATTACGGAATAATCCCGATTTTTCATAATATTAAGGAATGGTTCTGGGGAAGATTTCATTCGGAAACGGTTAATTTGATTTACTATCACATAAATTATATCAACAACGAACCGATGAGAGTTTTATTTTTATACGACAACAAAGGATTAACCGGCTTTTTTGTTCAGTTTGATGAAAATTTCTTAAAAAAGAAAAATTACTTCCTCCTGAACTATTTCAAAGAAATCAAAGTATCAAATGAATTCATTTCTTTTAAAATATTCAATAGCGAAAAAGTCGATAACGGTCCTTTTTATATAAGATTTTTATCGGATTTCAGCATAAATCACAAAGGTAATTCCATTAAGGGAAAAGGATTTTCGGAATATATCTCTCCTCAAAGATTAAGATGGCTGTTTCTCCATCCTTTCATAAATGTAAAAATTAAATCCTGATGTTGTAGAACCTCTTTAAACCGGAAAAAGAAATAATTTATTTGCCTTTTGAGTTTCTTCCCTGTAAAATCATTTCGTATCCCGCCAGATTACTTGCAGTAAAATCTTTTTCAAACTCATCATATATTAATTCATATTCAGTCTCAAGAGATTTTATATAAGATAATTTTTCTGGCAATCCGTCGGAATTGAACTTATAAGATTTAAATATATTTACAAATAACTCAGGTCTCTGTTCTGTTGTAAATCTGTAATCGAGGAATCCGCAGATGATAATTCCCCTTTCAATCTTTGTCATAAGATAATAAAATCCCGAATATAATTTACACGGCTTTTTGGAGTTATGAGTTAATTCAGCCTGCGGAAATATTACAGCCAGACGGCTTTTATTCTTTATTGACTCTGCCACAAAATTCAGTGACTTAAGTGAATATTCCGCATTTTCACGAATTATCGGTACTGCTCCGATTTTGTTAAAAAACTTGAAATCCTTCATCTGTTTATATTCCATAAAACAATAGCCGTCCATTTTCATGTAATTGTAACTGAAATGAACAACGAATGCGGCATCCCACCAGTTTGGATGATTTAATATTAAAATCACTGGAATTTCCGAAGATTTGCTCTTTCTAATAGTGCTTTCCAGTAATTCCTTACCTTTTAAATTAATCCTGAAGAAATTTCTTTTAAATGAATACTCAAAGTATTTTCTGAAGAAAAATATAAGAAATCTGTTTTTTTTATTATCAAACTCTATCATTTTTTAATTCAGTCTTGCTTTCAAAATCAAGAGAGCCGGTGTGAAAAATACGAACATTCTACGTCCCTGGTTCCGGCTCGAAAATTCAACTTCCAAATGTCTATCCCTAGCACTCGGGACTCTCGTTTGGAAAGATTTTCTAATATCCGATTGCTTTTCCATATCCTCTTGAATCGGAATAACCTTTCATTAAACCGGCTGTAGAAAAAATTATCGCATCAACCCTGCCGAATTTTGATATATTCTTTATATTGTGTCCCATTTCTATAAGTCGCCGCTGCGTCTGCCCGTCAATTGTTTCCCTTTCAATCTGAATCTCATCCGGATACCACTGATGATGAAATCTCTGAAAATCCACGGCATCTTCAAGTTCCATATTGAAGTCAATAATTCTTATTATTGTATGCAAAACTGTCGTAATAATTCTGCCTCCGCCGGGAGAACCAAGCACTAAAAAAGGTTTTCCGTCCGGTGAAAATACAATTGTGGGTGTCATAGAACTCAATGGTCTTTTTCCGGGTTCAATCGCATTTGCTTCATTGCCCAAAAGTCCGAATATATTCGGTACGCCGGGCTTTACCGATAAATCATCCATTTCATTATTAAGAAAAAAACCCGCTCCGTCCACTACAACCTTATTTCCGTATGAATCATTAATCGTAGTTGTTGCTGATACAAGATTTCCGTGTTTATCCGCTATGGAAAAATGTGTTGTATTGCTGCCTTCATTAATAATTTTCATTGGTTTGATTTCATCACTGAGAGTCGCCTTCGAAGTATCAAAATCAGAAAAACTCTGTTCTGCAAAATCTTTTGATATAAGAATATCTGTCTGAACATTATAGAAATCAGGGTCACCAAGATGCTCACTCCTGTCCGCATATACTCTTCTCATTGCTTCCGTCATAAGATGTATATTCTCTGCTGAATATAAGTCATATTGCCGCAAATTAAATTTTTCAAGAATATTCAATAAATAAATCAGACAAATACCTCCGCTGCTTGGAGGGGGCATTGTAATTATTTTATATCCCCTGTATGTTCCCCTGAGTACATCTCTCTCTTTTGGCTTATAATTTTGAAGATCTTTATGGGATATTAATCCTCCGGTATTTTTCATTTCGTTAACAATGATATCCGCTACCTTACCTTTGTAAAATCCGTCTCTGCCTTTTTCAGATATTTCTTTTAGCGTATTTGCCAGATCAGTCTGAATTAATGTGTCTCCTTCCTGAAATATTTTTCCGAAAATTTTCATCGTGCCTGGAAACATTTTGAAATCTTCTATATGACTGTTTATTGAATTTGCCAGTCTCCCGGAAACCTGGAAACCTTCTTCCGCAAGTTTGATTGCATATTTCATTACATCCTGCCGTTTCATTGTTCCGTATTTCTCAAGTGCGAACAACAATCCGGCAACTGAACCCGGAACTGCGGTCGCAAGATTACCTTTTGTACTTAAATTTTCGATTACATTACCTGCACTGTCAAGATACATGTCCCTGTGTGCTCTTAAAGGAGCCGTCTCCCTGAAATCTATTGCAATTTCCCTGCCGTCTGCAAAATGAATTATAAAAAATCCACCACCCCCTATATTGCCTGCTTGAGGATAAACTACCGCAAGCGCAAAACCTAACCCAACTGCAGCATCTATAGCATTTCCGCCTTCTTTTAGAATCTTTATTCCTACCTCTGAAGTAAGCACATCAGCAGAACTGACAACGCCATTTGAATACCATTGCCCTGTAACAGATGAATTTGTTAAAATCGAAAATAAAAAAAGTAATATGTATATGTTGTGTTTATTCTTCATTTATAACATTTAAGTATTTTACCGCTTGTTTATTATATTTCAGTTTTTTAAATCTTCGGGAATTCTGGCAATCACAGGAAGCATACTCTTAAACTTATTTTTCATTACCATATTATTAACTTTTTCAATGAATTTTTCATTAAAACCTGCTTCAATAAGTTGTTTTTCTGAAAAATTTCTTTCATATTTGCTGAATAAATAATTATCTACTTCCTCATATGTAAGTCCCATTTCCCCTTCGTCTGTCTGATCTTTCCATAGATCAGCAGAGGGTTTTTTGTTCAATATTGATTCAGGAAGCGATAAATATCTTGCTAAACTTCTTAATTGAGTCTTATATAAATCACCGACGGGATTAATCGCACAAGCGGAATCCCCGAATAGTGTAGTATATCCCAGTAATATTTCCGTTTTATTTCCTGTACCTATTACGAGAGCATTTAACTTCGCCGAAAAATCATATAGAACTATCATTCTCATTCTGGCAATAACATTGCCTTTTCTTATATCAGATATCACATTATTACAATGTGTATTCAGATAAGCATCCACCATTGGTGTAATGTTAACAATTGAATGGCTCACTCTAAGAATATTAACCACTTTCATCGCATCAGTTATACTGTCTTCACTGCTCGTTTTATAAGGCATCAATATAAAATGCATATTTGCTTTTCCCAGTGCTTCGGTGCCTATATAAGCACTGACAGCCGAATCTATCCCGCCGGATAACCCGATTACACCTTTTAAAAAACCTGCTTTCTCAAATTCGTTTCTTAAAAAAACCGTCAAATATTCGTATAAATGTTTATTGTTCAATTCCATATTTTTTCTTTAAAATACAAATTACAATATTTATTGTGAATATAGTTTTTAAGTATAAAAAAAAAGCCGTCACATTCCGACGGCTCATCTATTTGACATAAATAAAATTATTTTGACACCTGATATACTATTTTTCTTATTGTATCAAACTGAAGATATGGAAACATCTCCTGAATTTTATCAATAGCTTCTCCTGCACTCATTTCTCTCCTCATATCTTTGTACATCTGTCTGATTTTGTAATCTCTTATCGCCTTTTCATCTAAAAGTTTATATTTTTTCAGTTTTTCAAATACATCATCATCTATCAAATCACTTAATGGATTCGTGTTTAAATTTTTTTGCTTTATTACAGGCTTCACCTTTTTTCTCCTTCTGATTTTTAAAAAAATCTTTATTTAAAAATAAATCGTAAATATAAACCTATAATAAACTTATATTTAGTTTAATTAATTATTATAAGTAACTATACAAAAATAACTCAAAATGCGTTAAAAATCAAGTTTCGCCAATAATTTGGATTCGAACAAATATAAGACCGTAAAAGTCTTTATAAAAATTATTATCAAAATGGACCGTAAATAGAATATAAAAATATATTAAATTAGACATTTCATCAGTTTATTTCCTAATCCGGTCAAGTAGAAACCAAAGTGTTTTTATGATAAAAAAAATCTGTGCTATTCCGTGGTAATAACTGTATTCAGTGTTTTCTGCTTGTTTTCAGCAAGATTCCGTTATTCCGCTGTATCTGCGGTCTTATGATGAAGTTTGCCATTTTACGCAGAATTTCAAAATTAATTAATATTTGTCTGTTAAAATGAATTTAACATTTATTTTACTGTTTAATAAACGCAAAACTGCATAATGGACTGGAACAAATTATTTTCAGAAAAAAGACTTGACAAAGATATCCCTACCACGAAAAGTTCAATAAAAACTTCATACGAAATTGATTTTGCCGGGGTTGTATTTTCATCGGCATTCAGAAGGTTTCAGGATAAAATTCAGGTAATTCCCCTGCCTGAAAGTAATTTTGCCCATACCTGTCTAACAAACAGTCTGAAAACATTCTGCGTTGGAAGGTCTATAGCAAAAAATGTAACTAAAGTAATAATCTAACGAAATAAACTTAAAAAAATATCAGAATTGAGGATTTTGCTTCAATTATAGCAACATCTTGTCTGGCTTATGATATTGGTAATCTACCATTCGGTCATTCGGATGAATCTGCAATCAGCAGTTATTTCCGTAAAGGGAACGGGAAAATTTATGAAAATAAACTAAAAAAAGGACAATGGGCTGATTTAACAAATTTTGAAGGTAATACCAATGGATTTAAGATACTGATAAATATTAATAAGATATCCGGAAGTAATATTATGCTTACTTACAAAAATCTTGCGTCATTCGTCGAATATCCGTGCGGTTCACTTATAAAAGGCAAATCCTATCAGAAAAATATCCATAAAAAATACTGCTATTTTCAATCGAAAAAAAAAGAGTTTTGAAACGCTCTTAAAAGAATTCGAAATTCTAAAAATAAGTTCAGGTGTATATGCAAGACATCCGCTTGCGTATATTGTAGAAGCATCAGATGATATCTGTTACCGTATTATTGACTTTGAAGATGGAATACGAATAGGATTACTCCCTTTCGAACAGGCGGAAGATACATTGAAGAAAATTCTACTTCTGGAATTTTTTAAAAAATCCAAATATAAAAATATCCTTGATAGAAAAGAAAAAACAGTCTATCTGCGGTCTAAAGTAATTTCTGAACTTATTCAATTAGTTTTTGCAAATTTCATTGATAATCAGCCTGCTACAATTACCGGAAAATACGATAAATCATTAATGGACGAAATTGTCTCGGTCACAACTGAAAAATTAAATATTACGGAGAAACTTTCTATTTATAATTCAAGACCGGCAATTATGATTGAAATATCTGGCTCTAATGTTGTTGTGGCAAGTTACTTAATTTATTTATCAATGCTGTCAACAGTTTTCACTCGCACGTAAATGATATTCTTAAAAATGATATAAATAATAAACAAATTATGGAATTATTGCCGATACAGTATCTGAACAATTTGGAATTTCCTGAGAACGACCTCTATCTGAGATTGCTTCAGATTTGCGAATTAATTGCGGGTATGACCGATTCGTATGCAATTTAATTATACAAAAAACTTACAGGCGTTGAAATTACTTTGTAAAGTTTTTTATTTCGATTCATTTCTATAATTAAATGAATTTTACAATCCTTTAAAAAAATCAAATTTTTATATTGACAATAAAAACCTTTAAATATAACTTATTTGATTATTTATTATAATATTTATGAAAAAGATTATCATTTTTATTTTAGTTTTTATTTTAGTGAATTCATTTGTTTATTCACAGGATACAAAGCACCTGAAAATTGAAGTATTAAAAAACAAAGATTCATATTCTTCAGAAGATACGATTAAGTTAGGATTAAAAATTACTTTAAAAGAAATATATCACATTAATTCTTATAAACCTTCAGACCCTTCTTTTATCCCGACGACAATTACCATCAAATCCGAAAATTTTAAACCTTTATCCGCACATTTCCCTCCCGATAAAAAATTCAGACTGGAAGGCGGTGATACTGAACTTGATGTTTATGAAGGTACCTTTATAATCGGAATTGATTTAATCTCAGATTCAGAATTAACGGACGGAAATTATACATTACCGATTGAATTTTATTATCAGGCTTGTGACAATAAAGTCTGCGATATGCCCGAGACAGTAGAACTGAATACAGATATTTTAATTAACTCAAAATCAACTGATGCAAAATTTATAAATAACGAAATATTTTCCAAAATTGAATACGGGAAAAGAATATTTAGTTTCTCAGAATCACAGGAAGAAAATAGGAATTTAAACGAACTATCAACCGATACAACAAAAATATCAAAATCTGAAAGCGAAGTCTCCGATTTCATATCGGAAAGAGGATTGTTTATAGGACTGCTATTTATTTTTTTGGGAGGTCTTGCTCTAAATTTAACTCCCTGTATTTACCCTCTGATACCGATTACTATAAGTTATTTCGGCGCTCAAGTAAGCGGAAATAAAATTCAGAGTATTTTAATGGGTGTGTTTTATGCAATAGGAATGGCTGTTACTTACTCGGCTCTGGGATTAATTGCTGCATTAACAGGAAGCCTGTTCGGTCAGGCACTGCAGAATCCTATTCTGATTGTTATTATTGCACTCGTTTTTATTGCACTGGCTTTAAGTATGTTCGGACTTTACGAAATCAGAATTCCTCAAAAACTCGCTCTTGCCGGAAACAAAAACAGGTCGGGATTTGTCGGCTCTTTCATTATGGGACTTCTCGTGGGTTTCATCGCTGCTCCCTGTATCGGTCCATTTGTCCTTAGCCTTCTCGTTCACGTAGGTCAGGTCGGAAAACCGATGTATGGCTTAATGCTGTTCGGAGTGCTGTCTTTCGGTCTTGGTTTTCCCTATATTATACTCGCAGCTTTCTCAAGTTCCCTCAGTAAACTTCCCCGTTCAGGTGAATGGATGATAGGTGTCAAAGTAATTTTTGGTTTTATACTTATTGGTATGGCACTATATACTGTATTACCACTTATCTCGGATAAGTATTCTAATTTAATCGCAGGAATTTATATGATACTTGCAGGAGCATACCTGATACTTATTGATAAAAAAGGTGCCAACTCAGTTGTATATACAAAAATTAAATATGTCGTTGCAATTGCCGGAATAGTCTGGGGCGCTTTTATGTTGAAACCGGCTGAATCCGCATACGATGTTGATTGGCAGATGATGAGTTCTTTACCTGCAATAGAAAAAAATATTGCGGATAATAATAAACCGGTTATGATTGACTTTTATGCCGACTGGTGTGCACAATGTAAAGAACTTGATAAGTACACATATACGGATAAAGAAGTCGCGGAATTATCACAGTTATTTAATAATATGAAAGTAGATTTAACTAAATCAATTCCGGAAATAGAAAGCAAATTCAATATAAGAGGTTTGCCGGTTGTAGTATTTATGAATTCGAAAGGAGAAGAATTTAATGAACTGAGAGTAACAGGATTCCTGAAACCTGAAGAATTTATTCCGCTGATGAAAAATGTTCTCGAAAACGAAAAATAAATAATTTATGAAATACATATTAATATCATTTTTAATTTTTGTTCTCTCGGTTAATTTATCCGCTCAGGATAATCCCGACAAATTAAAAAATTTAAAGTCGGTTATACTGGAAACAGAAGTTACAGTTGAAAAACATATTGATTTAAAACTCACTAAAGGTAATAAATCAAAAGCCTTATCCGTTTTACTTTCGATTTTCTTGCCCGGAGCAGGCCACTTTTATGCAGACAGAATGGACGTGGGTAAATACTTCCTTACGGCTGAAGGTGCTTTATGGCTGGGACTGGTAGGCATGGATATGTATGGTAACGCTTTAAGAAACGATGCAAGGTCTTATGCTGTTGTTCATTCAGGTTTAAATAAAGAAGGAAAAAGCGATGATTATTTCGTAGATGTGGGAAATTACAACAATATTTATGAATATAATAACTACAAACTATCAATAGGCGAATATGACAAATTATATGATCCAAACAGTCATTTCTGGAACTGGGATAACCTGTCAAACAGGTTAAATTATGATAAACAAAGAACGAAAAGCGAAAGGATGTATGATAACAGAAAAATTTTCACTACAGGACTGATTATTAACCGTTTGGCAAGTGCAATCAGTGCTTTTATTATTACTCAAACTGACGGAAAAGTTAAAATGAGCAGTGAATTTATAGGAAATCATAACGGGGAAATTGATGGTTTTGAAATAAATTTTGTAAAAACATTCTGATATACAGTAAATAATTTCCGTGATAAATTATAAGTTAACCATTGAATACGACGGTGAAAATTATTTCGGCTGGCAAAGGCAAAAAAATACCGGCAGAACGATTCAGGAATCCATAGAAAACGCATTACAAACAATCCTCGGAAAAGAAGTAAGAATAACAGGAGCGGGCAGAACGGATACTGGAGTGCATTCATTTAACCAAACCGCAAATTTTAAAATCGAACACAAATTGTCACGGGATAGATTTTTATATTCACTCAACTCGATTCTTCCAAAAGATATTCTTATAAAAAACATAAAAAAAGTCAGTCCTGAATTCCATTCCCGATATTCGGCAAAAATGAGAGAATATATTTATAAAATTACGCTTAGAGATAAAGCAATTGAACGTTATTATTTTTACAGGTTTATATATGATCTAGACTTCAATATCTTGGATGAATTCATTGCTTTTTTAAAAAGTAATAAATATTTTAAATCGTTATGCAAGAATAAAAGTGATAAACATAATTTTAAGTGCAATATAGATTATATCGGGTATAAGTATAATAGAAAAAAAGAAGAAATAATTTTTAAAATAAGGGCAGACAGGTTTTTACACTCGATGGTAAGAGCAATTACGGGATGTGCAATGGACTTAGCAAGAAAAAGATTAAATCTCGAAGAAACAATATTAAAAATATCCAAAGGAGAAAAAATTAAAGCTAATTATTTACCTGGAAATGCATTATTTTTAAATAAAATTTATTATTGAAATGAAAATAGAAATATTAATATTACTCGTAGCTGTTCTTATCTGTAATCTTTTACAGGCTCAGGATTCAAAAGATAATAATCCGGAAATTATTTCAAAAAAACTTGATTTAAAGGAGCAGGTCATAGGCAGTAAGAATGAACTTATATTAAAAGAGAATAAGTTTTCTAATGATATTTTTGCTAAGAAAACAGATAACAATGAGAAAAATCCAATCCTTGCAGCAGCTTTGTCGGTTGTGGTACCCGGAGCAGGACAATTTTATGCAAAAAGCTTTGTTAAGTCTGCAGTCTTTTTGGGACTTGAAGCGGGATTATGGATAACCTATGCTATATTCCAGAAAAAAGGAGATAACCAGACAAATTTTTACCGTAAATACGCTGATGATAATTGGAGTGTAAGAAAATACGCCGAGTGGTTAAAAACGGAAGGTTTTTCGGGTTCGGGTTCAATTGACCCCGGAATTGAGAATCTCGAAATCCTTAGGATGCAAATCAATGCATGCGAGGATAGCGCAGGTTTTTCTCATAAACTGCCTCCATACGGTGACCAGCAGTATTATGAAGTAATAGGAAAATATCAGAATTATGTTTCAGGATGGTCGGAAGCTACAGGTGTTACAAAAAATAATTATCAGTCTTACAAATTAGCACAAGTTGATTATTATATGAATGAAAGAGAACTGGCAAATACATACTACAACAATGGCTCTCTGACACTTACAGTCGTAATCCTTAACCATCTGTTAAGTGCCGCCGATGCAGTATGGTCGGTTAGTCTGTTCAATAAATCACTTGAAGTAAGAACCTCCGTAAATGTAAAGTACATATACTCGGCTTCGAATTTTAAATATAACCTTACTCCCTTTGCGAATCTGAGTTTGAGTTTTTAAATTATTTTGTAAAAATAATTTTTTCTCTTAAAATAATTTAAGCATTTTTTCAGTGAATTTTTTGAATGTTCATTGAATAAACCGTATATTGCGGAACCACTGCCCGATAATGAAGCAAAAACGCTGCCGTATTCAATCATTTTGTTTTTTATTTCAGATAGTTCATTATATCTTCCGAATACTATGTCTTCAAATTCGTTAACGAATAACTCTTTTTTGTTTATATCAAAAACATTAACCTTATCCAGTATTTTATTTCTGAAATCACCCGGTACCAGATTAAGATTTTCATAAGCCCATCTGGAAGAAATATGAACGGTGGGAGTAACAATCAAAATTTTATATCTCAACCTGAAATTATTTAATATACGAAGTTTATCACCTTTCCCTTCTGCATAACAGGGCTTGGAAATCAGGAAAAAAGGAACGTCACTTCCGGTCTGTCCTGCAACCTCCAGTATATCTTTTTTATGTTTTTTTATGTCAATCCTGAAATATTTAATCAGATATTTTAATATTGAAGCGGCATTCGAACTCCCCCCGCCTAATCCTCCGCCGATGGGAATCCGTTTATTAATGAATATCTTGATATTATAATAATCCGTTATTTTAAAATACCTGAAGAAATTTATTATAATTTTGTAACATATATTCGTTTTATCCTTCGGTAGATGCTGATTGTTTGAATTGATTACTAATGAATTTGAATTTCTTTTTGATGGTTTTATATTTATGTCAATTTCATCAAAAAAATTTACGGGATAGAAAATAGTTTCAATTTCGTGGAAACCGTCTTCTCTTTTACCAATAATTCTAAGTCCGACATTAATTTTCGAAATAGATTTTAATATCATTTTAAATTGTCCATTTGAGGTATACAGCACCCCATGTGAATCCTGCGCCAAAACTTGCCAGAATCAGATTGTCACCGCCTTTCAGTTTTCCTTCTTCGTAATATTCAGACAGGCAGGACGGTATTGTTGTAGATGTAGTATTCCCGTATTTATGAATATTTATCATAACTTTATCCCTGCTAAGATTCATTCTGTCCGCAGTTGCCTGAATAATTCTCAAATTAGCCTGATGTGGAACTAAATATGCTATATCCTCTGATTTTAAATTGTTTTTCTTCATTATTTCTAAGGAGACATCAGCCATACCTTTAACTGCTTCTTTAAAAACTGTCCTTCCATCCTGATGGACGTAATGCATTCCTTTCGTTACAGTCTCGATTGATGCTGGATGTAAACTCCCGCCTGCAGGCTGTTTTAAATATTTCCCTCCGCTTCCGTCAATGTGTAAAATCGCATCTATTATTCCGGTTGTCTTATTGGTTGTGGGTTCAAGTAATACCGCAGATGCACCGTCTCCGAATAAAACAACCGTGTTTCTGTCATTTTTATTTGCGAGTGCCGACATTTTCTCTGCCCCTACTACCAGCACTTTTTTGTGAGCACCCGACTGAATAAACTGTACCCCGGTCATTAAAGCAAAAATAAATCCCGAACATGCTGCCAGCATATCGTATCCCCAGCAGTTTTTCATCCCGAGTTTATCTTGAACAATGCAGACAGTAGAAGGGTAAATCATATCGGGAGACACGGTTGGTATTATCAGTAAATCAATTTCTTCCGGTTTAACATTGAATTTTTCAAATAATCTCTCAATTGCTTTGCAGGCTGCATAAGAAACCGGCTGGTCATCTTCAAGATATCTTCTTTCTTTTATTCCTGTTCTCTCAATAATCCAGGCATCGGTCGTATCAAGATAACTTTCAAAATAGGAATTTGTTACCACTTTTTCTGGAAAATAATGGCTTACCGCACTTATGTAAGCATTGTAAGGTCCGTTATTATTCATATTCGGAAACTTAAATTATACATAAAATAATTAATTTGGGGTAATATTTTTTTCAATGTTATTTTTATCAAGTTCAGATAACTGTTTTTCTATCGGTTTTCCTTCAAATGTAAATTCATCCTCTCCCTTTTTATAATTTACCATCACAACTGAATTTATTTTGATTTTTTCCTTGAGTATTTCTTCGCTCAGCGGGTCCTCGAGATATTTCTGAAGAGCCCTTCTTAAAGGTCTGGCTCCATATACTTTATCGAATCCTTTATCAACTAGAAATTCTTTGGCTTCATCGGATATTTGAACAACAATATTCTGATGCTTCAACCTGATGATTAGTTTTTCTATTGCAATATCAACAATTTTAAAGAGACTTTCCCGTGCAAGTTGCTTAAACACTATAAAGTCGTCTACCCTGTTTAAAAACTCGGGTGAAAATATTTTCTTTACGGCATCATCTATGGCACCTTTCATTTTTTCATACTGATTCTCAAATTGCGTATCGGAGAAACCGAATACTTTGTCAAACTTGATATCACGTGTTCCAATGTTTGATGTCATTATTAATATAGTATTCTTGAAATCTACTTTCCTTCCGAGACCGTCTGTCAGCATTCCATCGTCAAGTACCTGCAGCAATATATTGAATGTATCAGGATGTGCTTTCTCAATTTCATCGAGTAAAACCACACTGTAAGGCTTTCTCCTTACTTTTTCCGTTAATTGCCCTCCTTCTTCATATCCAACATATCCGGGAGGTGCACCTACGAGCCTTGATACATTGAATTTCTCCATATACTCGCTCATATCAACCCTTATTAAAGCATCTTCAGAATCGAATAAGAATCTTGTTAATTGCTTTGCGAGTTCAGTCTTTCCTACACCCGTCGGTCCGAGAAATATGAATGAGCCGATTGGTCTATTCGGGTCTTTCAATCCCGCCCTTGCTCTTCTTATTGCCTTTGATATCTTTTCGATTGCTTCATCCTGTCCTATGATGACCTTTTTAAGATATTCCTCCATTTTAATTAGTTTTTCTGTTTCGGATTCGGCAATTTTATTAACGGGAATTCCTGTCATCATAGCAACTACATCAGCAATATCCTGCTCATCAACTTCATAAAATGTATTCTGATTTTTTAATTCCCAGTCGAATTTCGCCTGCTCGAGTTCAGCAAGAAGATTCTTCTCTTTGTCCCTCAATTTGGCTGCTTCTTCAAAATTCTGGTTTTTTACAACAGAATTTTTCTCCGACTTGATTTTATCGATTTCCTCTTCAATTTTTATTACTTCTTCGGGAATAGTTATATGTGAAAGGTGTACCCTCGCACCCGCTTCGTCCATTACATCTATTGCCTTGTCAGGTAAAAACCTGTCGGTTATATAACGGTCGCTTAGACGAACTGATTCGTATATCGCTTTTTCTGTATATCTTACATTATGATGCTCTTCATATTTATTCTTTATGTTCATAAGTATCTGTATTGTTTCATCTACTGTTGTCGGGTCAACCATTATTTTCTGAAATCGCCGGTCAAGTGCTCCGTCTTTTTCAATGAACTGCCGGTATTCATTAAGAGTTGTAGCTCCTATACACTGTAGTTCACCGCGCGATAATGCGGGTTTAAAAATATTTGAAGCATCAAGTGAGCCGCTCGCTCCTCCCGCACCTACTATTGTATGCAGTTCGTCAATGAATAATATTACATCCTTTGCCTTTTCAAGTTCATTCATTACCGCTTTCATTCTCTCTTCAAATTGCCCTCTGTATTTTGTCCCGGCAACAAGTGCTGCCAAATCAAGTGTAACAACTCTCTTATTATGTAATACTCTTGAAACCTGCTTGTTTACTATTCTTAGTGCAAGCCCTTCGGCAATTGCAGTTTTTCCGACTCCGGGCTCCCCTATTAATACGGGATTATTCTTTTTCCGCCTGCTTAGAACCTGTGCTACCCGCTCTATTTCCAGTTCCCTTCCTATTATAGGATCTAATTTATTTTCGACTGCGAGTTTTGTTAAGTCCCTACCGAAATTATCCAGAACAGGTGTTTTGGATTTATCGGAAGGTGATTTTTTTTCAGACTGACCTTTAAATGCCCCGAAATCTTTACCCGCCCCGCTTGTGATATTCAGTAATTCATTCTTTGCATTCTCATAATTGACTTCGTAGTCGTGCAGGATTTGAGATGCCAGATTATCATCCTCACGCAATATGGATAAAAGCAGATGCTCTGTACCTATAACGGCAGACCTGAAAAGTTTTGCTTCAAGATATGTTATCTTTAAAACCTTTTCTGCCTGTTTGGTTAAAGGTATATTCCCTATCGTCAGTGTCGCTCCTGTGTGAGGTACAGCCTCTTCAATTGATTTTTTTAGACCGGAAATCGAGACTTCAAGATTTTTCAGTATAGTAATTGCTACTCCTTCTCCTTCTTTCAGTATTCCTAGCAATAAATGTTCAGTTCCGATATAATCATGCCCTAATCTTATTGCTTCCTCCCGGCTTAATCTTATTACTTCCTGTACTCTGTTTGAAAAATTACTGTCCATTATATTTTTTTAAATTTCTGTTTTATAAACTTACTAAAAAATTTTTAAAATCACAAAATCAAAGTGCTGTCATATTTTATCTGTCATTAATACAAATATTTATTATACCAGTTTCTTTTTAATTCCGATACAAGTTTTCTGTGTCGCCTTAAAACATGGTCACCGTTATCTATTAATTTAATTTTGTATTCCGTATCTTTATTTCGTTTTGATAATGCATCATACATTTCAACTGAATCTTTATATGATATCCTTGTATCCCCTGTCCCGTGAATAAAGAATATCGGAACAGCAACATTAATTTTATCAGTAAAATTCAGTGATGTCCTGCTATAAATAAAATCATCATAATCTGACAAATTCAAAGAACTAACCATTTTTCTCAGAGAGGAATTTATTTCAACCGACCTTCGCATATCCGCAAGTCCAGATACAATAATTGTACATTTTATATCGGCTGTTCTTTGTAACGCTTTGTACGTCATCATTCCGCCTCTGCTCCATCCTTCCATCCCCATTTTGTCGCAATCAGTAAACGGGAATTCTCTCGCTACTTCAATCAAATTTATAACATCATCAACATCTTTACCTCCTATTTCGTCATTCATTCTGTAATTTGAGGCAAGTACAGCAAAATCCCAGGAAGCAATCTCTCCTAATATTCCACTCGCCAGAAAATCATCTAATCTGCCGCTTCGTTTATAACCGCCTCTGTTCCATATTATCACAGGATATTTTTTCTTAGGGTAGTTAGGATAGGATAAATACCCTGATACTTTTGTATCCCCTGATAAATACCTGATTTTATAAGTAGATACATTATCAATAATTTCAGCACTATATCCTTTTTTTAATAAATCCTTTTGTTCTACAGATAAATTTATTTCATAGAGGTCTATCAGCATTTTATTTATGAATTTAATAAAAACGCACCATATATTTAATGTTAAAAAAAATACACTAAAAATATAAAATGTGATTACTAAATAAATTTATTAAAGTTATAATAATAACTAAATTGTTATATGAATAATTTCCAGAAGTCAATATTGAATTCACTGATGCTCGCCCCGATGGAGGATGTAACTGAACCCCCGTTCAGATTAATTTGTAAAAAACTCGGTGCGGATTTTGTCTTTTCGGAATTTATATCTTCTGAAGGTCTTATACGTGACGCAAAAAAAGCAAAAGCAAAATTGTTTTTTTATGATGAAGAACGTCCCGTTGGAATACAATTGTTCGGTGGGAATGAAGATTCAATGATCGAAGCAGCAAAAATTGCCGAATCGGAAAATCCGGATTTCATTGATATTAACTGCGGTTGCTGGGTAAAAGATGTTGCAATGAGAGGACAGGGGGCTGGATTATTAAGAGATTTGCCAAAGATGAAAAGAATCGCTGAAAGTGTATTGAAAAATATTAATAAACCGGTAACTTTAAAAACGAGACTAGGATGGGATGAAAAATCCATTGTAATAATTGAAGTAGCAAAAATAATGGAAGATATCGGAATTCAGGCACTTACCGTCCATTGCAGATATAGAACACAGGGAAACAAAGGTGATGCAGACTGGTACTGGATTAATGCAATAAAGGATTCAGGAATAAAAATTCCGGTTATTCTGAACGGAAATTTAAAATCAGTATATGATATTGATAATGCATTTAAAATTCACAACGCAGACGCTGTTATGATTGGTCAGACTGCTTTGGACAATCCATGGATTTTTCGTCAGTATAAACAATATCTCAAAGAAAGGAAATTCGATGATAATATATCCGTAAAGGAAAGAATAGAAATTTGTAAGGAGCATCTTAAACTCGCAGTTGAACTTAAAGGAGAAAGATTAGGTGTACTCGAATTCAGAAAACATTATTCGGGATATTTGAGAAATTTAAAAAATATCTCAAAATTCCGGCTTGAACTTATGCAGTATCTGGAAGTTGAACCGATTATGGAAAAGTTAAATAATTTTGCAAAATCTTATTCGGAATTATGAAGAATTTTATTTTTCTTATTATAGCAATTTTATTCCTCCCGCTCTGCAGCTACAATTATCCTGATAAGGACTGGGTGGAAGAAACAATGAGTTCAATGACTTTAAGAGAGAAAATTGCACAAATGATTATAAGTTATTCCGATGGTTATAACCCGGGTGAGAACTCAAGAGAGTTTAATCGTCTGAAAAAATTAATAAAACAGGAAAAAATCGGCGGTATAATATTTTTCAAAGGAAATTCTGTGCAGCAGGCAGAACTCACGAATAAATTACAATCACTTTCCGAGGTTCCGCTTTTAATATCCGCCGATTACGAGCGGGGAACAGGAATGAGACTTAATGACGGTTCTCTGTTTCCGAATAATATGGCAATAGGCGCATCAAGAAGGTTCGATTTAGCGTATGAAATGGGACTCTTAATTTCGGAAGAATGCAGAGCTCTCGGTGTACATCAGAATTATGCACCGGTTATGGATATAAACAATAATCCCGATAATCCAATTATAAATGTCAGGTCATTCGGAGAGGATGCACAATTAGTTTCCGAGATGGGTATCAGTATCATTAAAGGTCTTCAGGACGGTGGAGTAATTGCAACTGCAAAACATTTCCCGGGTCACGGCGATACTGATATAGATTCACATTCAGATTTACCTGTTTTGAATTTCTCAATGAATAGATTGAGAAATTTAGAATTGATTCCTTTTAAATCGGCGATTGATTCCGGAGTTAAATCCGTTATGACAGCACATCTTTCATTTCCCGAACTTGAAAAGAGGAAATATGTACCTGCTTCTCTATCCGATAAAATTGTCAAAAATATTTTAATCAATGAATTAGACTTTAAAGGTCTGATAGTTACAGATGCATTGAATATGGCAGGCGTAACAAAACATTTATCACCGAAAGAAGTAGCAATTCTTGCAGTTGAAGCAGGTGTAGATTTAATTTTAATGCCGCAGGGTGAAAGTGTAACAATAAATGCGATATTTGACGCTGTTTCTGAAGGCAAAATTTCCGAAGACAGAATCAATCTTTCCGTACAAAAAATTCTTGAAGCAAAAAAATGGCTTAATCTTGATGAGAATAAATACGTTGACGAAAATAAACTCTCTACAGTCATTAATAATGAAGCCGAAAAATTATTATCTCAGGAAATTGCAGATGCATCAGTCACCCTCGTAAAAAACGATAACAATATCCTGCCTATAAATGATAATACCGATTATACCATTATTTCCATAAACAATACTCAGGAAACTGCCGGTGAAGAATATTTTACGGAATTAATGAAAAATAACAACCAGTTAAAGATAAACCAAATTATTTATGTAAAACAGGAACAGAAAACCATAAATGTTCTAAACAAAATTCAAAATGGTGAATGTTGTATTATTCCCGTTTATTCGAGAGTTCGCATAAAAACAGGTACGGTCGGAATTCCTGATTCACAAATTGAGTTAATTAATTCACTTATAAACAGAGGCAACGGAGTTGTAGTCATATCTTTCGGAAATCCTTATCTTTTGAAAGCCTTTCAAAATGTGGAAGGATATATTTGTGCATACGGTGATGCGGAGGCATCAGTCTATGCTGTTTATAAAGCAATACTTGGAAATATAGATTTTAACGGAAAATTACCGGTAACAATAAATGAAACTTTTAAATTCGGTTTCGGATTATCTTATAAATAAATAACACTATGATTGAAAAAAATTTAGCCGACCTTAGAAGAAATTATAAATTTAAATCTCTTGATGTAAAAGATGTCAACTTTAATCCGTTCGAACAGTTTTCGGTTTGGTTCGATGAAGTACTCGCATCAAATCTGATTGAACCGAACGCATTGATACTTGCTACTGCTGATAAGAAAGGCAAACCCTCAGTCAGGGCACTTCTGCTGAAAGGTTTTTCTGAAAAGGGATTTGTTTTCTATACAAATTATGAAAGCAGAAAAGGGAAAGAACTTGCTGAAAATAATCAGGCGTCGATATTGTTCTATTGGGCTGAACTTGAAAGACAGGTTAGACTGGAAGGTAAAGTCGAAAAAATTTCTGAAAAAGATTCATATAACTATTTTAAAACTAGACCTTTCAAAAGTAAAGTAGGTGCCTGGGCATCAAATCAAACTGAAGTTATAAACAGTAGATTCACGATAATAAAAAAATTTTTATATTACCTCGCAAAATTTCACAGTAAAGAAATTCCTCTTCCCCCGCACTGGGGCGGATATATACTGATTCCTGAAATTTTTGAATTCTGGCAGGGAAGAGAAAGCCGTTTGCACGACAGAATCCGCTACCGCAAAGATAACAGTCGTTGGATCATCGAAAGACTCTCCCCTTAAAGATTAATTGAATGATTAATTGATTGATAAAATTATAATCCGTCTCCTTTACTCCATCTAATTGTATTACCAACTTCTATAGCTAAATTCTATTACTATCTTCTTTTTATTTTACTTTGAACTTGTTACTTTTAACTGGGAAACATCAGGACCTCTCAGCCACAAACTTTTTCTTCTATGACTATCTTTTATGAGCAAATTCTACTAATATCTTCTATGACTAACTTCTGCTTCCGGTATCAAAAAAAATCGCCCGGAACTTTTCAGACCCGGGCTTTTAATAATTTGTTATTTACTGTTTGTTATTTTTTGTAGAGTAGGACAAGGACGCAGTACTTCCAAGATGAAAGCCTGTTTTCCTTGAACCCTCATCAAACCGTACGTGAGGTTTTC
>JAFGII010000081.1 GCA_016929695.1 Ignavibacteria bacterium
CGGGAATATTTACCGCTTTCATTGTTTCGCCTTTTACGTTAACATCGGTTAAATACAATGTGTTAACGGAAAAGTTGATTTCTACTCCTGACGGGTTCTGGCTTTTTAACATGAAGCCATCGGGACCCCAATTGTCCCCGTATTTGATTTCCTGCCCGAATGAAAAGGAAACAAATACAAAAAACATAAATGCAATAACCATTAATTTAATGGTTTTGGAAAAAGTGCGTCTTAATGTTGACATTTTGTATTAATTTTTATTAAAAGGAATTAGAAAAATATTTGAATTGTAAGTTGTGGTATTTTCATAATCAGGATAAATCAATAGAATAAATCTTTATACTTTCAATATTTATATAAATACAAATTTATGGACATTACTTTTTAATGTCAATATATAATTATAAATTCGATTAATAATCTTTTTACCAATAAATACATCGTTATGTTCTTATATTTGGTTATTCAGTATTTTATTATCTTAATTTTTTTGTTAAATTTCTCCCGATCTATCGCATTGAATACAACTGTTTCTTATAAAAGAAGCCCGGAACTTTTTAGCCCCGGGCTTTTAATTCTATAAACAAATTCTCCCTAAAGAGAAGGATTATTTTCTTATTATTTGATTATGACCATTCTCTTAACCTCTCCGAATGTTCCTGACTCAAGCTTATAGAAATAAATACCGCTTGCAAGATAAGAAGCATCGAAATCAACCGAATAATATCCCGGCTGCATTTCTTCATTAATAAGTACCGCTACTTCCCTTCCAAGGACATCGTAAATTTTCAAAGTGACAAGTCCCTGTTTAGGAATTGCATATCCGATTTTTGTAACAGGATTGAAAGGATTCGGATAATTCTGTGATAGTGAATATGCTTCAGGAATCTGATTATATTTAGTAACGTTTGTAGCAGTACCGATAGTAATCTTAAGATTTGCTTTATATGTTCTTGTATAAGAAGTAGTAATTGTACAACCGGAAATACTCGACGAATAACCTGCTCGCATCATAGCGGTAGCGGAAGTTGCTCTAACTGTCGAAGTACTTCCATACCCGCTATTATTAAAGCATACTTCTATTAAGAGGTTTGAAGTACCGTCCCAGTAAAATGACTGCATTAACGGTATATCCTGCCATCCCGTTCCGGGGACTGTATAAGTTCCGTTATAACATGTTGTCCATCCTGTATTTGTGAATGTTGTAATGCTCGGAACTGTTGTATTCTGGAACTTGACTTCAAATCCGTTCAGAACTGTAGCACTTCTTGTTATAATATCAAAACCGATATGAGTTATATGCGAAGGTGTTAAACCTGCTGCTATTAATTCAGCTGCTGTATACAAAATATTTGTTCTTGAATCTGCATAGTATGAATAATACGGCTGACTTGAAGTAGTAGTACCTGTTCCAATTGTAAATACATTCTGTCCTATTGTTACGTTAAATGTATCTGAGCAGGGATTAAGTAAGTTGCCGTACATTTTATAGAAAAACTGTGCGGAATGACCTGCGGGAGTTGTCGGTGATGATGTAGCGCTGAATTGTTTGATGATTGAACTATCGCCGGGAATTGTTCCATAAACTATACTATCAGTATTTAATGTAACATAACTGCTATTCTTAATAAGCTTTCCCGCAGCATTTAATAAATCAGAAGAACCGGTATTTTTAAATTCTATTCTAAGCATTACAGTTTCGTTAATATCCCATCTGCCGTTATTATTTCCGGCCGAATCATTTACGGCTATTGTTCCCAGTTCCATAACAGGAGCGTGTGCTATTATTGAAAAACCGCTTGTCCATTCATTTGTACCATCCGTTGCAATTATCTGAAACTGAATAACTCTGTTATCAGGAATATTATTCGCTACCGTATAAGTAAATGCATCGTTCTTCATCATTGAAGCACCTGCATTAATATTACCATAAGTTTCAGTTGAATCCGTCAAAGTAATATATGTATCCGTTGTTCTCAAAACCGCACTTACATTCGTAGCATTTGCGACACCGACATTTTTCAATCTCACACTAAGTTTGTTTGTCTCACCATAATCCATTAATCCGTTTCCGTTTCCAAGCGGTGATGCATCGTTAATAGCAACTGAATCCTGAACTACATAAGGTCCGCTTGCCGCAACTACTGTCACAGGTGCTTCATAACGGAATTTGTTTTGCTTGGTTGCAGTAACTGTTATTATCTGCGGAGGGATCTGTGAGCCGGGAATGTTAATTATGCTCGTTCCTCCAATACTAGTTGCTGTTCCGAGAATTACTCCGTCAAGAGACAGGCAAATGAATGCTCCTGAATCCGCCGTAACCGAGAAAGTTGTTGCTCCCGCAAATATTGTTGAATTATGGGATATTGTCATATTTGTAGGAACCATATAAAACATTTGCATAAAGGCATCGGTATGATTATGAAACAGGTGATAAGTTACCTCTTTATTTTGCGGATTATAGGGCCAGCTTGAACCGTAAAGATGTATTTTCCCTGCCGAATTTCCAAATCCGGGACGGCAGTCCCTGGATGCGGGTGTAGTTCCGAATGTCGGCATAAAATTCGGCCACATATTATCATACATACCCCATACATATACGTCATTTACAAACGAGTAAGAAACTTGTGATGCTGCAAGAATTCCAACACATCCCGCATTCTGCCCATTGTAAGTATGCCTGTGGAACTTTTCAGCAAAACATTCTCCGCTTAAATTATACTGTCCTGTTAAACAGTTAACTGAAAAGATATAGGGTAATTTAGAACCTACATTTGTTAATGAATTTATGTGTGAACTCTGGAATGCAGGTTCACCCCATCCGGAAGTTGAACCGTGGTCCCTGTGCTGGAGCATAAATGCTCCTGCATTAATTGCGTCTATGACCATTTGTGCTGTTCCGCCGCTCCATCCGCCGAGTGAATCCGGAGTCAACGGAATATAATATGTTCCCGCCGGTCCGAAATATCCAACTACAATCGGAGTGTTAACATTACTTGACCATGAAGTTGTCGGTGAGCCTGAGTAAATTGCATTTATTCTCGTCGGAAGTTTACCGTATATTTTCTTAAAAAATCCGCCCACTGCTTCTGAACATATCTGGAACCATCTTTCTGTCTGCCAGCCGAGCGCTGTGATTGGCTTGTGATAAAAGTTCGTACTGGTTTCAGGCTGCCGCTCGTAATTTAAAAATTTTGTCACCATAACCTGTAATTGCGTTGCATCATTTGCAGTCATTCTGCCTCCAGCCAATTCCGGTAAATGGTCGCCGTCAATATCGCAGTAAATATTATCGGATGCACAATAGTTATTATAAATCGGTGCTATTACGTTTATATTAGCATCGGTGCCGTAATCGCCCATAAATAATACTGCTACAGGCGGTATGGTCCAGGTATTATAAGCATTGTTAATGTATGTCTCTATTGCCGTGGTCGTGTTGCCGCCGAGTTCAGTGAGCGAAACTACACCAGTTCTTATTCCCTGCTTATTGCGGAAATTCTTGATTGAATCTGCCCACTGTGCGTATACTGCTCCATTAGGTCTTATAATTAGGTATTCATAATCAGGTGTAAGCGAATTTATTAAATTCCTTTTTCCGTAGTCAATCTTCGGCAATGCCCGAAAATTAAGTATATTATCCTCGAGTATCGGGTCGAACCATCTGCTCCGCAATCTGTCTTCACCGAATTTCCCGTTTCCGCCTATGAAACTTATTTCAACCTGTAAATCCTTATATACAATAAGTTCTTTTGTAACAGGATTGTACTGGTAAGGTGTTATTCCCATTATTACGGCGTCCACACCCCGTAACTTCATTGGTTCGGATATTTGAACGACGCTTTCGGGATAATATGAATTCTTTGAATATACATTTGAATTCTTGTTGTAATCAAGCGGTCCGGATTCTGTTTCCCACGGGATTCTTGGTGCCGGAGCTACCTCTATGCCCGTGTATTTCTCTGTTCTTGAATTAATTATTCTGTATTTTACATTTGCTCCCTGCGGTATTGCAATGAATCTGCTCATACCTGCTAAATCCGGCATCCCTTCATCATTCGGTAAAAATGCGCCTGCTATAGCAACTGCTTTCATTGTCTGACCTTTTACATTAACATCATTTAAAAATAATGTGTTAATGGAAAAATTGATTTCTACTCTTGAAGGGTTCTGGCTTTTTAATGTGAAGCCGTCGGAACCCCAACTATCCCTGTATTTGATTTCCTGTCCGAAGGACGATGAAACAAACACAAAAAACACAACTGCCACAACCATTAATTTAATGGCAGTCCTGAATGTGTGTTGAAATACTGACATTTTAAAATTCCTTAAAATAATTGAGAAAATATTTGATTAAAAATTTTACACATACAAAAAATATTTAAATAATTATGTACTTAATCATATTATATCACATTTAGTTAATCTATATACATTTTCATAAAATATCAAGTTAAAGAGACAGTATATAACAATTTACTTCAATAAAATAAATATATGAAAAATCAAAATTATATATGATATTTATTCTCTTACCGATTTCAGAACTAGCATACCGAGAATAAAAAATATTCCAACGGAAAGAACGGCAAGATTTTGTGAGCCGGAAAAGTAGGAAACAAGTCCGAAAGTGAGCGGACCTATGAGGGTAGATGTTTTTTCAAAAAGGGAATAGAATCCGAAAAATTCCGTTTTCATATCACGCGGTGTAAGTTTAGCCATAAAAGCCCTCGACAGACTTTGTGTGGCACCGAGAAAAGTACCTGCAAATCCGCCGACCAGAAAGAAATAATGGATTCTGAAATTTCCGAGTTCAAGAAAAGAATTTTCATCAACGAAGAAAAATATAAAAAAAACAATCAATGTCCAGAATATTAAAGTAATATTTATCGAATTTTTTATTCCGAGTTTATCCCCGATTCCCGCAAACAGCAGCGAGCCCAGCATAGCGGTAAACTGAACAATGATAAAAAATACCGCGAGTTCCGTTATTTCAAAATTCAAGGATTTACTCGCATAAATTCCCGCGAAAAATATTATTGTATTCACTGCATCAATATAAAGGAAATACGAGAAGAGATAATTTCTAAGGTTTTTATATTTTCTTACATGAATTACGGTATTAGTTACTTTTTTAATCCCGAATGTCGCATACTGAAGGTAACTTTTTTTTTCAGTTTTTATCTTATTTTTTCTTTCTTTTAGAAATAAAAACAGCGGAAGCGAAAAAATCAGGAAAAACAAGGCGGACAGGGGGAACAGCACATTATATTTACCTGCGAACGGAAAAACGAGCAATACGGAAACAAGCGAACCCACATAACCGACCGCATAACCGATACCCGAAACCCTGTTATAATATTTTTCTTCAGTCACATCAGAAATCAGAGCGTCATAAAAGGTAAGTCCCGTCTGAAATCCGATATTGGAAATAATAAACAAAATCAAAGCGAAAGCAACCGTACCTGCCCCCGTATAATACATCAGTCCGGTTGGGATAATACAGAGCAGCGTGAAGAAAAGCAGAAATCCTTTTTTGTTAGAAATTTTATCGGCAATTGCGCCGCCGACAGGATTCAATACAGCGGAAATAATCATTGAAATATTTATACCAAGAGACCAGTAGAAATCACCTGCCTGACTCCTCTCACAGACAACATCGGTGAAATAAACCGCAAAGACAAATGCAACAATTATAACAGCGTAAGACGAATTTCCAAAATCAAAGAGCGACCAGATAAATACCTTATTTCTGTTCATCGGATTTTTTCTTTAAATCCAGAAGTCCCCTTCCTTTCTTATTTATTTTTCCGCTTGATTTCAGTTCATTAAGGATTGAATCAAGTATTCCGTTAACAAAACTGCCGCTGTTTTTCAGAGAATATATTTTTGCAATTTCAATTGCTTCGTTTATGGAAACTTTCGGAGGAATTTCAGGGAAGTAAAGAATTTCAGCAGTTGCCATTCGTATTATCAACTTATCTATAAGAGCGACCCTTTCGAATCCCCAATTCTCAAGTTTTGCTATAATATAAGTATCAAGTTCCTTTTCGTTATTTATTACATAATCTATGAGATTAATTGCAAATTTTAATTTTTCGGTTTCTTCAATTTCCGTCAATAAATCTTTTTTGACCTTTGCAATAGGGTCTTTTGCTATTTCATAAGCATAAAGTACATTGAGAACTTTAATTCTAACAAATCTTCTTGATAATGTCATATTTTTTATTTATCCAATTCCGAAAAACCATAAGAATAAGACTGCAATACTTTCCTTGAGGCAAAAATTCATTACACCTTCGGTAGTAATCGGGGTATCGGTTGAAATGCAGCCTACATTCATATTATTAAACTTGCATAATTCCGCAGAACGAAACAGGTGAAAATTGTCTGAAATAATTATGATATTATTCCAGTTATATTTAAAATAAAACCCGTCGCGGACGAAATGAATCTGCTCTACAGTTGAATTCGATTCATTTTCGACAATTAAATTATTTTCGTTCACTTTATACTTCAGCAGTTCATTTCTTGCGACTTCCGCTTCAGTAAGTTCACCCGGCGAACCGCCTCCTGTAAGTATAAGTCTCGGAACGATTTTTTTGTCGTATATTTCAAAACCTTTATTAATTCTTTCCCTCAGTACGGGAGAAGGTCTTTTTCCTCCCCACACCGCCGCACCGAGGATAACCCCGGCGTCGGCTTTTCCGCCCTGCTCAAAATAATATTTCGAATCGTCATTATAATTGTAAATCTGATAAAAGTTTATAACAAATCCTATGAATGCTATAATCACAGTCAGCCACACATTTGTAAAGAAATGCAGTTTCTTTGATTTTGAAAAAGACAATTCAATCATTGATACCAGAACAAATCCCTGTATAAAAAGAAAACCCGCCGCGAAAAATATTTTCACATCCTTATCTTCAATAAACAACTGTAAAACCAGCAATCCTACAGCAGCAGCCGAAGAAAATAACAGTATTAATAAAGTTTTTAACGGGTACGGGGATTTATTTAACAGATTGATAAAAGTAAACAGAAGCGTGAAAAAAAGGAAAAGCAGGGTAAGTATATTTCCTGTTCTTAAAACCGAAAATTTATTCAACAGCATATTCTGATTTGAATATCTTATAAATGTAATCAAAAAACCTGATACAAGGGTTAACAGAATAATAACAGGAAATATGTAATTCTTCGTTTTCAAATAAACTAATAAAGCGTAATATAATGCAAGTTACTCAAAAAATTATTATTTTGAAATTGCTTTAAAAATTATATAATTTAAACATTATGAATTACATAATACATTTTTAAAATATTGAAACCGTTATTTGACATTTAAAAATAAAATATTACACAATTGTTTATTACATTTGAAGGAATTGATTTAAGCGGAAAATCAACACAGGCAGAGCTTTTGTATATTCGTTTGAAGAAAAAAAATAAAAAAGTAATTTTCGTAAGGGAACCGGGCGGCACAGTAATATCCGAGAAGATAAGGAAAATTTTACTTGACAGGAAGAATAAAAATATGCTTGCATTAACGGAATTTCTTCTTTTCTCGGCATCCCGACATCAGCTGACAGAGGAGATTATAAAGCCGCATCTGAAAAAAGGATACTATGTAATATGCGACAGATACTTTGACTCATCCACCGCTTATCAGGGATACGGCGGGGAAGTAAAGCCCGATATAATAAACCGGATTAATAAAATCGCTATAAGCAGTTTAAATCCCGACATAAGTTTTTTAATAGATGTTTCACTGGAAGAAACAATAAAAAGAAGAAAAAAACTCAGGAAAGTTCACGACAGGATGGAAGCCAAAACACGGATTTATTATAAAAAAGTTATTTCCGGATACAGGGAAATAGCAAAAATAGACAGGAAGCGTTACGTAGTAATAAACGGCAATAAATCCATTGAAGAAATACACAATAATATAATAACAAAAATCGAAAATCTTACAATAAAATGAACAATAAAAAGATGAAAAATCCCGGTTATATAATATTTCTCCTGCTGATAATTCTGTTTACCGGCTTTGCTTACCCGCAATCTGATGATGATATTTACAACCGAATAAATAAAAATATGGATATATTCGGAAAAGCATATAAGGAAATTACATTAAATTATGTAGATAATATTAACGCGGACAGATTCATACGTGCGGGAATAGAAGGAATGTTTTCAACACTTGACCCTTATACAGTATATTACGATGAAACAAATAAGTCGGAAATTGACTTAATTACAGCAGGAAAATTCGGAGGAGTAGGTCTGACTATTGAACTGCGAGACAGTATAATAATTATAACGGACATAATGACGGGATACGAAGCGGAGAGGAAAGGATTAAGAACAGGAGATATAATAACAGAGATAGACGGAGTTGATTTAAAATATCAACGGCTCGAAAAGGTCAGAACAATGGTAAGAGGCGAGCCGGGAACGAAGGTCCTGTTTAGAATCAACAGGAACGGGGAGATAATAAATTTTTATCTCACGCGTCAGGAAATTATTCTGAAGAATGTTTCATACTACGGGTTTATAGGAAATGAATCCGAAGGGACAGGATACATAAAACTAGACCGTTTCACAAGTTCTTCCGTGAACGAATTTGAAAATTCACTTAAAAATTTAAAATCATCCGATAACTTAAAATGTTTAATAATAGACCTGCGCGGAAACGGCGGCGGACTGCTTGAAGCGGCAATAGGAATATTAAACAAGATTATACCCAGGAATAATCTTCTTCTGATTACCAAAGGCAGGAATAAAGATTCCGAAGAAAAATTCTTTTCAAACGAAGAGCCGATAATTTCGGAAGATATCCCGGTTGCAATTCTGATAAACAAATATACCGCTTCTGCTTCAGAGATAGTAGCCGGAGCCATTCAGGATTTAGACAGAGGTATTATCGTCGGCACAAAATCACTCGGAAAAGGTCTTGTCCAGCAAATAAAGGATTTAAGTTTCGGCTCTATGATGAAACTTACTAACAGAAGATATTACACGCCATCCGGCAGATGGATACAGGAAAAAAATTATTTCAAAGAAAACAAATACGGAGTGTTTGTAAATAACCATATTTATGAACAGAAAGAATTTAAAACACTGAACGGCAGAACGGTATATGCTTACGGAGGAATAACACCGGATGTTGAGATTCATCTAATACCGGAAAGCGATGTATATCTCAATCTACTTCTTCAAGATGCTTTTTTCAAGTTTGCAAATTACTATCTTGAACAAAATCCAGGCACGGATTTCTTTACCTGCACAGATGAAATATTTTCACTATTCAAGAATTTTCTTTTTGAGAACGATATTTTTTATACACCCGATGAAAAATCAAAATTAAAGGAGTTTAGAGAAATAACAGAAAAAAAATCCTATGAAAATACTTCAATAGACAAATACATAACCGACATCGAAGCCATACTGAACTCTGAAGCAGAAAACGAATTTGAACATTCAAAAGACGAACTTAAACGTGCAATTGAAATAGAAATAAACAAAAGATTATTTACCGAAGAAAACAGAATAAAAGCTTCATTCAATTATGATACACAGTTGAAAAAAGCGATATCTGTTTTAAAGGAAAAACAGGAATATGACAACATATTAAACATAAAATGAATTATAATTTATTCAACATATTCAGAAGACCGTATTTCTCACACCGCAGTTACCAGTTTAAAATTCCACAGTCTTTGAAATATGAATTCAATAACATCAAACACAAAAAATTATGATTGCAACTGTAATCTTTTTATTACTGGTCCTCATTGCCGTAACAATCGTAAAGAAATACAATGCAGAAAATAAACCTGCGTTAAAAATTTACAAATTAATAAGGATAGTTACGATTGTTCTGATATGCGTTCTCTTTGTATTATCTACCGTAGTTCAAATCGGACCCGGTGAAGCAGGAGTTCCGATTTTATTCGGAAGTGTTCAGGATAACATTCTGACAAGCGGACTGAATATAGTCAATCCGCTTGTAACAGTTGAAATTCTCGATATAAAAACGCAGGCATATACAATGAGCAGCCTTCAGGATGAAGGTTCTTTGACTCGTGATGATGCCATCACAACTTTATCGTCCGACGGTTTGTCCCTGAAACTCGATTTGACCGTATGGTTCAGGGTCAGCTCCTCGGAAGCACCAAATCTAATAAGAACAATTGGCGTGAATTATCTGGATAAAATAGTCCGTCCTGCCGCACGGACTGCAATCAGGGATGTATCAGTAAAATATGTTGCTACCGATATTTATTCTTCCAAGCGCGATGATTTTGTAAACGACATTTATAAAAATCTTGAAAGTTCTTTTCAGGGAAGAGGAATCATACTGGAAAAAGTACTGCTGAGAAATGTAGAACTGCCCAGTAAAGTAAGGGAAGCAATAGACGAAAAAATCTCAGCCGAGCAGAGGGCTCAGCAGATGGTATATGTTCTTCAGAAAGAAAAGCAGGAAGCAGAACGAAAAAGGGTAGAGGCGGAAGGCATAGCACAGGCACAGAAAATTATTTCAAATACGATTAATCCCCAGTATCTTCAATGGAAATATATAGAAACACTGAAAGAATTTACAACATCAAGCAACAACACGATTGTAATAACACCTTATGACCAAAAATTAACTCCTCTGTTAAATTTAAATCCAAACAAATAATGCAAGAAGAATTTGTTGAAATATTTACAACTTACGACCCCATAGAAGCGGAGATAGTCATAACGAAATTAAAGGATGAAGAAATAGAATTCACTGTAAAGGGAACCACTCAATTATCGGTAACGATGGAAACATTTAATACCCCACTTACCAGAATGGCATTAAAACAACCTATAAAAATATTCGTAAAAGAAAATGACGCAGAAAAAGCAAAAAAATCAGTTACAACAGACCAATCGGATTTACTTCGGGACGACCTTGAATATTAAAAAAGTAAAAATACTGATTATCATATTTGTTGTATTATCGGGATTATTTCTTGCAGGATTTATATATACGAAAGTTTCCTGCAACGATAAAAGTACCGGCATTCAAAAACCGGAAAATCAGTTCTTATCGGTAACTATGGATACAAATATATTTTCACCAATACAAAAATTCAGTAACCCGGACAGCAGTGCCTTTGAACTCCATTATGACGCTGTAGTTGTTGACGGGCACAACGATTATTTGTATCAGGTTTACAAGCGAGGAGCAAATTTCGGGAAAAAAGACTCGAAGACACAAACAGGACTGCCGAGACTTGAAGAAGGAGGAGTTGATATACAGGTGTTTGCAATATGGATACCCATGGAAAAAGTCAGTTCCTCAAAAAGTTTTGTTCTGAATGAAATTGATATACTGAATGACCTTGGTAAAACATTTAGTGACAGGTTTGAAGTTGCTTATAACTATAATGATATTACCCGCATAGTGTCAGCAGGCAAGTTAGCAGGATTAACCGGGATTGAGGGGGGAACAGCAATCGGCAATAACCTTGATAATATAAACGAATTCAGGAAACTCGGAGTTGCTTATATAGGATTAACCTGGAATAATTCAAATAATATCGGAACTTCAGCCAAAGATGAGACCAAAACAGGCAAAGGCGGTCTGACAAATTTCGGTAAAAAAGTCGTACAGAGAATGAATGAAACCGGTATGATTATAGATGTATCTCACCTTGGCGAAAAAAGTTTCTGGGATGTAATCAAAGTAACCGACTCACCTATAATTGCTTCCCATTCCAACTGTTACTCCATTAACCCTCATTACAGAAATTTGACCGATGACCAAATAAAAGCAGTTGCAGAAACAGGCGGCGTAATTATGGTTTGTTTTCATTCCCCGTTCGTAAGTCAGAATTCAGTTGATAATTCTCCAAGTGCCAACTCGGTTTATCAACTAGAATTAAATGATATTTACAACAGTTATAAAGATAATCTCATTAAATTCAACGAAGAAAGAGCAGAATTTTTTAAGAATATAAATTATAAAAATCAGGTTTCCATTGATGATGTGATTGACCATATAGACCATATCAGAAAACTTGTCGGCATTGATTACATAGGAATCGGTTCAGATTTCGACGGCGGAATTAATCCGTTGTTCGATTTTTATGACGGAACGTGCTATCCCTTACTAACAAAAAAACTTGCGGGAAGAGGTTACACCGAAATTGAAATCAGGAAAATTCTGGGATTAAATTTTTTAAGAGTATTCAAGCAAGTATGCGGTTAATTAAATGAAAATTTATTAAATTACAAAAAAAGAGAATTATTTTTAATATATGGACAATAATCAGAAAGAAAAAATAATCGAAAAAATAGAAGAAGCATCTGAATCAGTTGACGAAAAAGATGTAAAAAAAGTTATAAAGAAAAGCGGTAAGATAATGGATAAAGCAAAGAAACTTGATTTAAAAATATTATCAAAACTTTTTTATCAAGTTAGGTTAGCAATAGAAATGTTAAAGGATTACAGAACAAAATCCTACGGTGAAATTCCCTGGCGGACTATATCATTAATTACCGTTGCACTGCTTTATTTCTGGAATCCTTTCGATGTAATACCTGATTTAATACCGGTCTTTGGTTTTACGGACGACGCAATTGCATTTGCTTCAATATTCAAAGCCGTTCAGACAGATTTACAGAAATATGCGGAATGGAAAGGCTATGAAACCGATAAGTATTTTTGAAATCGTACGCAATTATTATATTTGTATTGTCTGAGGGCAGATTTTGTATTTATTGCTCGATGTTATAAATTAAATTTTATTTGTTGAAAGAAAAAATTACTGTTTTATTCATAGGAGATGTTATAGGAGACCCTGGATATAATCTGATTTCCACTCTGCTTGACAGTTTCAGGAAAAAATATAATCCTGATTTCATCATTGCGAATGCAGAAAATATTTCAGGCGGAATGGGTGTCCTTGAAAAAGACGCAAAAAAACTGCTGGAACTTGGAATAAACGTTCTTACCGGCGGCAATCATACTATGGATAAGATTCAGGCACATAAATTTCTAAATGAAACGGAAAATGTGCTAAGACCTCTGAATTATCCGAGGGGTGCCTACGGCAAGGGATTCGGGATTTACGAAATAAACAATTCGGGAATAAAAATAGGTGTAGTAAATTTGCAAGGCCGTGTTTTCATGAGGCCGATAGAATGTCCATTCAGAACTTTAGATTGGATTTACGAAAAAATTACAGAACAGACAAACATAATTTTCGTTGATTTTCATGCAGAAGTTACAGCCGAAAAAATTGCTTTCGGATGGTATGCAGACGGAAAAGCAACTGCCGTACTCGGAACCCATACACACGTCCAGACTGCAGATAACAGGATTTTAAAAAACGGGACTGCATATATTTCAGATGTCGGAATGACGGGACCTTATGATTCTGTTATCGGCATGAAAACAGATTCGTCGATAAAAAGATTTCTTTATGCGACTCCTCAGAAACACGAGGTTGCCTCTGACGATTTAAGAATTGCGGCAGTACTTGTAACAGCAGATTCAAAAACCGGCAAAGCCGAATCAATTGATAGAATAATGTATCCGGAATTTTAAAACATTTATAAACTATAAAAGGAAAAAAAATGAAAAAACAATTAATCTCAATGCTGTCAATATTTATTTTGCTGATAAGCATTGCATTTATTTCGGGGTGTGAATCAACCACCGAACCTACAACAGGAAACAGTGTAATCAAGGGACAGGTATTCGATAATAATAATGCTCCTCTCGCAGGCGTTAATGTCAAAGTAGGTTCTAATGCAACAACTACTGCTTCAAACGGAAGATATGAACTTTCGGGATTCCCGCAAGGTACATTTTATGTAGTATTTTCAAAAAATAATTTCAAAACGGATTCACTACAGACTACTGTAAGCGGAGAAGATACAGTCACTGCAAATTTTACGATGGAACTCGGTGAGGTTACGATATTCAACGGGCTTGTGGTTCACGAATCAGTGGATGGTCAGTCTTTAAGCGGTGTTAATCTTTATGAAGGAATAGTTGTAACCGAGGATAACTCTAACAGGGATATTCAGTTTAAAGATTCCCTCGGTACACAAAATAATTTCTATTTCCGTTCGGGACATTTGTCATTAAATCCCGTTTTAGCGGGTTACAGAGCGGAATTCAGTGAAAGACTCGGCAATATTACAAAAGCAACGTTCGATACTTTATCTTCAAGACCTGACGTCGTAGGAAGGGAAATTAATCCGGATTGGGACTTCGGATATGATGAGACTGAATACTTCAATACTTTTGCCGGTACTCTCAGACCTTATTATTCATTTTATCTTAGAGGCAGATACGAAAACAATCAAAATAACGGAATCAGAATCTACGGATTATTATTTATCAGAAGTCTTGATTATAACGCTTCTACAGGCAGATATACCACTACTATAGATTTAAAAATAAACAGAAATGCCAAAAATAAATTTAATTATTAACTGAAATAAAAAAATCCGGCAGTTATGAAACTGAAAGATAAAATTACAGGTCTTATACAGAAATTAAGTTTTACTCAGGCGGAACTTAAGACCATTTTATTCATTTCTGTCATCATAATTGCCGGGTTTTCCATTAAATATGTAAAGCATTTATACAGCGATGACAAGCCGTACAATTACACTACGGCGGACTTGTCTTTTAAAAGCGGAGCGGAAAAATATACCGCGATAAATGATACCGGAACAGTAATTAATCTTACTGAACAGGGAAACGACACATTAACGGAAGATATCCGAAAAGAACTCGAAGAAAAGATAAAGACAGTGGAAGATTCAGTATCTTCCGAAATTCAAAAAAATAAAAAAGGAAAAAAAGAAGCTGCTCTTGAAGGGAAAACAATAGATATCAATACTGCAACCAAAGAAGAATTGATTTCTTTGCCGGGAATCGGTGAAGCGATGGCAGAACGAATTATCAATTACAGGAATGACCATAACGGATTTAAAAAACCTGAAGACATAATGAAAGTAAAAGGCATAGGGAAGAAAAAGTTTAATAAATTAAAAGAATACATAACCGTTAACTAAAACTTATTTATTGAAAACAATAATAATCGGTATATCGGACAGGACTTTGAGATTTCTCGGGCTGAATGAAAAAAAAGAAATCTCTTTCATAGAAAGCGTTGATACTACTTTCAGTTTTACCGATTGTTTTAAAACAGGGGCTTATGAAGATACTCTTGTTAATGAAGCTTCTTATGTAATCAATAATATACTGAGAGATGTACACACATCCGCCACTAAAATCGGGGTAATTATTGAGTCGTCATTTGCTTTTTTAAATATTGTCCCTATAGATTATAATGAATCTGCATCCAATATTTCATCCTGGATTTTATGGGACCTGTCGAATTATTTCCCGGATAATTACAAAAATTTTAAAGTGAATTACTATAAACTTCATAATAAAAAATTCGATTCGAATGTAAATGATACACTGATTGTCTCCTTTGATAAAGTAATTCTGCAGGTCCTCGTGAAAATATTTTATTCCGGAAGATTAAAATTTCAGCTTTTTGATATTGACCATTTTGCTGCTGAAAAATATCTGCGTACAGTTTTCGAAGAAAAAATTAATAAGGGTTGTTTTCTTGTTATCGGGTGTAAAAGAAACCACATTGACATAAGTTTCCATCACAACGAAGAACTCGTATATTACGATTATTTAATATTCAAGGATTCCTCTTATAAAACGAAATTAAAAGACAAAATTACCAGCATTCCTGAATCAGCAAATTATTTACCCGTTAAATATTCTTTTGTTTACGGAGAGGATTATTCCGAAGATATTTACCACTATCTTTCTAACGAACTGAAAAACATAGAATTTTACATACCTGACCCGAATGAAGAATTTAAAATGCAGGATCATTTAAAGAAGAACAACAGATTTAAAAACGAAGGGAATAAATTCATTCCTCTATTCGGACTGGCATTAAAATGTCTTTAAATGAGAATCATATCAGGCAAATATAAAAGCCGCACTTTAATAACCCCTTCCCACAGAGAGAAGACAAGACCTACTACAGACAGCGCAAGGGAAACTATTTTCAATATTCTTGAAAACAGAATTGATTTTAACGGAAAAATATGTATAGATTTATTCTGCGGTACAGGCGGTTTCGGAATCGAATTTCTCTCAAGAGGCGGTGGAAAATGTTATTTTGTAGATTTAAACATTACGCTCATAAAACAAAATATTGAAAAATTTAACATTGCCGATATTTCAGTTATTAAAAAAGCAGATGCACGGAGATTTATAAGAAAATTCGCTCCGGAAGGAGATTACGCAGATTGTTACATTATTTTTGCCGACCCTCCTTATAATTACAATGCATACAACAATCTTCTTGAATCTGCAGCGAAAATTAATTGCATTTTCATTCTTGAACATTCGTGTCAATTTATACCTGATAAAAAAAACAACTGTTTCATATTGAACAGAAAAACAGGAATTACAGAATTCAGCATATTTGATTTCAGAATTAAAAATTCAGATTATGAAAAAAAAAGTAATAGCATTATACCCCGGAACATTTGACCCGGTAACATACGGACATATAGATATAATAGAAAGAGCATCGCTTTTCTTTGAAAAACTCATAGTCACAGTTGCAATCAATCCGAACAAAATCCCGCTGTTCAGCGAAGAAGAAAGAAAGAATATGGTAATTCGTGCGGTGAAAAAATTTTCTAATGTCGATGTTGATGTATTTAAAGGACTCGTTGTTGACTATGCAAAACTCAAAAAAGCATCTGTTATAATAAGAGGATTAAGGGCTGTTTCGGATTTTGAATATGAGTTTCAAATGTCACTAACAAACCGGAAACTTGCACCGGGAATTTCCACAATATTTATGATGCCGAATGAAAAATACACATATCTGAATTCATCGCTTGTAAGGGAATTAATTTCTTACAGTGCCAATGTATCTGATTTTGTCCCGCCCTATGTAATAAGATTGTATAAGAAAAAAATAGAAAAGAAAAAATAAATTAAAGTTCGTCTGATAAATCGGTATTTCCGTATTTACCGCTGATAAAAAAATTCAGGAGTTTTTCAAACTCGGCTTCATCAAGGTATCCCGGGAAACCATTATATTCCACACAATTAAATTTAAACTTAATAACACTGCCGTCAGGGTTCAGGAATGAATGTGTCGGGTATCCGGTAGCACCCAGATATTTTGCAAGGTCAGTCGCAGTATATTCTTTCCCGTTATAATTATATTTTTCCGACCCTGTACCGTTCAGTTTTACGAATACAAAATTACCTGAAATCAAACCACTTATTTTACCGGTTGAATAAACCGATTCCATTTTTTTGCTCCAGCTGTCATCCGGTTTATAAATGCTTACCAGTATCTTTTTATTTGAACTTTTTCCGTCCGCAAGTCCGTCTTTAAAATTCTTAGACGGCTGTGCAGTAAGCGTTCCGGCTATTGCTAAGATTAAAATTAATAGTAGGCTAGATTTTATTGTATTTTTCATTTTTATATTCCTATTTTATGTTTTAACTCACTCTATAAATTAATGTTCCATCCTTAAAATTACAAGAGAAACAAAAACTCTCATTGTAAATATCAAATTTTCAAACAAATATTCAGAATTCAAATGGGCATATTAAAAGAACTTTCACAAATTTAGAAGATGTGACCTGTCATTTAATAATAATCATTTTTTTTACATCAAAATAACTTCTCCCGTTATTTACAGACAACCTATAAAGATAAATACCGCTCGGTAAATTACCCGCATTAAATTTCATATTATACTCACCCGCCTGTAAGTATCCGTTGAATAATTCTCCTACAAGTCTTCCCGAAATATCATACATTTTAATCAAAGCATTACCGGGATTCAATATTTTGAATTTAATATTTGTCGCTGAATTAAAAGGATTAGGATAATTCTGTAGAAGTTCAAATCTATCAGCTGTTCCACTTCCGGTTATTTCAACGGAAGTCAAAATCGTTGCAAAATTCCAGACATCAGACCAGGGACCCGTACCAAAAGCGGAAGTTGCATTAACCCTCCAAAAATAAGTAGTTGCAGGCTGTAATTTTCCTGAAGGAACCGTATATTGCGAATCAGTAAGAATTGCAGAATCCGTAATAACAGAAAAATTTGAAAGGGATGAAATGTGAACCTTATACGAAGTTATATTATTTCCCTTCCTCCATTTCAAAGTCGGCGTGACGGAATTGTTAAATGAACCGTTTGCGGGAGATACCAGTGTCGGAATATAAAGAGGTTGTCCACCGGTCTGAGTTTTTAATATCAGCGCATTATCTCCGCAGGCAATCCCTTTATACTGGTCTGTGTAAAATATTGATACAATTTTTTTTGTAGTTCCTGTTGTTTGAGAAATCCAGGATTGTCCCGAATTTGTTGTAAATAATACTCTTCCATTATTTCCAGTTATATATCCCGTAAGCAAATTTACAAATTTAACACACGTAAATTCATCAGTAAACCCTGTATTGATATTATTCCATGTCATTCCGGAATTGGATGTTTTTAAAAGTAATCCGCCTACTCCGACCGCGTATCCCGTATCCTGTCCAGTAAAAGTTATTGAGTTCAGCCAGTTACTGTAACTTATAAGGGAAAACCAGTTTTCACCTGCGTTAATAGATTTAATTATCTGACCGACTCTTCCAACGGCATAACCTACAAGCGGATTTGTAAAATATATACTTTCGAGGTAATAACTGTTACCGGTATTTACCTGATACCAGTTTGTTCCGCCGTTTGTAGTTTTTATAATGATACCATTATCTGAAGTACAAAATCCAACGTACTCATTAATAAAAAATACAGATGATATTTCTTTTGTTAATCCTGAATTCTGCAAGGACCAGTTGACTCCCGTGTTTGTGGTCCTCAGTATTACTCCATTTGGCTCAAATCCTCCGACTGCATACCCGGTCTGAGAATTGACGAAACACACATCCAGCAATCCGGCATTATTTGTCTGCAGAATACTTGTCCATGTTGTTCCCCCATTTATTGTCTTTATTATTACTCTGTACGGATAAGGCAAAGACTGATAACCTCCGACTATAAATCCCGTATTCGCATTTGCAAAATAAACAGAGGAATAATTCACGGCATAAGGTGATGCAATTATCTGCCATCCAACCTGTGACTGAAGTTCTCCTGATACTGCAAGAATTAATAATAATAACAGAATTTTATATTTCCTCATAATTTTTCCTTTTTAAATAATAAGATAATATATTTATATGTATTAATATATTCAATAATGTATTTTATCTTATATTAATATAAGATAAAACCTTTAAAATAAAGGAGCAAGAGTACAAGTAGTTATTTTAAATTTTTATTTCAGATATTATTTTGATTTTTCCGGTTCAGTTATTCTGGACTACCCCTGTCCAGAGTAGAATTAATATAATAATTCCGATAACAATTCTGTAAATGATAAACAGCAAATTACTCCTTGTTTTAAGATAATTCAGAAGAAATGCGATAGAGTAATAGCCGACTATTCCCGAAACGACGGTTGCTACGATTAAAGAAATGAAATTTTCATTCAGTAAAATTTCTCTTTCATCATACAGCTCATAAAGCCCGCTGAGAGTAATTGCCGGAATACTGAGAAGGAAAGAAAATCTTGCAGCAACATCCCTTTTCAGTCCAGCGAATAATCCCGCCGTAATTGTGACGCCGCTTCTTGAACTACCCGGAATTAAAGCAATTGCCTGTGCAAGTCCGATAAAAAGCCCTTCTTTTATTCCGATTTCGGAAAATTCTTTTTTATGTCTGGAAACTTTTTCGGCAATAAACAGAAACACCGCAAGGACAATAAGAGAACCGCTGATTACATATAATCCTCTCGCCCCGCCTTTTATAAAATCCTTTAGACCAAGCCCTGCAATTATTATTGGTACGGTACCAAACATAATTAAAATAAAAATTCTTGCATAAGCGTCGGAAAAATCTTTTGTCTTTAATGCATTTAAAAATCCTTTTGTTAAATCCATTATATCTTTCCGGAAATATACAAAAGTGGCTATCAGTGTCCCCAGCTGAATCACGGCAGTAAAAGCTGCACCTTTATCTCCCCATCCGATTAAAGCGGGAATAACTCTAAGATGCGCCGTACTGCTAATCGGAATAAATTCAGTAAGTCCCTGTATAATACCATATACTATTGCCTGTAAAACTTCTTCCATATAAGTATAAATTCGTTAGAATATAAAATATTCAAATCCCAGACTCAGACCTAACATGAATGAATTCAGATTAACCTCTTCTCCTGTCCTGTTTGATAATTTACTGCCGTCGGATTTTTTCAGTGTACCGTTAAATGTACCGGAAAGAAATACTCCGAAATAAGCCGCAAGAGAATTGCTTATTTGCGTGTTTAAGACACTTTCAAGTTTTGTAATTAATCCAGCAGAATTATAGTTACTGATTAATCCGAAAGTCTGTGTTGATAAATTCGACAGCACCATACCTGACCCCGCTCCAAATTTAAGATAAAAATGTTCACCCGGAATTAAATAATATCCTGTCAGTAAAATATTATGACAGTTATAAGTAAAATCATACATTGAATACTGGGAAGCAGATGAATTCATTGATTTAACAAAATATGAGTAATCTGCTTTGAGTGAAAAATTTTTCGCAACCTGATATTCAAATCCAGCAAAGAATTCGTATCCTACCTCAAAGTCCGGTATCTGCTGACTTTCCGGAACTCTGAAATAATCAGGAAGTTCATATTGAACAAATCTCAGCAAGGATGGATTATTTCCGTAAGACAGTCGCATACCCCCTGAAAATGATTTATATTTTGTATTTTGATTTTGCTTTTTAAATGAAGTAACTTTTTCCTGCGGAAAAACTGTGTTCAGAGTAAAAAAAAATAATATAATTATTATCAGACACTGAATCACTCCGGATTTATACACTTCCCAAACAGAAGCCCGTGAATGAGAGGAAAAAGAACAGGAAACATCCCTAATTTTATATCTGTTTCTCCGTAAGGATTCCAATATTTTTTTAAGCATCAATTCTGGCATACTTTGCGTTTTCTTCTATAAATTTTCTGCGAGGTTCAACTTCTTCACCCATCAAAGTTCTGAATATTTTATCCGCTGCAGATGCATTCTCGTTTGATACCTGAAGAATAGTTCTTGTATCAGGATTCATTGTAGTTGACCATAATTGTTCTGGATTCATCTCACCGAGTCCTTTGAATCTTGATATAATTACTTTCGTGTCGCTTTGAACGGTTTCTTCACCGGTAATTACATCTTTCTTGCTGACTTTCATAGATTTAAGAATTTCTTCCCGCTCGTCTTCATCGTAAGCATAAAACTCGGATTTCCCTTTTTTTATTTTATATAGCGGAGGCTGTGCTATGTAAAGTCTGCCTGTATCGATAACTTCCCGCATATGTCTGTAGAAGAAAGTCAGCAGCAATGTTCGTATATGAGAACCGTCCACATCGGCATCGCACATTAAGATAATTTTATCGTACCGTATTCTTTCAATATCAAAATCATCTGAGTTCCCCAGTCCTGCACCGATTGCCGTTATTATTGCTTTTATTTCATCGTTCTCAAGAATCTTATTAATTCTTGCCTTTTCAACATTCAGAATTTTTCCTTTAAGCGGTAATATTGCCTGAAATCTCCTGTCTCTGCCCTGCTTTGCGGAGCCGCCTGCCGAATCACCCTCAACAAGATATAACTCGCACTGAGCGGGATCGCTCAGGGAGCAGTCGGAAAGTTTTCCCGGTAATCCGGATAACTGCTCTAAACCTGTTTTCGTTCTTATAAGCGCTTTTGCTTTTCTTGCCGCTTCTCTCGCTTCCGCCGCTCTGATACATTTTTCAATTATTCTTCTTGCAATCGCGGGATTCTCATCTAAAAAATCATTTAAATTTTCACCTGTGATAGACTGAACTATACCTTTCACTTCGCTGTTTCCCAATTTAGTTTTTGTCTGACCTTCAAACTGCGGTTCAGGAACTTTAACGCTTATTACGCAGGTAAGTCCTTCACGGAAATCGTCACCGGTAAGTGAGAGTTTGTCATTTTTAATTATTCCGTTCTTAATTCCGTAATTATTTAAAGTCCTTGTCAAAGCCGTCTTAAAACCTTCAAGATGAGTACCGCCTTCGTGGGTGTTTATGTTATTAACATAAGTATAAATATTATCATTGTATGATTCGTTATACTGGAATGCAATTTCAAGTTGAATATTTTCTTTTTCACCTTCAATATAAATTGGTTTCCCGGAAATTGATTTTTCGTTTTCGTCAAGATATTTTACAAAGTCCGAAAGACCGCCCTTAAATTTGAATTCATTAGACTTATTATCTCTTTCATCTTTAATTGTAATTATCAGCTCTTTATTCAGATATGCAAGTTCTCTCAGTCTGTTTTCTATAGTTTCGAATTTGAAAACTGTATGTTTAAATATTTCTTTATCGGGTAAAAATGTGACTTTTGTTCCTGTTTTGTTTTTTACTTTACCGATTTCTTTTGCAGGTGCCGCGGGTTTCCCTTTGATATATTTCTGGTAGAATTTTTTCCCTTCCCTGCAGACTTCCACCTCGAGAATTTCGCTTAATGCATTCACAACCGATACGCCCACTCCGTGCAATCCGCCAGACACTTTATATGTATCTCGCGTAAATTTACCTCCGGCATTCAATTGCGTCATCACAACTTCAATTGCAGATTTTTTTTCCGTCGGATGTATTCCCGTGGGTATTCCCCTGCCGTTATCCTCAACTATTATTTTTCCATCTTTTGTTATTATTACTTCAATCTTACTGCAATATCCCGCTAAGGCTTCGTCAATCGAATTATCTATTACTTCGTAAGCGAGGTGATGCAGTCCTCTGGATGATACATCACCTATATACATAGCGGGACGTCTACGTACATGCTGAAGACCGCTTAACACCTGTATATCTTTTTCACTGTAATCAGATGCTCCGTTGCCATTACCGTTTTTCTTTATTTTGCTGTTGTTCTTTGCCATATAATTTTATGTACTTTTATTTAAATATTATTTCTCTGATTTTTTTTCCGGGTTTAATTTTTTGGAATCTTTCGTTGAAAACTTTCAGGATTTCTTCTTTTCTCAATGATAATTCAAACCGCCACACGGCATCCTCGACTTTTACAAACAATTTGTTCTTTGCAATGAATACAGATTTAGTACGATTCGATATAGGTATACCGACACATTCATTCCAGATTCTGATAATTTCAAGTTCCTGCAGTTTCTCAGGCAGACCAAGTTCATTTACAAAATTTTCCATTTCTTTTTCAAGACTTATAAACTTATTTGCTCTATCTTTGAAATCTATATGTTTCACCTGATTATTACTTTTGAATTTTCAATTTTGAAAACAGATATATCACGTCCGTCAACCTTCTGTTTCAGTCTGCCGAGATAACCGGATTCCGTTGATGTTATGAACACCTGTCCGAACTCATTCAGGTGAGAAATTATCTTTTCCACTCTGTCCGAATCCAATTCGGATAATATATCATCAAGCAGAAGTATCGGTTCTACACCGGACCTATCTTTTATATATTCATATTCGGCAAGTTTTAATCCGACAAGATAAGTTTTATGTTCACCCTGGGAACAAAAATTTTTTAACAGAAACGGTTTATTGTTTTCGTTCTGTTTTTTTAGTTTAAAAATATAATCATCCCTGTGTGTTCCGATTATGCAGGTTGCTCTGGCAATTTCTTCGTTTTTAAATTCTTCGAGTTTTCTTCTGTATTCACTGAATAAATTTTCTTTTTCATAACTTATACCTATGCCTTCCGCTTTTCCGTTAAGGCAGGTCTGATATTCCATAAAAGGAGTATCATTCGAAGAAATCAAATATCGAAAATTTTTTTCAAGATAAGGCAAAAAGTCCTTAACAAAAACATTTCTTCTTACTGTTATTTCGGATGCCATTTCAGCAAGTTTATCGTTATAGGATTCCAGCAGATTATTAAATTCAAAACCTGTTATTTTCCCGCCTGAAGAATAACTCTTCAGCAGAATATTTTTTAATTTCAGCAGTCTGTTAATGTTTCTCAGATAATCAAGATATATCCTGCTTATCTGCGACAACGTGATGTCAAAAAATCTCCTGCGCTCGGACGGATTCCCGTAAGTTATTTCAAGACTGTGCGGGGTCATAAACACAATCGGAAATTTTCCGAAAACTGCCGAAGTAAATCCTGGTACTCTTTCTTTGTTGAGATAAAACAGTTTTTTCCGTACCGCTGAATTATAATTAAGCGAAACTGAAAATTCATTACCGAGTGAACTCTCGAAATTGCCGGATACATTAAATTCTCCTTCTCCAAATCTGAGGCAGTCAATCTCGGGAGAATTAACAAAACTCTTGCCGAAAGTAATGAAAGAAATTGATTCCAGTATATTGGTTTTTCCTGTTCCGTTACTGCCGTAAATATAATTCAGTTTGCCGCTGAATTCTATGTGCTGGTCGGAATAATTTCTGAAATTATTTAGATAAATATTTTTTAAAAACACGTTCTTTTTCCTCTTAGAATCTGTTAACTGACCCTGACAGGCATAACAAGTTCAGTATATTCCTCATTATCCGGCTGTTCGGACGGCATAATAATAGCGGCTTTTGAGGGATTACTGAATGTCATAATTATATCCGGACTGTGAATTACATTCAGAGTTTCGAGCAGATAAAAAACATTAAACGAAATGACATACGGCTCTTTATCATAATCAGCCTCGTTATTATCCAGACTGATGAATCTGCAGTCTATTACCTCTTCGCCTTCGCCTCCTATTTCAGGATTATCGGCTTTTATCATCATTACGGAATTTTTGATTTCGAATTTCACTCTCTTAGTAGGGGGATCAACAAATATTGATGCACGCTTTAGTGAATTCGTAAAATCAAGTTTTGCCACTTTTAACTGTTTATCGTTGTTTTGCGGAATAACAGTTTCATAATTCGGGAATGTATCATCAACAAGTTTCGAAAATATCTCAATAGTATCGGTTGTCATTTTTAAAATTGTTTCATCATATTCAATTTTCACATCGGATGATTCAACTAATTTAAGAATTAATTCCGAAGTTTTTAAAGGCACAATAAATTTATCGTCTTTCTGGCTTTCGTTTTTAAATTCCTTCAGAATGATTTTCCCTAATCTGAAGCCGTCCGTTGCCACAAGTCTTAAATCTTCTTTCCTTATGTCAAATAAAATTCCCGCCATATTGCGTTTAATGTCGTCTTCTTCGGCAGCATGTTTAACTTTATTAATAAACTGTTTTAATATTGAACCGTTCAGCGCGAAGCTGTTCAATTCTCCTTTTTCTTCAAAGACGGGATAATCTTCCGGGGTTTCTCCTACCAGTGAATATTTCCCGTTTGTTGATGTAATGTTAACTCTATTTTTTTCGTTAGTTTCAATTGTTAATTTCTTCTTCGAATACATTTTTGCAGCCAGTTTTTCGGACTTATCAAATAACTCTTCAATTTTATTCTTGAAAAGTTCATTAGCCGATGCAAGGTCGTGTCTACCTTCATTTACGTATAACTCCTGATTTCTGCCGATTTCTTCAATAATGCTTTCCTTATCCTCCAGCGACAGAAATCCTTTGTGAATAAGTTTCTGCTCAAAATTTAAATATCTGAGTTTATCTTTAAAAATATTCGACAGTTTTGACCCTTCGTTCAGCAAATCATAATCAGGTTTTTTGAATTCAACATCAATATTAACCGCTTCGAATTTCGATAAAAGAAGTCTTGTCAAATCAAGAAGTCTTTTTGCGGGAATGGCACAACTGCCGTCTTCTTTTCCGTTAACGGTTAATTTTGCACGAATGAAATTTTCCAAATCCGTTGCGTGCATTGTAAGTTCATTACCTTCCAGTTCGAACAAAATATTATCAAGAATAGGCAGAGTGGAACGAACCGGAATTACATGACTTAACTTGGAAAGATAGTTTACAAAATTCTCTACTGAGATGTTGAATTTCATAGTGTTAAATATATTATTTTACACAAATATATGCAAAATACTCAAAATAAAAAGAATATACAATAAACATATCAGGCATTTTCTCTCGAAATTTTCTTCCTTTATCCTGCCCCCCTGCTTCTGAAATATTTTTTTTTCTAATACTTACATTAATAACTGATTTTTGTTTTTTTCCATTTCAATTAAATAATAATTTAAGGATTTTGAAAAAAAGCAGAGAAAGAATATGGAAATAAATTTCGGGAGATTCAGTGATGCATTTCAAAGCATAGCAAAGAAAGAAATGTGGGTTGAATGCGAAAAATTATTCGACGAAAAAGATTTTAACGGTGCATACAGAATCTTTTTCAATTGTTTGAAAGACCATAAATCCGAAAATGTACTATGGGGCGAAGATAAAGGCAAAATAAATTTTCTGATTAAGCAGGGTTCTAAAGAAGTGAGAGGATTCATTTTTGAAAATAAGATTTCAGCATCCGCCAATATTGCAGAATTCGAAAAACTGCCCGTTGCCATAATGAGGAAACTGCTCGAAATGAATTACAATCTTGATTACTGCCGATTTGCAGTTGATAATAATAAAGTCGTTATTAAATTCGACACTTTTGCGGAAGCATGTCCGCCGGCAAGATTATATTATGCCTTGAGGGAACTTGCAATAAGAGCAGATAAACAAGATGACATACTAATAAATGAATTCAACGCTCTCAAGCCCTATGACTATCACAGAATTGAACTACCTCAGGAAATAAAAGAGACCAAATACAAATATCTTATGAAATGGATAAACGAAGTACTGGCAAAAGTTGAAAGCGTTAATATGGATAAATATTCGGGAGGTTTAACTTATATTCTCCTCGGCGTAAATTACAGAATTGATTATCTGATAAATCCTCAGGGTGAACTGATAAATAAACTTGAGAAAATTCATTGGAATTATTTTATGAACGACAGTAAATCCATTTACGAAAAAATTGAAAGCATTAAGGATGAATTCAAGGAAATTCTATCGAAATCAAAAGAGAGTATTCTAAATGAATTTTTCGATGTCACTTCCACGTTCGGCATAACAAGACCTGCAAGTTTCTCAACCATACAGGAGGTTTTTAAAAATAATATGAGCAATGTTCAGCACTATCTTGATAATAGAATGGAAGATGTGGCGTTATCAATATTTGAATACACTGCGGGTAACTGTTTATTTGTTTACGGAGTTGCAGAAAGTACAAAATTATTATTTCATCTTATATATCAGGTGCTAAACGGTGATTATTTCAGAGAACTCGGAATAAATGAAGTCCTGTATGACTTAAAGGAAAAGAAATTTAACGAAGAACTGATAAAAGAAAAAATTGAACTGATAATAGAAAATGATAAAGATGAATTCCCCTTGTTAAAGTTTAACACTTCAAATCTGAAATTTGATACACTAATATCATTTCTTAAATCTTACTATTTTGAAATGAACAATTTAAATTATAATCCCGATTAAATGGATATTCACGAAATAATAAACAGTTATCAGTCTGTAATAATCCAGATAGCAACGCCTTATGGTACAGGAACGGGTTTTTGTCTCAATGAGCATAAACTCATTGTTACAAATGACCACGTTGTAAGAGGTGTAAAGGAAGCCGTTATAAGCGGGAAGTTATTTAAAAAAGTGTTATCGCAGGTATGCTATAACGACCCAAAGTATGACGTGGCTTTTATAAGGATACCTGACGGTGTAGATTTTCCGGAAAGAAAACTTGCCGGAGCTGATACAGTAAAAGACGGTGATACTGTTGTTGCAATAGGGCATCCGTTCGGTTTAAATTACACCGCTACCGAAGGAATCGTATCAAAAGCAAACCGTATGCATAACGGCATCAATTATATTCAGATTGATGCTGCAATCAATCCCGGCAACAGTGGCGGTCCGCTTGTTAATACCGAAGGTGATATTATCGGAGTAAATACTTTTGTAATTGCGGGCGGTGATAATCTCGGGTTTGCACTACCGGTTAATTATCTCGAAGATTCAATAAGTGAATATATTCCTTATAAGAATACATTTGCAGTTCGGTGCAGTTCCTGTCTGAATGTTATTCCCGAGAGTAAATTTGATAATGACTACTGTCCGGAATGCGGGACCAAGATGGAATCCGCAGAATTAAAGAAGAAGGGTTATAAGCCCTCAGGAGCCGCCTCAAGAATTGAAAAAATCCTCGAATCGCTGGGCAAGGACGTCAAGATTTCACGAAGAGGACCTAACTACTGGGAAATTGAAGAAGGGTCAATAAAAATTTATATCAGTTATCCTCAAAGCGGATTTATTTCCTGCGATGCTTTCTTGTGTAGACTGCCGAAACAAAACATTGCCCCGCTTTATGAATATCTGCTAAAAGAAAATTTTAATCTTGAGAACGCAGTACTGTCAATAAAAGGGCAGTTCGTATTGTTATCTTCCATTATTTATGAATATTATCTTGAATTAGAAAGCGGAATGAAAATATTCAAGAATCTGTTCGAGAAAGCAGATTATTATGATGATTATATAATCAATAATTTCAACGCTTCACCGGGAATACTGGAAGAAACTTAACAGTGAAAAGAATGTTAAATCCGTACAAGCCGGTATCTGTGATTTGTAAAGTTGAAAGTGACAGGTTCAAAAAAACAAGAAATTAATCATTCATTAATTTATTCATTCGGCAGAGTAATTAATTATAATTCTTCTATGACTGTCTTCTTTCTTTTTAAAAACCTATTTTCAAATCAAAATAGAAATTCCTGTCCGCAGCGGGTATCCAGTATGGTGTACCGTATGAATCAACACTGCCGTAAGTCTCATACAATCTGTCGAAAATATTATTAACTTTAAATCTCAGTTCCATCGAACTAAACAATGATGAAAATCTTTTATCATTTATTGCCGGGACTATATCAAATGATATTCCCGCATTACATACAGTATAATCACCGATAAATTTATCAACGTAACCCGGAATATTCCGAGCCATAGGATTTTTTCTTTCATTCTCGGAATTATCGAGATACTGTTTTCCGATATGCTGAACACTCAAATAAAATCCGAGCCCGAAATCCGTATAATAATTCAATGAAAGATTCCCGATTAAATCAGGGGTAAGGAGAATTCTGTTATCCGAATAATCATTTCCGTATAAAATATTTCCTATTGAATCAACTCCGAGAACTTCCCTGTATTCCCTGAAATAGTTCTGCGATAAATTCAGATTACCCGATAAAGAGAGAGGTTTTATAAATTTTCCGAACGAAGCCGATTTAAATGGATAAACTTCAAATTCAAATTCAATCCCCTGATGAACCGATTTTCCTGCATTTCCGCTGATTGGCTGTCCGACATTATCGAGTTGCCCGTTATTGACAATTTCGTTTTTAAAATCCATTCTGTAAAAATTAAGATTTGCTTTCAGCATTTCAGAAGTATATCCAAATCCGAGTTCATAGTTCGTCATTTCTTCGGGCTTAACCAGGGGGTCTTCATATCTGTTTGACAAAGTATCAATGAATCTGAAGTTCGGTCTGGCGTAACGGTTTTCCGCATCGTAAATATCTTTCAGTCTCGGCTCTCGCCTTGCGAGCGACACATTCGCAAATGCTCTGAAATTCTCATTAAAGTTATAATTGATTCCTAATCTAGGCGTGAAAAATCCGTAATCAACGGAAAAATTATAAGGGCTTGTCTGATGATTTTCAATTTTATAGGTATGATTCACATACTGGGCACCGAGCATAGCGGAAAGTTCCGGACTGAAATTGAAAATTTCATTAACATAGAACGAGAAAGTTGTTTTCTTTCCGTTGTAGAAATAATATCTGTAATCAGCAGGAGTATTTGGAGGCAGTGAATTCCCGAACCGGATTTGTCCGAGATGTTCGGAATTATGCAGGCGCACTTCGCCGCCGATTACAAGATTTCCTTTATCTCCGGAATGTTTAAACTGCACTTTCGGATACCAGCCGTAATCATTATTGTTCACTATAAGTTTTGCCACTATATCGCTTTTATCAATCACATAGCCTTTTCCCGGCTCAAAATATAAAGTACCGTCCGGATTTCTTCTGAAATAATTGGGATTAAATGCATTCGTGTCCGTTGTATAGAACGGATTCAATCCGAAATATCCGAAATCATAGCCGTACCAGACGGGAAAATTCGTAATAAAAAATCCGTCGCCTCTGATATAACTGAAAGTATTTGAGACAAAAAGATTTTTTGTAACTTCAGAGTTTATTACAAGTTCATAATGCGGCTGATTGTAATTATCCGTTTCGTTGTCAAAATCAAGGAAATTAATTTTTCTGTCTTCACTTTTATCACCGGAAATTTTTCCGTCGAGATAATCGCGTGTAACTCCGAGATAAGCAAGGTGGTTCTTAATCGGTCCGCCGTAGAGATTAAATTTTACGACGGTGTGATTGCCGAGCAACTTACCGGCGCTGATGAAATACGACCAGTGGTCAGACCACGAAATGTCCCTGTATCCGTCTGTAAGAGTTCTTGAAAATTTCGCATACAGACCGAATCCGCCCTGAATCAAACCTGACGAATATTCAGCTGAAAATCTTTTTGAATTGTAACTGCCATATCCCGAGGACAAATTTATAAATTTTCTTTTAAAATAATCTACTGTCTGAATATTAATCACGCCTCCAATTCCCGACGAGCCGTAAAGTGCGGTACCGATACCGCGCTGTACCTGAATATTTTCAACCGAAGCAGTTATATCATTCAGGTCAACCCAATAGACCTGATGGTCTTCGGCATCATTCTGCGGAATTCCGTTAATCAGTATGGAAATCCGTTTCTGGTCAAATCCTCTGATTGAGAGATATGAGTATCCGACTGATGCACCCGATTCAGAGTAAGAGTTTATACTTGTATTCCCGTTAAGGAACATCGGAAGGTCCTGCATCCAGTAACGCTTTTCAATCTTATCACGATTAACATTCTGGAATGTTATGGGTGTGAGCCGTTCAATTCCCCTTAATGCCTCCACCTCAATCGTCTCTGTTTTGTACTGCGTTGTGTCAATGGGTTCATCCTGTGCCCGTGCAAACGAACAGCACATCAGCAGGAGGACAGTCTTCCAGACTGTCGTTCGAATAAAAAATAATTTTTTCATTTTACTTACAAAATAAAAAACGCTTAAACTTTTTTCGAACCCGATTAAAGAAAAAAATTCAAGCGTTAAATTTTTATGCAATTTCCTACGACGGTATTATCCGTATCAGGTTCGATGGGTTTTATCTCAGCCTTCTCTTTCGTAGGTAACGGAGAAAGCACCCCAACACAATTGATTTAAAAGAACTATTGTAAATTTATAACATAATTTCTAATTATTCTATGCAATAGATACTTTTATTTTTTCTCCAGCACTGCCGTTTGGGTGTTATGTATTACATAGGAATTCACGATAGCGGAATTTTCACTTTCAGTTCCGGTTATATTCAGATTTGTAATATCGGATGATATGACTTTAAAATATAATTTGCCGTTTTCCAGCCTATACTCCGAAAAAATAAGATTAGGAGATACAGAAAAGACACTGTAAAAAGTGTTATTCCTGAATAGCATATCAAGTATTATTTCATTTTTTTCGTCAAGTTTGAACAATCCCCTGCTTAAATCATCGGCAATCAGTTCGTATGCCCGTTCAATTTTTGAATTTCCGGAACCATATATTATTATCCACTTCCATCTGTTTTCGGAGAAAGGAATAATTTCGAGTGACATATCAACTTCATTTTCAGCCGAAGAAGTTTTGATGTTAAGTTTCCCCTCCCATTTGCCGAGCCATTCGCCGGGAAAATCCTCTGCCGAAACAAACGATGTCCCCGTTAAAAAAATAAATAAAATAACAAAAAATGTTAATGTGAAATTTTTCATATTTTTTTTATTTCAAAAATACCCAATGTACAGAATAAATTAAAGAATTATTGTAATAAAAATATTATTAATATTGTATCAGATTGTGCGCAAGACAATTTGCTACAAATATATCACCCGTTCCACGGGTTGGGTATTGAGTTAATTAACCTGCTACAAATATGTCACCCGCTCTGCGGGTTGGGTAAAAAAATAATTACCCCGCCTTCGGGTAATTAATAACCTTTATTTTTTATGTTTATTTAAAGTATCTTTTTGATTAATATTACGCATTTTTAAAGCATAATTAAAAAATAAATGAAGATAAAAATTTTATTTTTTGTTTTAATTGCCGGGGTAATGTTTTTTGCATTCACGATTAACGTAGATAAAACCGATAATATGATGCTGAACAATGTCGTAATCAGGTTTGAAGCAACCAACGGCAACGGCAATAATCTATGGCTGGATAATTTCTCGATAGGTCAGAGATACAACAATGACCTTGCTGTTTCTTCAATGAGTCTGAAAGATAAAAATTATCTTTTACCCGGTGTTACTTCGGCAAACTTATCTCCCGTTGTAACCATATTCAATGTCGGTTACGGCTCATCATCGGGAGCAACAATTACTATGACGGATATGGCTTCATACAACTCAACGAAAAATGTTCCTTTATTATCCGGGGGGCAGACAGGAGATGTAACATTTGACCCTATTACTTTCAATCAGAATACAGCAAAGAATCTGAAAGTTTATATTACCTGGACATCAGACCAGAATCACTCAAACGACACAGTAAATCAGAACACGGTATTTCTGCCGGGTGTTCATAAAAAGATACTATATGAAGCCCACACAAATACATCCTGCGGACCCTGTGCATCTCAGAACCCTGCACTTGATGCTTTCGTACAATCACATTTTGATTCAATAGTACCGATTAAATATCATACCTGGTGGCCAAGTTCCGGTGACCCGATGTATGCAATTAACACATCCCAGCAGAGAGTCAGAACCCAATATAATCAAATCAGTGCGGTACCAACACTGACTGTTGACGGAGTTCACACACAGGTCAGCGGTTATACAACATTATCGAATTTGCTTAATCCGTTTAACACGAGAAGAGCAATTGCATCTCCGATTGCAATATCAGTAACGGACACCAGATTACCGGGTGACACAATAAAAGCAACAATCAGTATAAATGTTGTTTCTGCAGTCCCGTCAAATGTAAATTACAAATTGAGGATAAATGCAATTGAAAGAAAAATAACTTATTCTTCTCCTCCCGGCTCCAACGGTGAGACAGTGTTTTATGATGTTTTCAGAAGAATGTATCCGTCAACAGACGGAATGTCAATAAACACGACTCCGGGGATATACACAATCGAATACAAATACAAAAGAGAATCCGCATGGATTGATTCCATGATTTATACGGCTGTTTTTATTCAAGATGACAATTCACACGAAGTAATTAACTGCGCCAAAGCAAGAAATTATTATCTTGATAACATAAAGATGCCGTCAACCGTAATAAATGACCCCGATGCAAGAACCTTTTCTTATAATCCGGAATACAGATTCACAACCGTAACAGGAGGCATTCAGGTAGAAAATATGGAGCCCTGTGTTCCGCCAGCAGGATGGTCAATCATTAACAATGATTCAGATTACACATTCTGGCAGTATAAATACACCGCGGTTAACGGACCTTCTTTAGGCGGGAGCAAAGCAGTAAGAATAAATTATTATTCTTATTCAAATAATTTAGGAACAATCGACATACTTCAGTCAAAGGCATATCAGAATGTCAGTACCGCCGATACAATAAAATTTGACTGGGCTTATGCAAGGCGGCCGGGATTTGACAATGATAAACTCATAGTTAAAGTCTCCACCGACGGCGGAACAACATTCCCCTATATTATATTCAACAAGCAAGGCAGTACTCTTGCGACAGCGGGGGATTATTCAAGCAGTTTTGTTCCGAATTCAAGCCAGTGGGGAACATTTGCAATTGCAATCAGCGGATTAACGAATATTAATCCGGTTGTGCCCGGAATACCCGTAACTTATGAACTGAGCCAGAATTATCCGAATCCTTTTAATCCTAAAACAAAGATTAATTTCTCTGTACCAGCAAAAGATTATGTTAAACTTGTTGTTTATGACATTCTCGGAAAAGAGGTTGCAACACCCGTAAATGGAGAAATAAATGCAGGATTTTATTCAATTGATTTCAATGCGAATAATCTTACAAGCGGAATATATTTCTATAAACTTGAAACCAAATATTTCAGTCAGACAAAGAGAATGATACTTCTCAAATAACAGGATTAAGAAAAAGAACTTCATAACTCATCCGATGAACGAGTTCATTGGATGAGTTTTTTATTTTCAATTTGTTTTGTCTTCAATTATTTTTTTCATAACCATGTAGACCGGGTATCCCAGCAGGAAAAACCCGATACTTGCAAGACCCGAATACACATCGTTTACAAAAGCATTTGCAGATACTATTAAAATAATTATTATGAAAATTACAGGTAAGAACGGATATAAGAAAGTTTTAAATCCGTCATAATTTTCATTTTTCATTCTTTTTCTGAAAATAAAAACAGTCGATGCGACAACCGCTATTGTCAATGTCTCGAGAAACATTATAAGGTTCAGTGCATTTTCAAAGGTCTCATAAACAAAAACAAATATTATTGTTAGCAGTGAAATAAAAGCAAGGGCAAATTTCTGCGACTGCGAATTTTCTCCCGTCCTCCTGAAAACCGACGGAATGACTTTATCTTCCGCCATTGCAAAAAAAGCACGCTGATTGTGCATCATCGAAACATTAAGAAAAGCAAAAGCGGAAATAAAAATAATAAAAGAAATTATCATGCTTCCCGTTTCACCAAATAAAACTTTTACAGAATCGGAGGCAATCAGAGGTGAGGATGCAATACCCTGAAGACCGAGAATTTTATAATATCCATAATTAACCAGCAGATATAAAACAGCAGAAATTCCGATACCGGTAATGATACCTTTCGGCAGATTTTTTTTAGGGTGTTTAACATCCGCATTAAGATTCATTGTCAACTGGTATCCGCTATATGTAAAGAAAACAGCAATGAGTCCCTGAAAAAGGTTATTGGTTGATTGACTGATTGGCTGATTGACCGGATGTTCTCCGGAACCGGTAAAAACAAATGCCGCAATGATGAAAAATATTATCAATGCAATTTTCAGGAATGTAAGGAAATTCAAGACTGAAGAGCCCGTTTTAATTCCAAGATAATTAATAAAGAAGAGCAATGCAATAATTGCACAGGCAAGAAATTTTACATTAACGGGAAATGAAATCAGTTTTGACAGATATTCTGCTGCAAGAATTGCCATAGCCGCATAAGTAACACCCGAAAGAATGATTATTCCGACCCAGTTCAGCATAAAGGCAAAAGCAGGATGATACGCTTCCGATACAAGTTTATAAAATCCTCCTGCAAGCGGTTTTCTTGCACCGATTTCCGCAAATACCACACCGCCCATAAATGCAATTATTCCACCGATAATCCACGAAGAAAAAAACAGAGTTTCATTTCCTGCCGCATCCGCAACCATTGAAGGAGTTCTGAAAATCCCGATTCCGATTACCAAACTCATAACAATCACAGAAGTATCAATATATCCAAGTTTCGGTTTAATCATTTCAAATTTTCCTGTTAGTAAGATAAACACCTGCAAAGGTTAAAGCAAGGCCCGCATAATGCAGGAGAAAAAGTTTTTCACCGTCAAGCAATCCCCAGAAAATAGAAACCAGCGGCATCATAAAAGTAACCGTGCTTGCAAATACCGGACCTTTAATCTGTATAACTTTATTGTATAATATGATTGCAAATGCGGTTCCGATTACTGAAAGAACAATAATGGCAATCAAAGATTCACCCGATTGCGTAAAACTCAGACTTCTCGGAATAAAGTCAGTTGTCAGAACATAAATCAAAGCAAAAGGTCCAACAAAAAATATTGATAAAGAAGAAAGTGCAATTGTTCCGACATTCTGAAAATGAAGTTTAATAATATTAACAGCAACAGCATACAATATCGTGGCAAGAACAACCAGCCAGGCATAGAGATTAATTCTTCCAAATCCTCCGTCCTGACTGTTTACCATACTGATACCCGCGCATCCGAGAATTCCGAGTACCAATCCTGCAAGTTGTATCAGAGTAATTTTATTTTTCAGATAGAAATACGCTACAATCACCGTGAATACGGGAGTAAGGGCATTTATAATTCCCGTGAGTGAACTTTCAAGATTTGTTTGAGCCAGTGCAAAAAGATAAGCGGGAATAAGATTTCCCAGTAATCCAACAATGAATACGTATCCGAGTTTTTCACGTGGAATAGCCTTCATATTTTTAATTGCAAGGGGAAGCAGAACAACAAAGGTAATTGCAATCCTTGCCGAACCAAGTTCATCCGGCGGATATGCTTTCAATCCTATTTTCATAAGTATATATGAACTGCCCCATACAAAAGTAAGAATAATCAATAATACCCAAGCCAGAAATGTATGGTTGTTTTTAAATTTTTCCCGCATATAGAATTATAATACAACAATAAAAACAAATTATAAATGGAATCATAAGTTCAAAGTTTATAAAGTTTCCGGCACATCTGATTTAAAACATAAAGTTGCAAAGTTAAAAAAATACTATCCTTATCAGATTATCGGGATAATAAGTTTCGTTAACTGTAATATTATCAAACCGTTGTCGTAGAAAATTTAATCTTATTATGTCTGCAAAGTAATTTAACCGCCTGTCTGGCAGTTGATGCAGCTGTCGGAAGTCCGCCTCCGGGAGCCGTCCAGTGACCTGCCATATAGAAATCAGATAATCCTCTCAATGTTTTCGGCATCTGCACCGTCATACTTTTTTTAGTCAGAAGCCAGCCTTCGTATGAGCCGCGGTAATTTCCCGTGTAACGCTTGAATGTTACCGGCGTTGCAACGTCCACTTCTCTCACCTGCGATTTGAAATCGGGATAAAGTTTGGTTATGCCTTCAATTATTTCATTTGCAATTCTTTCCTTCTCCTGTAAGTATGTGGTTTTATCTTTATACAATTCCGCCCAGTAATCGTAATCGGTAGGAATTGAAAGATGAAATGCGGTCGTATTATTTGCTGAAAGCGACGGGTCGAAACTCTTATTCGCCAGACTAATATATTCTACTTCTTTGTTTGCAATGAGAACGGGCTTATCAAGAGGAAAAGTTACACTGTAAGGTTCTTTTCTGTAATTACCTTCTACACCGATTGATATATACAGCAGAGGCGGAAATGGTTCAAGTGTTTTATACTTTTTATCAAGTTTTTTATCGGTATATAATCCGCCGAGCCATTCATAAATTGTAGAATATCCGTCTGCTGCGGAAATAATTATATCACCTTGTATTTCTGTTCCGTCGTTTAATTTTATACCAGATGCTTTGTTGTTCTTAACGAGAATTTTTATAACTTCGGATTTGTAATGAATTTTACCCCCGAGCGATAAATATCTCTGCTCTATTGATTTCGCAAGTTCTATAGAGCCTCCCATTACATACTGTGCATCACGGCTTCCCATATATGCAAGTGTCCATATAAGAAACACTGCCGACATATCGTGCCAGTCAAAAGCAAGATTCACAAGTTCTCCAAGTTTTTTGTTTTTGAATTTTCCTGCAAACTCCGAAACCGGCATCGAATATTTCCAGAACCTGTAAAACATAGGAATCATTTTAAATAATGTGAAAAATCCGTAATCTATAGGAATTTTCATTTTCATAAACCATTTGATGTCTTTTATGACACTGCATATAAATTTTCTGTCTTCCTTTGAATACTCCAGCATCTGCTCTTTGAATCTGTCGGGATTTGTATATGTGAAAAATACATTTCCCTCCTTATCAATCACTTTGATAAAGTAATCATAATCAAAAAATTTTTTACCCTTGACAACACCGAGTTCTTCCCACATCCTGTACATCGGATTAGAAGGTGAAGTACCAACAAGCCAGTGCAGACAGCCGTCGAAGGTAAAATTTTTTCTGCGCCAGCCCGTGCATAATCCGCCGGGCATATCGTGCATTTCATAAATTTCAGACTCAAATCCGTTCATCTGACAATAACAGCCTGCGGATAATCCCGCAATACCACCCCCGATTATTATGACCTTTTTCATTTCCCTTGTTTTAAATTTTGTTCCCGAAAAAAACTTACAGACCTGCTTAAGATATAATCAACAGGTCTGTATTAATATTTCATTACGGTAATTTAAGAAAGTTATTTGATTTAAAGATGCGCATTCAGTTTATCAGTTATAGTCCCTTTAGGTGCTACGCCTACTATCTGGTCAACAACCTTTCCGCCTTTAAAAATCAGCAATGTCGGGATACTTCTGATACCTAATTTCGAAGCAACTCCGGGATTATTATCAACATCAAGTTTCCCGATTTTTGCTTTTCCCTGAAACTCCGGAACGAGTTCCTCTACTATCGGCGCAATCATTCTGCAGGGACCGCACCATACTGCCCAGAAATCAATAAGAACGGGTATATCGGAAGCTTCAACTTCCTGGGCAAAATTTTCATCTGTAAATTCAATAGGATGCATATTATAATATTTTAGTTTTTAAAAAATTTTTGCTTTTCCAGTGAGTTAATTATGTAATTTAGTTTAAATTTATATTATTTTCTCCCAATAAATTTTTCAGATTTTCGAGCACTTGTGTGCTCGGTTTTATTCTGTACTCGCGCGATTTATATAATTTTCTAGTCCCGTTATTTGAAACGAGAAAATAGAGATAACAACTGCCCGGGTTGTTTTCGGCAATTTCTTTTATTTTTTCGAGGACTTTTTCATTCGTTTCAAATATATTTAATGTAACAATTATGTTGCTTGCGAGTTTTTCCTGAAATCTTTCTATTGGCATAATATTTTCAACTAATAATTTAATTTTATCGCCGTTCTCTTCCGCCTTGCCTTCAACAAAGACAAGATTGTTTTCTCTGAACAAATCTTTCTTGGATTCATAAAGACTATTGAATGCAATGCATTCGCCCGAGCCGTAATAATCTATTAGGTTTAATATAACAAATTTCTTGCCCTTTTTTGATTCTTTAACCTGCAGGTTGTTTATGACTCCGCACATTTTGACCGAACCGAGTTTATTGAAATCTATTTCATTTATGTCCTCACCAAAATTCAGCGTTATGAAATTTTCAATTATATCCCTGTATTTATCAAGCGGATGTCCTGTTAAATAAAATCCGATTGCATCTTTTTCATTATTGAATTTCTCAACTTCAGAAAATTCCTCGTATTCCTGCATTTCGAAATTCAGATATTTGCTTGAAGAATTTTCCGATACTCCGAAGAGCATTTCCTGACCTTTCGCCTGAGGTTTGTCTTTATATCTCTGCGCAAATAATGCTGACCTTTCGAGATTCAGGAACAGTTTGCGTCTATTCGGTTCGATGCTGTCGAAAGCACCGGCAAATATCAGGTACTCAAGTGTTTTCCTGTTGACAAGCCTTAAATCAACCCTGACAAGGAAATCTATGAAATCAGTAAATTTTCCGTTTTTTTCTCTTTCTTTTATTATATTGTCAACTGCTTTTTCACCGACATTTTTTATTGCACTTAATCCGAACAAAATTTCACCGCCGTTTTGGCTGTAATTCACTTTAAAACTTACAAACCCGGAATTAATATCCGGCGGTTTAAGTTTTATGTTCATTTTCTTGCATTCATCTGCTAATAGCCAGAGTTCCTTTTCGTCATCTTTTCTGCCTTCCATTGAAACAGCAAGAAATTCAAGGGGATAGTGAGTTTTAAGGTATGCAGTATAAAATGCAAGTATTGAATAAGCAACACCATGCGATTTGTTGAATCCGTAATCGGCAAAACTTTTAATTAATTCATAAATTTTTTGTGCAACGTGTTTCGTTACGCCATTTTCAACAGCACCTTTTATGAAATCACCCTCTATTTCCGCCATTTTTTTCTGTATTTTCTTACCCATTGCCTTGCGCATATTATCGGCCTGAGCCATTGTGAATCCTGCTACTTCTCTTGCTATCTGCATAACCTGTTCCTGATATACGATTATTCCGTAGGTTTCTTTCAGTGCATTTTCCATTTTGGGATGTAAATACCGTATTTTCTCTTTACCAAATCTTTTGTTTATAAAATCCGGTATGAGTTTCATTGGTCCCGGTCTGTATAAAGCATTCATTGCTGCAAGGTCGTTGATGTTTTTCGGTTTCAGTTTTGAAAGCCATTCCCGCATTTTGCTTTTGGAAAACTGAAATATTCCGATTGTAGAACCCCCGGAAAACAATTCATAAGTTTTTTCATCGTCAAGCGGAATTGTTTCGGGAGTCAGATTTAAGTTGTATCTTTCATTGACCAGTTTTAATGTCCGGCTTATAACTTTCAGTTCTTTTAATCCGAGAAAATCTATTTTTATTAAACCCGCGTCTTCAAGTCTGTTCATATCAAATTGAGTACAGAAAACACTTTCTTCGCCGGGTGCTTTTGACAGCGGAACATAATCCGTTACATCAGACGGGGCAATTACTATTCCCGAAGCGTGTATGGATGCGTTTTTATTGAGATTTTCAAGTACACTTGCATAATCAAACAGATTCCGTTTTTCAACTTTCTGATTTGCATCTCCGGTCTTAAAATATTTATTAAAATCAGGAACTTCTTTCATGCATTCGGCAAGTGGTTTTACCTTGCCGAAGAGTATTGGCACCATTTTTGTTAAATCATTAATTTCCTGATAAGGAAATTGCAGTACTCTTCCCACATCTTTAAGTACGCCGCGCGGTGCAAGTTTGTTGAATGTAACTATCTGGGCAACAGAACTCTCCCCGTATTTTTCCTTCGCATAATGAATTACTTCATCTCGTCTGTCATCCTGAAAATCTATGTCAATGTCAGGCATTGAAATTCTCTCGGGATTTAAAAATCTTTCGAACAACAGATTATATTCAAGAGGATTTACATTTGTTATTCCCAGACAGTAACAAACAAGCGAGCCGGCAGCACTTCCCCTGCCCGGACCCACAAGTATGCCTTTGCTTTTGGCTGTGTTAATAAAATCCTGTACTATAAGGAAATATCCGGAAAATTTCATTTTGGAAATTACGGATAACTCATACTTCAGTCTTTCAAGGGCTTCCTCCGTAACCGGGTTGAATTTTTTATAAAGCCCTTCGTAGGATAGTTTTTCAAGATACTTATCAAAAGAGAAGAATTTTATTTCTTCTGCAGTGGAGTTTTCTTTGGGCTTTGTAACAACATTATAAGGATTGGTTTTTATAAATTCGTTCACTTCATTTTCCGGAATCGGGAATTCGGGCATATAATTCCGCGATGTATCTAATTCAAGGTTGCATTTTTCGGAAACTTCAATTGTCGATTTGATTGATTCGGGAAAATCCCTGAACAAATCGCACATTTCTTTTGTGGACTTAAAATAAATCTGGTCGGTACCGTATCTTAAATCGGTTGTAATTCTTGAATAATCTATATTCTTGTTCTGCTTGGCACTGATATGCAGATATATATTATGAGCAATTGCGTGTTCGTGCTTCACATAATGAACATCATTGGATGCAATTAATTTTAACCCGAATTTCTTTGCAATTAAGGGCATTTCTTTAAGGACTTTTTTCTCGCTGTCAAGTGTAAGATGATTCTGCAGTTCAAGATAAAAATCATCACCGAAAATATCTTTGTACTTGCCCGTCATTTCGTGTGCTTTTTCGAGATTGTCCCTCACAATATATGCCGAAATTACTCCGCCTGCACAGGCTGACATCGCTACGATACCCTTACTGTATTTATTTAAGACTTCCAGGTCAATCCTCGGCTTGTAGTAAAACCCTTCCAGATGCCCGATTGAATTCAGTTTAATTAAATTTTTGTATCCATCTTCATTTTTTGCCAGTAACACAAGATGGGCATAGTTGATATTTGCTACTGAAAGTCCGTCCGTGTTATCAGTGCCGACTTCATCTTCATCAATATCAGAAAATTCTCTTGATGATTTTTTCCCTTTTTCAAAACGCGATGATGCCTGTGCGACGTATGCTTCGAATCCGATAATCGGTTTGATGCCTTCCCGTTTGCATTTATTGTAAAACTCCATTACACCGTACATCACCCCATGGTCGGTCAGCGCAACTGCCGGCATTTTGTTTTCTACTGCCGCTTTTACAAGCCCGTCAATCGTGCAGATAGCATCAAGAAGTGAGTAATGTGAATGATTATGAAGATGTACAAATTCAGGCATTCAAAAAATAAATTTAAGAATTTTTATATAAGATAAATATTAAATCTTAAATAAAAAATTACAATTGAAAATTTTAAGCATTGACATTAAAAAAAACTTTGTAAGTCAATGAATTCGGTTCATTTAAAAACTACAAAATATACAAAAATTATTTTTCTCCACACATTATATTTTATCAGGTGAAATTTAGTGATTGCAAATATTATTTAAGACTTTCATAGTCTTGATTAATGTCAGCAAACAATCATCGAATCCACTAACCCTAAAATACAATCAGAAAAACTTGTAATGATTTATATTCTCTTTCAGCCATTTCTTTTTCTGCTTGTAATCCGGAACGTAAACCTCCACGAGTTTCCAGAATCTCGGCGAATGATTTTTTTCTTTAATATGAGAAAGTTCGTGATAAATTATATAATCTGAAATTTCCGGGGGAAACATTATCAGAAGATAGGAAAATCTCAAATCGTTATAATGCGTGCAGGTACCGAGTCTTTTCTCTGCAGTTGTTACCTTTATTGAACCGTATGTAAAACCCGTCTTTTCTGCCAGATGTTTTACACGTTTCTCCAGATATTCCTGTGCTTTGTCTCTGTAAAATGCTTTCAATAAACTCTTAATATTATGTTTGTAATTTGAATCTAAATATATTTCATCCTTTATCTCAATTATATCTATTATGTTTTCGGCAAGTTTTAGTCTGTACATTTTTCCGAGATACGGAAATTCCTCACCCTCTTCAAATTTTCTTAATTCAGTCTGCGGAATTCTTGACTTCATTAAGGATAATCTTTTTAGTATCCGGCTCTGTTTTTCACGGACGAAATTATCGATATAGTCGTCAGGTATACCGTAAGGCGCTCTGACAATTACTTCTCCGTTTGATTTTAAGATTATCGTTATGGAAGTTCTTTTTGAATGCTCAATTCCGTATTTTATTTTATCATCCATATTGTATTATTTTGGCAAAATCTAAATTTCCCGGTTCAAATGTAAGTCAGTATTAATTTATAAAATAAAGAACAATATGCGGCAGAATGCATTTAAAACTATATTCGAAATCATTACTTTGAAAAAGAAAATTATTTTAAATTAAAATTATAAAAGGAGATATTATGTTTTCTTCAAAAACTTATATTCAGAGGAGGAATATTTTAAGGAAAAAAATGAAAAGTGGATTGCTGTTAATTCCCGGCAACGTTGAAATCCCGATGAATTATCCCGCAAATACATACCGATTCAGACAGGACAGTACTTTTCTTTACTATTTCGGAAATGATGTTCCGGGTTTATTCGGAATAATAGATGCCGATAATAATGAAGATATGCTATTCGGAAATGATTTTGAAGTTGACGATATAATCTGGATGGGCAATCAGCCGACAATCAAAGCGCTTGGCGGAAAATCCGGAATAAGAAAAACGGGAAATTTAAATAAAGTTCAGGAAATAATCAAAGATGCAATCAACAAAGGAAGAGTAATTCATTTCCTTCCTCAGTATTCGGCAGAAAACAAAATAATGTTCAGTAAATTACTCGGGATAAAAGCCGAAGCAGTAAACGACTATAAATCTGTTCCTTTCATAAAGGCAGTAGTGTCACAGCGCTCCGTTAAAAGCAATGAAGAAATCAGAGAAATCGAAAAGGCACTCGATATATCTTACGAGATGCACACTTACGCAATGTTCACGGCGAGACCGGGAATTTACGAACGAGAGATATCCGGAACAATAGACGGATTTACTTATTCTATGGGAAAAGGAAATTCCTTCCCGACGATACTTTCTGTTCACGGTGAGACACTTCACAACCATCATCACGGCAATTTAATGAAATCAGGAAATCTTCTTGTAAATGATTCCGGAGCGGAAAGTCTTGAACATTATGCAAGCGATATAACCAGAACTTTCCCCGTAAACGGGAAATTCACGCAAAAGCAAAAAGAAATTTATCAGGTCGTACTCGATTCCCAACTGGCGGCAATAGATACAATGAAACCAGGTGTTAAATACAGAGATGTGCATCTGCTTGCGGCAAAAGTAATTACCGCTGGATTAAAAAATTTAGGTTTAATGAGAGGAGATGTTAAAGAAGCAGTATCTAACGGAGCACACGCATTATTCTTCCCTCACGGGCTCGGACATATGCTGGGACTTGATGTTCACGATATGGAAGGGCTTGGAGAAAATTATGTCGGATACAACGATAAGATTAAAAGGAGTACGCAATTCGGACTTGCATATCTGCGTTTTGCGAAAGAACTTGAACCGGGATTCGTTCTGACTGTTGAACCGGGAATATATTTCATTCCACAATTAATTGATTTGTGGAAATCTGAGAAAAAGCACACTGAATTCATTAACTATAGTAAAGTAGAAAAATATAAAGACTTTGGCGGAATAAGAATTGAAGATGACGTTTTAATTATACAAAACGGGCACAGGGTTCTCGGAAAAGCCATACCGAAGTTAGTTCACGATGTTGAAGAAATCTGCACATAGAAGCGTAATATAATAGAGGCACAAGCCATTCCTGATAATGAGGAAAGCCGGAAAAAGAATCCGGTAAGGGAGAGTTATTTAAAATCCGTATTTTCCTGATTCCGTTTCAGATTTATTTTCAATATAAATACAATTATTTTACATCAAATTTATTTAACGATTATGAAGAAACTTCTGCCTGCTCTGATTATTATTCTCGGTATATATTTAAATAGTTATGGTCAGTTATACCAGGGACCTGCAACAGGAAGTGTCTCTGGCGGAGTTACCGTTTCTACCGATAATTTCATGGGTATACTATCACCCAATCCGCTTCCGCCGGCTGTCAGGCTTCCTTTAAGGAATAAAATTCCTATTGAAAAATTACCTGATGGAATGAATAAGACACTTTCTTCCGCTCCGGAGGGTTCAAATTTTTTTAATGACCCTTGTGCGGATAATCTATCTGATGTTGAACCTATACTGGTAAAAAGTTTTCAGGGTTTTAATGACCCTGGGAATTATATACCGCCTGACCAGTATATTGCAGCAGGTCCGTCTCATATTATAGCAGTTGATAATAACAGGTTCAGAATCTTTGACAAAGAAGGAAAACTTATTAAAAATATTGTTATTGACTACTGGTTTGCGAATACAGTATCTTCTGTTTCCCCCTTCGACCCGAAAGTCTCCTATGACCACTATGCTAAGAGATGGATTATGGTATGGCTGAATGTAAATGAGACTACACAAAAGAGTTATTTTCTCCTTTCGGTTTCAGATGATTCAATTCCGACAGGAATATGGTACAACTGGGCTCTGCCTTCAAATGTGAACGGCTCTACGCCAATTAACAGCTGGGGTGATTATGAGGGTGTTGGTTTCGACGATAAAGCAATTTATATTACGGCTAATCAGTTCGGATTCGGAAGTTATTTTCAGGGTTCGAAAATCAGAATCATAGAAAAATCGCAATTATACAGTAATACTGCAGGACAGGTTGTATGGACAGATATGTGGGATATCAGGGAACCCAATAATTTAAGTGCAAGAACATTCGGAATAAGACCTTCAATTCATTTAACGGCATCAGATGATTTTTATCTTATGTGCCATGCACCATATCAGACGGGAACATTTTTTTCAGTGTACAAAATATCCAATCCGGTAACAAATCCCGTAATGACCGCCGTGAATGTTCCCGTTACGCAATATACTGCTCCCCAGCAGGCAAATCAACTAGGAGGCGGAACTCCGCTGATAGAAAGCGGTGACGTTGCATTGCGGTTCGAACCGGTTTACAAAAACGGGTTTATATGGTGTACTCATCAGGTGAGAAATGCTCCCGGCTCGCCATATTCAAGTGTAAGATATCTGAAAATTAATACAGCTTCCAATACAACTGTCGAAGATGTAGCAATGGGTGCTGACGGCTACTGGCATTATTATCCGGCGCTAACGGTAGATAAAGACAATAATATAGCAATTACTTATTCCCGTTCAGGGGTCAATGAGTATATAGGAGCATACTTTACCACAAGAACAACGACTATGCCGCCCGGAACATTAACCGGCAGTAAACTACTTCAGGAAGGAAAAGCAAATTATATAAAACATTTCGGAAGCGGAAGAAACAGATGGGGCGATTACAACGGAATATGGATTGACCCTGTTGACGAAAATAATTTCTGGTTGATTGCTCAATATGCAGAGAGACCCCAGAACACTTGGGCTTCATGGATAGGTATGGTAAGATTAATTCCATTCAGCGGGAAGTATCTTTCATTAAATACCGATTCACTTAATTTCGGCACTCATGAAATTAACACAAAAAATGATACGCTTAAATTTTTTGTACACAACTTCGGAATAGACACTCTTTCCATCAGCGGATTTTCCGCGAGCAATTCGCAGTTTGAAGTAATTAATTATTCCCTGCCTATTAAGCTAGGTTTCAACCAGTACACAGAAGTAAAAACATTATTCAAACCTCTCAATCCTGGAATTTATCTCGATTCAATCAGAATTAATTCCAATACTTCACCGAAAAGCATCTATCTCAAGTCGAAATCTTATAAAATCAATCCTGGAATATCAGGAAAAATATACGGTATTACCGGTTCACAATCTAACGGAGCATTTTTACAGTTAAATGATTCTACTGGTGCGGGTACTCAAGTAGGACTTTCGGGATTTTCCGATATCCGAAGTATCTGCGTCAGGAAAAGCGATAATATTATTTTCGGGTGTATTCCGGGTGCCGCTTCTTCTAAATTTATCAGAATAAATGTGCAGGATGGTGATGCTTATATTACTTATGATGTTCCTATCCCGAATTTATTTTCAATCATATTTGATAATAATGACTTATACTGTGCTACTAACACCGGTAATTTATACAAATATTATCCTGGTTCCGGTGATACAGACTACGTAGGTAATACAGGCATAAGTAATTTATATGGTATTTCCATCAATCCGCTGAACGGACAGTTGTGGGGAATTTCTCTTAACAATAAAATATATAAAATTGATAAATTAACCGGGGTATCTGCACAAATAGGAATTCCGGGATTTTCATTAACACCTTCAATTACGTTCGACGGTAACGGTAATTTATACGGATTATCCGGACTCGGAACTCAGGTCGGTACGGTAATCAAATATGATACCGCAACGGGAACGGCAGTGGCTATCGGAAGCACGGGATTTAAAGCGGTTAATGGGATTGCTATTGTACCGGAAATTTCAGCAGTAGTTCAGGTAAACTTTACTTTATATCAGAATTTTCCGAATCCCTTTAATCCTTTAACAAAAATAAAAGTGGATTTACCGGTTAGTTCAAGTGTTAACATCACAATTTACGATATCCTCGGCAGAGAAGTAAAAGTTCTTGTTAATTCAACTTACACGGCAGGTACTTATGAATTTGAATTCAATGCTGAAAATCTGGCAAGCGGTATATATTTTTACAGGCTGAAAACACCTTCGTTTACAGATTTTAAGAAGATGGTTTTTGTCAGGTAATTAATATAAAGTGAAACCAAATGAAACAACTCTGTATATAATGGATAGAGAATTTTAAACAGGCTTTTTCATTCAGTTAATATTTTACTTTCAATTTTATATTTTTTGCTTGTCACTTGCTTCATATTATTGTATTTTTATATAAAATACACCGTTATGCTGGTAAGATGTCTGATTATATTTTTTATCCTTCCTTTAAACCTGCTTTTAGGTCAGAAAATAATTTACTATGATAAACCTGTTCCCGAAATTGAAGTTGTACTGGACACATTCTTTACAGAGAATTCATACAATAACGGTAAAGCAATACGGATTGGTAATGTTTTTCTTCCAGGAGAAGCAGGAAAACCGGATTTACCGACTATATCAAAAATAATTTCCATTCCGGAGGGAGCAGCAATATCATTTTTCATAAAAGAAAAAGTATTTTATACAATAAAGAATATAGAGATTTCTCCCTCTCCTAAAATTGTACAGATACCGAAAAATACAAAGTACACAATTAATCAAATCATTTACGACAGAAATGCACTTTATCCCGAAGATGTAGTGAGAACCGGTACTATTACAAATATACGCGGGATTAATATAGTCCAAATCGGAATCACTCCGTTTCAGTATAATCCCGTTACAATGGAACTGATTGTTTATAAAAAATTAAAAATTGAAATCAGGATTTCAGGCGGAGGTAAATATTTCGATGAACGGTTAAGAAATCCATATTTTGATGTTTTGATTGGTAATCAAATTTTAAATGCGGGCGTATTGACCCAATACAACTACAATACAAAGAGCAACCGGTTACAACGAGGAGGTTTTGTAACCGAAAGTAACCTGAACGGTTCCATAAATTCCGAATATATCATAATCACGCCAAACGGACAGGAATTTCAAAAGTGGGCTGACTCTATAAAAAATTTCAGAATTGCACAGGGAATAAAAACAGGAGTTTTTATTTTAAATGAAATCGGCGGAAACTCCTATACTGCAATTAAAAATATCATTCAGACTGCTTATAATCAATGGGAGATTCCTCCTGTTGCTGTTTTGCTGCTCGGAGACTACGGAATAAATCCCGATAACAGTATAATATCACCTATATATAACAATTATCACATTTCCGACAATCTCTATGCGGACATGAACAATGACGGATTGCCTGACATTATAATTTCAAGAATCCCCGCTCAAAATGAAAATGATTTATCGAATATTATTTCCAAAACTTTAAATTACGAACGCAATCCGCCTTCTTCAGCATCATTTTACAATCAGCCGGTAACAGCAACCGGCTGGGAAACAACAAACTGGTTTCAGATATGCACGGAAGCAACGGGCGGATTTTTAAAATATCAACTCGGAAAAAATCCCGTAAGGGTAAATGAGGTTTATTCGGGCAATCCTCTTGTTGACCCATGGTCAACTGCTCCTAATACATCAACCGTCATTAATTATTTCGGACCAAACGGATTGAACTATATTCCCGCAACACCGCAGCAACTAGGCGGATTTACGGGCGGAACACCGCAGATGACAATAAACGCCATAAACAACGGAGCATTTTTCCTTTTGCACCGTGACCACGGAAACATTACCGGGTGGGGGCAACCTGTGTTCAATACAATTTATATTGACCAATTGCAAAATACTCTTCCTGTCACAGTATTTTCAATTAACTGTCAGAACGGAAAATTCGACTGGACAGGGGGCGACTGTTTCGCCGAGAGATTTATTAAACATACTTATAACGGTAATCCGTCAGGTGCTGTTTCGGTCATCTCGGCTGTTGAGGTCTCCTATCCGTTTTTAAATGATATATTTACCTGGGGAATGATTGATAATCTGTGGGATAATTTTATGCCGGGCTATTCAACCACATTTAATTCTTCGTTTTTGATGCCCGCATTTGCAAATGCAGCAGGAAAATATTTCCTGCACGGCTCAACGTGGACAAATGATTCCGTTAACAGAATAGAGACCTATTTCTTATTCCACCACTTCGGAGATGCATTTTTCAACATGAGTTATAATATTCCTACCGTTATCAGTATAATACATCCAAATACAATTTATGCAGGCGAAAAAACTTTTTCCGTCCAGACTGAAACAGGCACAAGAGTCGCATTATCAAAACAGGATGAATTGCTCGGCTCGGCAATTTCTTCGGGAGGTACTTTGAACATTCCATTATCGGGAAACCAGATGGAAAACGACACTCTGAAAATAGTTGCTACAAAACAAAACTCAATACGTTACGAAAATAAAGTCATAACCCTTCCTAACCCGAATGCATATCTCGTAATGACTAATGTTGCAATTAACGATAATTCTCCTTACGGCAACGGTAACGGAATGCCTGACTATGCTGAAACAAATTTACTGAATATCAGAATCAGAAATTACGGATTTCAGCCTGCTAATAATGTAAATGCTTCCCTTTCCACAACATCGAACTGGGTTATACTCATAGATTCCACAGAAAATATTTCAACTATTCCGGCAAGAGATTCTGTTTTTATCAGTGATATATTCAGATATTACGTAAAAAACAATATTCCCGATACAGCCAAGATTAAATTTAAACTGACACTTTCTGCAAGCAAGAGTGTATGGGAATATAATTTCGAATTTATTGCACATGCCCCTGTAATAAAGAAAGGCATAGTGAAGGTAATTGATTCGACTTATAATCCTAACGGTAAAATCGACCCTGGGGATACGGCTGTAATTAAATTCCCTGTTCACAACCTGGGCAGTTCTCAGGGCAGAAATATATCCGTGAAATATTTTACATACTCAAACTACATTATATTTCAGAGTGACAGTATAGTTTATGGTAATGTAAATTCTTATGATTCGCTAATAAAATATTTTAAGTTTTTTGTTTTGGCAGGTACACCTATTCAGACTGAAATTAAATTGTATTCAAAAACTTATTCCCCGCTTCAGAATCTGATAATACTTGATTCTCATATCGTTACAATAGGTCCCGATATCATTGTAAATATTGGAAACGGGGAAATATCCTGCGGATATCCGTTTTTCGGCAATTCAGATGCGAAAACAGAAATACTGTATACTGCCGAGGAAATAATCTCAGCGGGCGGATTCAGCGGATATATCACAAAAATCGGTTTCAATATCAGAACTTTCCATCCATTAAACAATTTTCAGAATTTTGAATTCAGATTTAAATTTTCAAATGTAACCAATCTTACGGGTTTCACATTTGACAACTGGTCGGTGATTTATGGCGGGCAATTAAGCATTCAATCGCTCGGATGGTATTATTTTGTGCTGCAGAATCCAATATGGTGGAACGGAACTTCCAACCTGCAGATACAGATTTGCTTTGATAACCCGGTTGCATCAGGGGCAGCGGCAACAGTATTCGGCACTCCGTATCCCGGAAAAACTTTCATAGCATACTATGATGACCCCTACGGCAGCGGATGTGACTTTGTATCAGGAGTTACAAGGAGCAACAGACCCAATTTATCTGTTGCGATTAATGAATCAGTCGGAATTAAAAATATTAATTCTGAAATACCTGTTAATTTTATTTTGCATCAGAATTATCCGAATCCGTTTAATTCATCTACAAAAATAATGTTTGCTGTCCCCCTTTGGAGGGGGTTAGGGGGGAGGGCAGTTACATTAAAAATCTTCGACATACTTGGACGGGAAATAAAATCTCTTTTAAACAACGAACTTCAACCCGGAATTTATGAAGTCGATTTTGATGCAAGTAATCTTTCAAGCGGAATTTACTTTTACAGACTGTCTGCCGGTGATTTCACCGATACGAAAAGAATGGTCCTTTTAAGATAAAATACTTCGCAAGTAATATACAATAATTTATTTATCAAGTAAAATTCTTGTAACCTTCACAACAACATTTCGCGGCATAAATCTTACGGATAAAGCAAGCATTCTGTTTATAAATCCGTGTATTGCTACCGGTTTTCCCTTCATCATTGCTTTATATCCGTATTCGGCAACTGTTTTTGAAGAAGGCATTTTTAATTTTGTAACAATTTTGCTTTCTTTCATCCCGGACGCATCCTGAAATCCACTTTCTGTTGGTCCCGGACAAAGTGCCGTAACGGTTACACCGCGTGATTTAACTTCATTGTTGATTGCCTGGGAAAAATTCAGTACATAGGACTTTGTTGAGCAATAAACCGCCATCAACGGTCCCGGCTGGAATGCAGCCGTAGAAGCAACATTCATAATTTTCCCGCTTCCCCTTTCAGCCATATCCCTGATGCAGAGTTTAGTTAATAAAGTCAGTGTCTTTATATTAAGATTAATCATTCTCTCTTCTTTGTCCCAATCTGTATCCGTAAACATTCCAAAATCACCGAAACCCGCATTGTTAATCAGATATTCAACCGGAATGTTCTGCTTTTTTGTTTCCTCATATAACTCACGTGCGGATTCCCGGGATGATAAATCTTTTCCGATTGTATAAACCGATACTCCGAACTGATTTTCGAGTTCGTTTTTCAGTTCATCAAGTTTATTTTTGTTTCTTGCAACGAGAATGAGGTTTGTATTATTTTTCGCAAAAATCCTTGCCATTTCAAATCCGATTCCTCCCGATGCTCCTGTTATTAATGCTGTCTTTTTCATAAACTTTTCCGTTTTATTAACTTCTGTAAAAAGAAATCCGAATGTAATAAGAAATATTTAATCATCTTTAATATTTAATCTAAATATATTTCCCCTGTCATGTACAATCTTGCGTGCCCGCTTATTTCTACTCTGCTACCCGATAACCTGCATTTTAAAAAACCCTTTCTTTCGGAAAGTTGAACTGCTGTCAATTCTTTTTTCCCGAGTATCTTCGACCAGTAAGGAGTCAGCGAAGTATGTGCGGAACCTGTGACAGGGTCTTCATTTACACCAGATTGCGGTGCGAAAAATCTTGAAACGAAATCTACTTTATCACCTTTCGCCGTCACTATTATTCCTCTTGCTTTTGTTTTCATAATCTCCCTGAAATCCGGTATTAAATCTTTAATCTGCTCCTCTCTATCGTATACAAGCATATAATCTGTTTTACCTTTATAAACTTCAACCGGTTTAATATTAAAGCACTTGTCAAAATCAGTCGTTGAATCTGTTTTTTTGTTCTCATCGGCGGGAAAATCAAGAGTCAGTAAATCATCATCTTTTTTTACTCTTAATTTTCCGCTCCTTCGTGAATAAAAATTAATTACAGTTCCGTCATAATTTAGTAAATTAAAAATGACAAATCCGGATGTAAGTGTTGCGTGACCGCACAAATCAACTTCGACAGAGGGTGTAAACCATCTGATATGATACTCCTCCCCTATTCTCACAAAAAATGCCGTTTCCGAGAGGTTATTTTCTTTAGCAATATTCTGCATAAGTTCATCGCTCAACCATTTATCAAGCGGACAAACTGCCGCAGGATTACCCGAAAAAATCTTATCGGTAAATGCATCTACCTGAAATATTTTTATTTTCATAATGTTTTTTTTACCAAAAACATATATAAAAATACCGGTAACTGCAAGTAAATAAAAATATCATTCTTATCGTCTTAAAAAAATGTTCAGGTAACTTAATTCCCGAGGTAATTATAATTTAGAATATTTCCTTGTATTGTATCCTGCACTTCATATTAACTGATAATACAATCTTTTTGAATTTTGAATTTTGTTTTCTTTTTTCTCTTATTTTTTTATAAATTTTTCATATATTTACAGAAATAAGTAAATAAAATGAAAATCAGGGTTTTTTTATTTCTTTTAATATTTGCAATAACCAATATTGCATTTTCTCAAGTGTATATAAATTCAAAATATTCCTACAGAATAAATTTACCTAAAAGCTGGGAAAAAAAGGAATTCCCTTCGAAGGAAAATCCCGCTAAAGTAACCGCAACAAATGATGAAGAATTTTCAATTTCCGTAATTGTAAAAGAAAATGATTACTACATTGGTAAAAAACCCGAAAATCTTGGAATGAATTATTTTATAGAATTAATGAAAACTGATTATAACAACATAAATCTTTTACAGACTGATTATGAATACATTGAAAATGAGCAGATACTTTTCGCTCAATTTTCCGTAAGTATGGAAGAATATGAAATGTTTTTCGGACAGTATTATTTTATTGCCGGGAGTACTTTATACATTATTCAGCTTGAAGGCAGAAGCGGGGTATATCAATTGTTTGAGGAAACAGGAAAGGGATATGCATATACGTTCAGTATAACAGGAAATAAACCGGGCAAATATGTCAAGAGTGATGCATTCGGTTTCAGAATTGCTTTCCCGGACGGATGGACGGTTTTTGCAGTGGCAATCCCCTTTCAGGCATTTGATAAGAATAACGGACTTATTTCGGTTGAAGTAGTAGAAAGTCAGGATTATAAAGGTCTTTCAATTTTTGACATTGCTCCCGAAACGCTTATTGATGCAATTCGTACAAAGAAACCGAAAGCAATGGTCATTGAAGACAGTAAGTTAACTTTAGATAATATCAGCGCCAGATTTATTAAATACAAATGGGACGAAAAAATTAAAAATTTTACTACACAAGTAACCGTTGACCATTACTATACAATCAGAGGTTCCAGATTTTATATTATACAGTGTCAGGCTCCCACAAAAGACTTTGACAAATACAAGGAAATATTCCAAAAATGCGTTGAAAGTTTTCAGTATCTATAAATTAAACATCCCAAATATTATTAACTAATTTATTCTATGAAAAAATTATTATTTGTTTTTTTCGGACTTTTTTGCATTCCTTTAATATTGAATTCACAGATAATTTTCAGTCCGAAAATTGATTCAATAGTAAATCTCGTTTCAACATCATCAATATGTAAATTTAACCGTGAATTAAGCGGAGACACTCTAACAACAATAGGAGGTCTGCCCTATCATATAATATCCAGAAAATACAATTCACCTCATAATATAAAAGCAGCGCAGTATATTTTTGAAAAATTTCAGTCTTTTGGATTGATGACATATTATCAGCAGCATAATGCAACGAATATAAATGTTATTGCAAAGAAAACAGGAACGAAATATCCGAATCAGAAATACCTGATAACGGCACATTATGATGACTGGTCAACAAATTCGACTGATACAGTTCCGGGAGCAGATGATAACGCATCGGGTGTAGCAGCTGTGCTCGAAGCCGCAAGGTTGCTTGCTAATTTAAATCCAGAATATACAATTGAGTTTATTGCTTTTGACGAAGAGGAAATCGGTCTTTACGGCAGTAAAGGATATGCAGACTCCTCATATGCAAGGGGCGACTCAATTCTTGGAGTCCTGAATATGGATATGATAAGCTGGGACGGCAACAATGACGGAAAAATGAGCGTGTATCTGAATAATGCATCAAATACAATCGCTGATGAATTTATCAGAACAGTACAGTTGTATAATATAAATTTAACCTGCACGAAGTCCTATAACTCCGGCGGAAGCGACCATTATTATTTCTGGCAGAGGGGATATAAAGCAATAACATTAATAGAAGTAGGTTCTGACTTTAATCCTTACTATCATACACGTCAGGATACATTTGATAAATTTAATTTAACATATTTTACTAATATTACAAAAGCGGCAACTGCGACATTTCTCAGCTGGGCACTTGATTATAAATACAGTATAAATCATAATCCTCTGGCATCAGGAATGGATATTTCACCAAAAACTGTTATTGCAAATATACATTTCCCTGTTCCCCTTGGCATGGGGACAAACGCTCCGCGCTTATATTACAAAATTAACAACAGTCCGTATCAGTATGTAAATGCTTTTGAAGTATCAGGTGAAATATACAAATTTCTGATACCGGGACAACCGCAGGGTACAAAAGTTTCTTATTATATTGCTGCACAGGATTCCACAGGCACGATTGTAGGTACACTTCCGAACGGAGGCAGCGGTACAAATCCCCCCGGAACAACTCCCCCTGAAAATCCTTTTGTATATTATATATGGAGTGGTGCAAATTTCAGTTCGGTAACAGTACCAAAAATTATCGAAGATTTAGTTCAGACAAAAGATACAATTTATATCTCTCAAATCGGTACAGTTGAAGATATAACGGTTAATCTTACCATAATGCATCCCGATGACGGAGAAATTGTTTTTTTTCTGAATAAATCGTCAGGGTCAGCAGTATTAAGTCAGTATAACGGAGTTGGCGGCCAGAATTACATTAACACCACGTTTGACGACAGTGCTTCTCTCGGAATAAAACAGGGAACACCACCGTTTACGGGGACTTTCAGACCTGAATCTTATCTCTGGAATCTGCATGGACAGGAAATGCAAGGCTACTGGATACTGAGAATTTATGACAAAGCGGCAGGTAATCAGGGAACCCTCGTTAACTGGTCTCTAAGTATTTCTTATTCTCAGTCAGTTTCGGTTAAAAAGGAAGAAGGCTCTATTCCTTCTGAATATATGCTTTACCAGAATTATCCGAACCCGTTCAATCCGAATACAAATATTAAATTCAGCATTCCAAAAACGGATTTTGTCAGAATTGCCGTCTGTGATATGCTGGGACGGGAGGTTTCAGTTCTTGTTAATGAAGTTAAACAGGCAGGACAATATACTGTTGATTTTAATGCGTCAAATCTGACAAGCGGAATATATTTCTGCAGACTAACAACAGAAGAATTTACTGATGTCAAGAAGCTTGTATTAATAAAGTGATTGAAGAGTTTTTCTCATCCTGTGAACTTTCCGAAGATTCTATCTAAAATAAGTTAACCGGATTCATCGGATGAAGAAAATAAAATTACATTTCTATAATTTCCCTTGCTGTTTCAAGGACTTTGTTCTTGAGCGAAGCCGGTTCAAGCACCCGTACTTTATTTCCCCATCCAAGTATCCAAGAAATTAATTCCAACGTAATATAAACATCCATCTCCAGCATTATTCCGTTTTCAACTTCATAAAACTTTTGAGATTCTATGTAAAATTTATCCATTATTAAAATTCCTGTTTCTCTTTTAAAAAGTAATTTGACTTTATCCGGTTTATTGCCCCTGTAAATTCCCCAAGAATATTCGCTAAATCTTGCTGCGTCAAAATTATCTCTGTGTCTTGATGTTTTTCCGGTTCTTTTTACGCTGTTTATTCTTTCAATTAGAAAATTCTTCATGTTCTTTCCATCATCATTTTCCATTGCTACCAGTATAAATGTCCTGCCTGTTCTTATCAAACTTAAGGGGGTAATTTCTTTTCTGATATCAGAGCCCGATATATCCTTTTCATATTTAATTTCAATAATGCTTTTTCTATTAATTGCTTTTACCAGATTTACAAACATTGACAATGTCTTATCGGTATTTTTCTTTCTGCCGCTGAATTTCCTCTGTATTAAAGAAAGATTTTTTATTTTATCGGATGAATTTAATGCGAGATAAGTAGTAATTAGTTCATTCAATATTTTAACGGAAATTTTCCTGTTAATAACATATTTGTTTTTAACCGAATGAATATCAATTCCCATTTCTCTTATGTACTTTGCATATCTCCTTATACTCTGAACACTTACCCCGAACACATCCGCTAAATCATATTCCCCGAATTTATTAGGAATCTCTGACACCAATGAAACGAGTTCAATACTTCTGATTAAATCAAAACTAAGTTTTTTTCTCATAAATAAAAAATCTAATTTAATATCTGTGAACTGTCACAGGGATATTCTCCGCAGGTTTACCGTGCTGTTTTAAGACAAAAAACAAAACGAGGAAATAAATCAAAACAATAAAAATGCTTATCAAAATTGAATATAATTCTTTTAATATATTATCCGATAAATAATAATTACAGATTATAACAGATAATACAAGTATTATTAAAGGAAGTCCATAAAATTTAACAGATAATTTCAGAAGGTTACTGCCCGGAATTGAAAAATCAATGCAATCACCAACATTACATCCTATTGTATCTTTTACAAGAATGATTTTTTTACCGGTATTTCCCGGTTTACAGAATATTTTTGCCGAACATTCATTGCAATTTCCCGATTCAGAAAGAACAACTTCGAGTATATTGTTTTTTTTATTTGTGACAATTCCTCTTTCTGTTATTTGTTCGGACAACTGTATAGATTATGATGGGTTACGGGAATCGGGAACATTTAATCTTGTTAAAGCACCCGAACTGCATTTTTCGAAAGGAATGATATCGGGATTTATTCGGTCATAATTTACTACGCCAAGATTATTTATTACTGCAAGACCTCCTTCTGACTTTCGTGCACAAGCACCACAACCGAGACAGGCAGCTTTACAAATGCTCTTTGATGTTTTAGGGTCATCGTGGTTTTTGCAATATACAAATATCATTCTATCCTTCGGGTGCATTTCAATAATATTTCTCGGACAAGCCTTAGCACAGAGTCCGCATCCCGTACAAAGTTCTTCAATCAATTCCGGTAAGTTGTTGTCATTCATTACCATAGCATCAAAAGGGCAGGCTTTAACACAATCACCTCCGCCAAGACAGCCGTAATAACATAGTTTAGTACCGCCCGACACAATATCCATAGCCGAACAACTGAGCGGACCGAAATATTCAGCCATTTTTTGAACGGCTTCATTATTTCCTCCTCTGCAGAGAATTCTCGGTATCAACCTGACCGAGTCATCTGCATCAAGTCCCAGTAAAAGTGCTATATTTTTAACAGAATCTGTGTCATTTACGGGACACCCGTTCACAGATGCTTTTCCCTCAACTAATTTTACCGCAAAGTCATAACAACCTGCGCTTCCGCAACCGCCGCAATTTGCTCCCGGCAGAAGTTCATTGACTTTTCCTATTAAGGGATTTTCTTTTACACGCAATTTTTTATCTGCAATGGCAAGGGCACCTGCGAAAATAAGTCCAAGTCCGCCCATAGTTGCCAGTGCTATCCAGAATGTTAATTCCATATTAATAATAAAGTTACTTATTTTTCAAAAAAAATTATATTCATTTTGAATTACCTGATGTATTTTCCGAATCCACTTGACATAATATACTCACCGTTTATGTCAATTATTAAACACTCAACTCCCTGCAAAGATTCCACAATTTCCAATCCCTTTTCTGCATCGTTTACAAATATACCGGTAGAAAGAGCGTCGGCAGTAGTTACATCTTTTGCAATTATAGTAACACTCCTGAATTTCCTCGAAGGAAAACCGGAAACAGGGTCAAGGATATGATGATAACGAATATTATCCTTCATAAAATAATTTTCATAATCTCCTGAGGTGGCAACGGAAATTTCATTTGTGATTTCTTCCGGTTTTAGATTTTTTATCAGTAAATTTCGATTATCAGGGTCCTGAATACCAATATTCCACTTTTTTCCCGCCGCCCTGATTTCACCGCCTGCATTTATTAAAAACTCTTCTGCACCGGAATTCTTTAATAATTCAAATGCCCTGTCAACAGCATATCCTTTCGCAATAGCATTAAAATTTAAGTGTACATTTTTGTGTTTTACTATTATTGAGTCATTTAAAATTTCAATGTGTTTCCACCCTGATTCATCGAGAGCTTTTTTTAAAGACTCATCAGTCGGGACTGCAGGGGTCAGTCCGTTAAATCCCCAGACATCATTTAACCTGCCAAGTGCAACATCAAATCCGCCCCTGCTAACTGAATTCATTTCACCGGATAATTTTAAAAGTTGAATAATTTCTTTACCGAGAATAATTGTATCGTTTTCGGAATTGTTGAAATTATATACAGGGTTGCCGGGAATATAGGCGGAAAAAAGCGAGTCTATTCTGTTAAATTCACTGAATACTGTTTTAAAAAGTAAATTGCTTCTATTTTCATTATAATCTCTGAATATAATTTCTACGGTTGTTCCTAAAATTATCTTTGTTCTTTTTGTAATATTATTTCCCCTGTCACAGGAATTTCCGAAATAATAGCCCGCGATAAAAAGCAAAATAATAAAAATAACGGCAGATATTCTTTTCCACATAACAATTAAGCCATTCGTAATATTATTTTATTCGGTGCACAGGAAATTACCGGATTAGATGAGGAAATACAGCCGCTGTGCTCACATAATTTATTTCTGCAGGATGATTTCTTAACATGAGCAAATTCATTGCCGGCAGTAATTATCATATTGCCGCAGTTTCCCGGAATGACAATATCACGAGTCTTTCCGGCAAGATTTATTTCGTCAAAGATACCTTTTTCATTTTCGATAATTAAAGTCTTATTTTTATTCAACAGACCGCCGATGAAATTATTTTCATAAATATCTGCGGAGAAAAAGAATTCTGCTTTCGTATCTTTTAATCTCGAACGGAGTATATTCAAAGTATTGTTGAAATCTTTTTCAGGACTGAGTACAAGATGATTATTTCTAAGCAAAATATCACCTGTTAGTAATTGTCCTGCTTTTGTAATATTAATCTGCACTTTCACTCCGCCTAAAAATGAACCGGAAGAACATTTATTCATAGCCGATTTAATTATCGGTACAAGACGGCTGTCTCCTTTTACAGTACAGGAATTTATAGCACCTGAATTGATATGATTCCCAAAAGTATTGAAAACTTCACTGATTAAACTTTTATCATACGGCAGGAAACCGTACATCGAAATAAAATCTGTTTTGCCGGAAATCAGCGAGCCGATACTGTATCCTGTACTGAGGGCTAAAGTGCCTAAACCTGCGATTTTTAAAAATGAACGTCGGGACAACATTTTAATTCTCCTGTATTTTAAAATTTTAAATTATTCCTGCAAAGCCCATAAAAGCCATAGCAAGAATCCCTGCAACAATTAGTGTAATAGGTGCTCCCTGAAATCCCTTAGGAACATCAGCGAGTTCAAGTTCTTCCCTGATACCCGCCATAATAGTTAAAGCAAGAGTAAAACCAACGCCTGCTCCGAAACCGAATATAACAGATTCTATCAGATTGTATTCCCTCATACTGATAAACAATGCCAGACCCAAAATCGCGCAGTTTGTCGTAATCAGCGGCAGAAAAATTCCGAGGGCCCTGTACAACGGCTGACTGACTTTCTTTATAACCATTTCCACAAACTGAACCAGGGAAGCAATTACAAGAATAAAAGACGGAATCTGAAGAAATTCAAGTTTAAAGGGAACAAGAATATAATTGAATAAAAAGTAACTGACAATCGAGGTTACAACCATTACAAAAGTAGTTGCCATCCCCATCGAAACGGCTGACGAGGTTTTATTCGACACTCCCACGAACGGGCATATTCCGAGAAAATATGCCAGAACAAAATTATTTACAATTGCTGCCGAGATGAATATTACAATCAGATTCATTTTGTTTTTCTTTCAGTTTTATATTTGCAGTTATCTTTTACAATTTTTTTAAAATTATTATCCTGTAATTTTAAGACTTTTTTCCAAAATTTTCTTCTAAGGCTTTCCTCTTAATATTGTGCTGTCTTAATATTGTTTCTCTTTTTAATCTTTTGCTTCTTTCGGTAAGCGTGTTGGATAAACCCAGCAGTAAGCCGAGAGTTAAAAATGCACCTGCCGGTAAAATCATAATAATCCAGGGTTCAAAAGTATCAGGAAGAATCTGAATTCCAAGAATGGACTTCGAGCCGAAAATTTCCCTTATACTGCCAAGCACGAAAAGTACCGCAAGAAAACCCAGACCGTTTCCTGCTGCGTCAATAAAACTTCTGAACGGATTATTTTTCGAGGAAAATGCTTCCTGCCTGCCGAGAATCAGACAGTTAACAACAATCAGAGGAATAAAAGGACCGAGAGATTTACTTAACTCCGGAAACCGTGCCTTCATCACAAGGTCAACAATCGTTACGAAAGTTGCTATAACAACTATGTAAGATGCTATTCTCACCTGTGTAGGAATTAACTTCCTTACAGAAGAAATTATCAGGCTCGAAAAAATCAGTACAAAGGTTGTTGCCAGTGCCATCGCAATGCCGTTGATTGCCGATACAGTTACTGCAAGGGTGGGACATAATCCCAGTAATTGTTTAAAAACAGGATTGATTTCCCATATACCTTTTAGAAAATCCTGTGAGACTGTAACTTTCTTTTTCAAAAACTTCCTCCTGAAATTTCTGTTTTTAACTTATTTAAACCTTCATTAATAATTGTAACAACGGCTTTAGAAGATATTGTGGCACCCGTAATAGCAACAACTTCATTGTCTTTAGGGGCAGTACCTTCCTTAACCCAGCCGATACTGCCTGCTGAATTTAAACCGTTAAAATAATCATCGAAAGGAGACTCCAGTATTTTTGTCCCAAGTCCGGGAGTTTCAGTCTGTTCGAGAATTTCTATTGAAGTAATTTTGCTCAAATCGGGTAATATGCCCGTCATAATTCTGACTTTACCCTGAAATCCGTTACCTTCGTAAACAAAAGCATATCCGATTTTTTCTTTTTGCTGATTAAACACTTTATATAATTCCATCTCATTTACGGATATTTTTTCATAAGATTTACCTTCAGGATGAACGAGAAAAATTGCATTTTCGGTAGCTTTCTGTTTATTAACGGCAATTAATGGATTAGCCCAGTTACTTATTATTGACAAAAGACCGCCTGATATTAACCCAATAAATGTTAAAACTATAAACATCCGAATTACTGTTTTCATTTTATTTCTCCGAATACTTTTGGTTTAGTATAACGATTAATAATCGGCACAAATGCATTCATCAGAAGTATTCCGTACATAACACCTTCCGGCAATCCGCCGAATATTCTGATTACAACAACAACAAGTGAAATTCCAAGTCCGAAAATCCACATCCCTTTACCTGTCAGAGGTGAAGTAACCCAGTCAGTAGCCATAAAGAAAGCACCAAACATAAAACTGCCGGCAAACAAATGAAAAAACGGAGTAGGATACTTGACGGGATTAATAAACCAGAAAATACTTCCAAATACAAGTACACCAAAAAACATCGAAAGTGGAATTCTCCAGTTTGCGACTCCAAGCACGAGCAGGAACAAACCCCCTATCAGAACGGCAAATGCTGAAGTTTCACCAAGCGAGCCACCGATATTTCCGACGAACATCGGCTCAAGCGCAGTCAATATTCCGTCGAATTTTAAACTTGAAAGAGGTGTTGCCTTTGAGACAGCATCGGAAAAATTAGGAATCGTCCAGGTTGTCATTGCAACCGGAAATGCAGCCTGAAGAAATGCCCTTCCGACAAGTGCAGGATTAAAAATATTATACCCGAGCCCGCCGAAAATTTCCTTCCCGATTGCAATTGCAAAAATTCCGCCAATAGCAGTAAAGATTAAAGAAAAATTCGGAGGCAATGTTAATGCAAGCAACAAACCTGTTATTACGGCACTGCCGTCTTTTACGGTTATTTCTCTTTTTCTTATTAATTTAATCAGCACCTCTGTACCAACACAGAAGATTACACTGACAAAAATAACTAATAACTGATATATACCATAAAAAACCAAAGCCGCCGCTAAAGGCGGTAGCAGTGAAAGAATCACCAACCACATTGCCTGACGGGTTGACCACCTTGAATGAACGTGCGGAGAACTTGTTAATTCTAATCTGTATGTAGGATTCGCTGTTGTCATCTTATCTTTATCTGTTGAAATTTATTCTCTTTTTTAATTTTTATCATTTTGATTCTTTTTAAGATTCAATACTCTTTGCTTGCCGAGTCTTATCCACTGAACAAGCGGAATATTTGCAGGACACGTAAAAGTGCAAGTTCCGCATTCCATACAGGTTGTAATTTCTATTTTATCCGCTTCTTCAAATTTTTCAAGCTGGACATATCTGGCTAATTTTGTCGGGATTAAATTCAACGGACATGCTTCGATACATTTCCCGCACCGCAGACAGGGTGTTTCGGGATGTTCATTAACTTCATCTTTTGTTAATATAACAATACCGCTTGTTGCCTTCACGACAGGTGCTGAAAAATCAAACTGTGCTACACCCATCATCGGACCGCCGACTATTACCTTGACCGCATCTTCCTTAATGCCTCCGCAAAAATCAATCACGTCCTGAAGCGGCGTTCCGATTTTTACCATTAAATTTTTGGGGGTTACAATTCCATTTCCTGTTACCGTTAATACGGCATATAATTGCGGCTCTCCTTTTACAACCGCATCATGAATTGCAACTGCAGTAGCAATATTGAGAACGATAACTCCGATATCCATTGGTAATTTCCCGGGAGGAACTTCCCTGCCGATACAGGATTTGATTAACATTTTTTCCGCACCCTGAGGATACTTCGTTTCAAGCACTTCAATTTTTATACCGGGAAAATCCTTTGCAATCTCTTTTAATTTTGTAATTGCTTCGGGTTTGTTATCTTCAATTCCGATAATACCTTTTTTAACTCCAACCGCTTTCATTATAAGGCTGAATCCGATAATTACCTCCCGGGATTTTTCCAGCATCAGTCTGTAGTCACGAGTTAAATAAGGTTCGCACTCACAACCGTTCAAAATTACGTATTCAATATTTTTATCTTTTGGAGGAGATAATTTTATAAATGTCGGAAATGCCGCACCGCCCTGTCCTACAATTCCTGCAAGTCTTACTCGTTCAATAATTTCTTCGGGAGTTACTGCATTGTAATCCATCGGCTCATATTTTTCCGCTTCTCCGTTATTTTCAGATTTGATTATTACTGAATCTTTCGGAAAACCCGATACATTCGGTTCACGGTGAATTTTCAGTACATTGCCCGAAACTGAACTGTGAATGGGAATTGAAACAAAACCTTCGGGTTCCGCTATTACCGAACCTGCTTTAACAACTGAACCTTTCTGCACAATTGGTTTAGCCTGTTTTCCTATATGCTGAGATAACGGAATTGTAACTGTAGGTGAATCAGGCATTATCTCCAGTGCAAGATTCTGAGTCATCTCTTTATTTTCGAAGGGGTGAACACCGCCTTTGAAAGTTTTTTTTCCGAAAATGTTAATGTTATTAAAAATATGTTTAAAGTTTAATTGAGGTTAATAATAAAATTATTCTTAATTAAAAATTTTTTCAATGTAAAAATTATTCAGATTTTTCAGGTTTTTTTCACTTGTTACTTATTTTCATTAATGGGTTTTAAGGATTTACCCGGAAAGCGGCTGTTTCATAACCCATTAAAAATTTTTATAACAACTTAATCCTTAAGGATAGTCGCTCTGATTGTAATGCTCACTTGTCACTTTTTACTTGTCACGAATATAGGTATTTTTGTATATGTTATACAAATTTGCCCGCAAAATATTTTTCCTTTTCAATCCCGAATTTATTCACGATGCAGTAATAAATATTTCCGGGTCTTTTACTTCTTTACACCCGTTTTTTAGATTAATATATCACACTAAATACAAAAATATTGTAAAAATAAATAACCTCGAATTCAATCATCCTCTCGGATTAGCGGCGGGACTTGATAAAGACGGTGAGGCAATCAGATTCTGGGATTTACTCGGTTTTTCTTTTATAGAAGTCGGAACAGTAACTCCCAAACCACAGTCCGGAAATCCGAAACCGAGATTATTCCGTCTCGTGAGACAGAAATCTCTTTTAAACAGGATGGGTTTTAACAACAAAGGGGCGAAAGAACTTTCTGAAAATATAAAAAAAGCAAAGCCAAGATTAAAAAACGGAATAAAAATCGGTGTTAACATCGGAAAAAACAAAATTACCGAGAACGAAAATGCGGCAGATGATTATATTTACTGTCTGGAAAAACTTTTTAATGATGCGGATTATTTTGTAATAAATATTTCTTCTCCTAATACTGAAGGATTAAGGGAATTGCAGGGAGAAAAATACCTGAATAATTTGTTAAGTTTATTAACAGAGAGAAATAAAGTTCTTGCTGAAATGAAGTCTGTTCAGCCAAAAGAAATATTTTTGAAAATTGCACCAGACCTGACAGACGAAGAAATTACGCAAATATATCATACGGCAGTGAAATATAAACTGACGGGTATAGTCGCAACTAACACGACAATTGATAAAACCGGATTGCCCGTTAATTCAGATGAGGAGGGCGGAATAAGCGGAAGATATCTAAAAGAAAAATCGGATAAGGTTCTGAAATTGTTAAATGAATTGAATTCAAAAAGCGAATATAA
>JAFGII010000082.1 GCA_016929695.1 Ignavibacteria bacterium
ATATTATTTTTATTACAAAAATAATATTTTACTGAAAGTAATAAAATCATTTTGGTTCTGGCTATGCCAGCTTATGAATTATGAATTAGTTTTTAAAGGTTGTGTAACCCAACGAGATTTATGATTAGAACGCGGAATGCCATCATTACGCATCAGATTTACGGATGGATATGGATTTATAAAATTAACCGCACGACGCAAGTTACACAAAGTCAGCGAAATTTAGTATAGTATATATTATCTTATCACATATATAAAATAGAAAATAAACTATTTGTAATAAAATGAAAGGTTATATCCAAGTTTATACCGGAAACGGAAAAGGGAAAACAACTGCAGCAATTGGTCTTGCAATACGTGCAGCCGGAGCGGGCAAAAAGGTTTTCTTTGCCCAATTTGTAAAAGGGATGATTTATTCGGAAGTTAAAGCACTTGAAAATCTGTCTTCCAATATCACTATCAAACAATACGGATTGGATTGTTTTATTTACAACGTACCCACGCAAGCGGATATAGATGCCGCCTGTAATGGTTTTAATGAAGTTTCCGAAATAATTTTTTCGGACAAATATGATATCATAGTTTTAGATGAGGCTAATATTGCTCTTTACTACAAGTTATTTAGTATTGAAGAACTTATTGATTTGTTAAAAAGAAAACCGGAACAAACAGAGATAATAATTACGGGAAGATACGCTCCTGATGAACTGATTGAATTTGCCGACCTGGTATCTGAAATAAAAGAGATAAAACATTATTACACAAAAGGAATTCAGGCAAGAAAAGGGATTGAATATTAGGTCCGGGAAATTTTAAAGGTTTTATCGTAAAAATTATAAGTGGATATTCGGTTGGGTGATGTAAAATTAACCGCCACGGCATCATGAACACAAAGGAAAAACATGTCACCGCTCCGCGGTTTTTCGGAGTTGATTTATTGTTAAGGCGGAGGAGGTGAGAAGAATGGGATAAAGTTCGTAGTAAATACGGAGTTCATCCAGATAGCCGAAGAATATTGTCAAAACAAAAGTCGGAATAAAAATCACCCAGAAAGAGATTTTAATAAATTCAGGTTTTGTTTTCCATCCGAGAAAATTCAGAAGAACAAGAAGAATAAAGAATCCCGAATTCATAGTTAATGCGATTAATGAATATCTAATGCTCAGATTATGCTCGCTAAAATGATACTCCAGGAACGGACCTTCATTTTCACTAAAAATATAAATAATAAACAATCTGACTACCAGATACGTAAATACGTATGTTATTATTAGATATACATATTTTTTTTCCGGAATTTTTCTATAGAAATAGAAGAAAAATATACCGACCAGCAGTAAAGATGTTTCCTTATTAATCGTAACAAGAATAAAGAGCGGATAAAAAAGACTGAATTTCCGTTTATAAAGAACGTACAAAGCCAGAGCAAACAGGAACAACTGAGGCGGGTCATAAATATGCGAGCCATAGAGGAAAAATCCCGGCAGCAGCACCAGCGACAATCCGGAAATGAATATTTTGTTTAAATACGTTCGTGCAATTTCAGTAAAAAGAAAAACGAAATTCGGTATGAGGTATCCGAAAGCAATAAAACTAAGAATCATAAACACAGACGAGATAAAAAATTTAAGTGCAACTTCTTTCTGCCATTCCAGATTGTCGAAAGTTGCGTTAAGTTTCGAGTTTTGGCGTACAAAGTATTCCGTGTTTTTGTGGATACTTTCCGGAATGATATTGGAAATGATGCGGATAGTTGTCGGTACGAGTGTTCGGTAAACGTAGGGTTTACGGTATTTCCCTTCAATCATATCGTCAACGTCGAAGGGACGATGCTTTTTATTGACGGGGTAGATGAAAGCGAGGAAGACTATGATGCTTAATACAAATATTTGGATATGATAAGTGTATTTTGTAATCATAGTGTGCAATATTATTTATGCAATATTGTAATTAATAATTTTAGTTTCAATCCAAAGGGGGAGGTTCTGTGTTTCACGCAAAGGACGCAAAGAGGCAAAGGCGCAAAGGGAGAATGGGAGAATGGGCGTTTTCAATGTGCAAGGTTAGATGAAAAATAAAACCTCATCCGATGAACGAGTTCATCGGATGAGAAGTTATAATTAATATCCTTAAAAATAAAAATATGTTTTTACTTTAAGTTAAAACTTTATTTTTTAAAAAGCATATCCTACTCCTAAACCAAGACCAATAACCGGTACGGCTTTTACATCGTGGTCATATATTGCAAAAGCACCGCCTGCTCCGAATGACCATTCAATCACAACTCCGTGGCTTCTGCTTGATAGTTTAATTTTATCTCCTATTTCAAACTGTGTTCTCCATAAAGTTCCTTTCCTATGATGGATTATCGGTACTGAAGAAAAAGGAGGCGGAGGCGGAAAAATAGGATTATAGTTTGTTTCATCGTCATCTTTCTGTTCATCAAAACTAAAAAAACTTGCATCTACATTAAAACCGAGATAAAAACCTTCAACAGACCTTCCCCCTGTATAATATCTGATGTGGGTACCCACTCCCCATGAAGTAAAGGAATTCAATATTATTTTTGCTTCTTCAAAGTCCTCTTTATTATCAGTTTTGTTTTCTATTATATTTTCAACTGCTTTCCTTAGCCAGAATGTTGTAAACTGAATTTTTAGACCAGTACTGAAACTTTTGCTGATGTATCTGTCGTATTCTATATTGCTTAATAATAACAACAAACCAAATGGCTGTATGGTAAATGAGTTCTTTGCTATTTTTTCTTTTACGGTTTTTTTAATTGTATCTTTCATTAAAATATTTTTTTTGTCCTGCTTAATTTTATCAGTATCATTGCTTATATAACCTTTTAAGACTTCAGTATAAAAGGAACTAACTTTTTTAAAAGAGGTACCATTATCCGTGAAACTTTGCGAGAAGCATTTATTTGTGCTAAAGAAAAATAATATAACAATAAATAAAATAATTGTATTAAACTTTATAAAGTATTTAATACTTTTAAACTTTCTGTTTGTATTTTCTTTTTTCATTTTTTGTATTTTTTAATAATTTAAATATATCAAGGATTTCAACATAAATCATTAACATTATATGTATTTATTTATTATAATTATAGTAACTAAAAGACCTTCCGCAAATTGTTCCCGATAAACCATTTTGATTTGCATCAATATAAATCTGACAGGTGTCATTAACGGGAACATTAACTTTTTTCCCTACTGTACCGGTATAAGCAATTTCAGATACCGAGGAAAGTGTGAGTTGTTTATCGTATGACATACACCCGGTAATATGCAAACCTCCGTTAAAAGTCAGATTGAAATTTTCATCCGAATCTTTACAATCAAGCATATCATAAGTTAAATTAACGGTGTTTGGATAGTAAGGTTCAATATATCCCGTTACATGAGCACTTCCTCCTTTTGGTCCGTTAACATTTGTATCAACATTTCCAGTCAGGTTTAATAAATGCTGTTCCCAGACGGAATTAAATAAGTAGGTTATGCCGTAACCTACATTCTGGTCCTGACATTCCTGATTACAGGAATAACCGGAAGAAGTCACCTCATCACCTTTACAGCCAAAGTATAAAAATGTCACAATAAATATTAAGACTAAAAAACATTTGATAAATTTTTTCATAATGAGTTATTTAATTTTTAAAAAATCCTTTATCTTTTTTCACTACTGTCCAGTTGTTAGTTAAATAAAAACAGTTGTTTATTTGAGGTAACGATGTTGTTTTGTTCATCCCTTTCTGTAAGTA
>JAFGII010000083.1 GCA_016929695.1 Ignavibacteria bacterium
CCCAGCCGGTATATCTGTTACTAAATTTCACGTCATACAAATTTACGGTAACTCCCGAACTCTGTACTATCCACTGGCTCAAACAATTCTGAATTAAGAATGAAGCATTGAAAATAAATACAAGAATTAAAATTAATTTTTTCATTTACGTAAATTTTATTTTTGTAAAACTGGTATTTTGAAAATATTTTTTTATGCCATAATTTTTATTACTTTGACTAATAAGAATTTTGTAAATTCTATTTTCGGAATCCTTCCATACTTCCAGTATTCCGTTTGTCTTCGTAATAACTGCGTCTTTTATGATTAATATTTCATTTTCACCGGGACAGTCTATTATAATTCCGGTTATTCCGAATAACGGCTTCTCGATACTCAAATTTAATTTTTGTTTTTCCTTTAATTCCTTTTTAATTTTATTAATTATGCTTTTGTCAATATACATTTTTATTTCCCCATCGTAAGGATAAAAATTTATTCTCATAATACAACTATCTCTAATTTCCGCCATATATTTTTTTCTTTAATTTAATATATTTTTTTCAATTAAAATAACTATTATTTACCCCTATTTTACCTTAATTTTTGTGCATATACCGGATAATGGTTAATAAATAATTGTAATAATATTTATTTATTAAGTTAATATATTATTTTATTTTACCTGATATTATAAAAGAAGAATATTAAAATTATGATGTTATAAAAAAAAATATTTATTTAAAAATTTCGTGATTTTTTTGCTAAAAAAATCACGAATCAATTTAAATTCAGGATTTAGTATTCGTAATTTGCAATTTATTTATTTTCGCTTTTTATTTTAAAGCATTAAACTTTACAAACTTTCTACTTTACAAACTGTTATCACTTGATTAAGACCATTCTTCTCACCTGAACAAAATTTCCCGTCCGCCCGGTCGGATCCGAGAATTCCAGTCTGTAGAAATATATTCCGCTCGATAGTCTGCTGCCCTCGAATGAAACAAAATAACTTCCCGCCTGCATATATTCATTTACAAGTTCGCCGCGGCGAATCATTTCTCTTCCCAATAAATCATATACTTTTATTGTAACAACCGGATTCCTGCCTCCACAGGAATGGCAGGTGGGAACTTGGAACTGTATTATTGCAGATTGATCGAACGTTTCCGGATAATTCTGATATTGCTTTAACTGTTATTCTTTAAAAAAATCATTCGTGATTGTTACAAAAAATTTTTTTGACCATAATTCTGTCTCGTCAGGATTTCTTAAAAAAGTTTTTACATCATTTATTGCCTGTTTGTAATCCAATGAATTAAATTTTTCTTTCAGCATATTTTTCAAAGTCCGGATATTCAAACTGTCCGACCTGCTCAGATGTCCCGTTTGTTTCATTCTTTCAGAAAGATGTGCTAAGTTCAAATTTGTATTCTTCGATATAAACCATATATAATCATAAAGGTCTCTGCCCTTAACTCTTATCTTCCATTTTCTGCATAAAATCGAATGAATTTTTCCCGCAAACTGTGAGGGCAGATCATATAGCTTTACCGTAAAAGGGAACGGATTCAAATGATATTTGTTTTCATATTCAGCACCCGAAGGGGGATTTATATCAATTTCAAATTTGATTTTTAATGTTTCGTTTTTATTAATTCCGGAAACAGGAGGGTTAATTGTTCTTATTTTAAACAAATTTATTAAGGTACCGCCTTTAATAAATGCAGATTCAATATTGGTTTTGGTTTTTTTGGTTCTTATTATTACTTCCATTTCAAAACCGTATGATGCAAGTTCTTCCTTTATTGCATTACAAAACGGTTCAATTGAAAAATTATCGTTCTTTGACAGCAAAGAAAAATCTATGTCTTCGGAAAATCTTTCTAAACTATGAAAAATTCTGAGTGCTGAACCGCCGTAAAATGCGGCTTTTTTAAAAAAACCCGATTTATATAATCCCGATAATGCAATTTCCTGAATAATCTCTTTTAAAGAGTTTTTATATTCATTTGCATTTTTGCAATTATATTTTTCCAGCATCTTTTCAACTGCGCTTTGCATATCTTTTTGATTTTATCAATTTATTTAATAATTTAACATTGTTTTGTTTGTATATTTCCGAGTATAATTTCAATTCGTCTGAGTCCAGAGAATATATATCGTCTTCCGATATTCTTAAATCCTCGAATAATAAATATGCTAAATTTTTCAGAAATTTCACAGGACTTATTTTTGATAGTGCATCACACAACGCTTTTTCTTTTGTAGCAATTAAAAAAAACTCTCCGCTTTCTTCGGCTCTTGTTATTCCATAAGGATATATTTTTTTGTTTATATACCTGTATTCAAAAATACCTGCGGGGGTTTTAAATACTTTATTCTTATTCTTATTAAAAGTTGAGGATGTAATTACATTTACGCGCTCCGGTATTAATCCGTAATATTCAAGCGCATATTCAAAGGAAATATATGAGGGTCCATATATTAAATTTGCTAATATTTTTTGATTTATTTCACTTTCTTTGCCCTTTACATATAAATCTCTCTTAATCTTTATAATTTTCCCTTCGGTTATTAATCTTGAGATTTTTGTCTTTGGGGATTTATACTTTGAATTTTCCTCTAATAACGTATTGTAATTGTAATATTTTGTTTGATTATACATCTATTTTCTCCGGATAGTATAAATATATTGTACTTTCAGGAGAAAATCAATACATAATTCTATAAATATTTCATCCGCTCCGCGGGTTCAAAAAACTGATAGATAAACGCCTCTGCTCATCGGATGAGGTCAATCATTCCCCGTTCAATCACCCAATCAACCAATCATCCAATCATTCAATCATCCAATCACCCAATCATCTTGAGCGAAGTGAAATCCCAACTCGTCAGGACAATCATTCAAAATTCAAAATTCAAAATTCGTAAAATTTGTCACTTGATAAGGACCATTCTTTTCACCTGAACAAAATTTCCTGCTTTCATCCTATAGAAATACACCCCGCTCGAAAGTCCGCTACCATTAAATGAAATAACATAACTTCCCGCTTGCTTATATTCATTCACAAGCGTTCTCACCTCTCTCCCCAACAAATCAAACACCTTTATTTCCACCATTCCCGAATTTAACATTTCAAATTTAACATTTGTCATTGAATTGAACGGGTTCGGATAGTTCTGCCCCAAATAAAATCCTTTCGGGATTTCCGTTCCAATCGGTTTTATCCCAATAGTTCCGAGTTGTTCAAATACGAAAAAGCAGGCGTGAACACCCTGTATTCCCGGCGGATTAATTGCTCCGGCTGTAACCACGTTCTGCTTGCCGTCATTGTCTATGTCGAATAATGCAGCATGTACGGTAGAAGTTGAATCTTTATAGTATGTAGATGTCCTCGCAAATGTATATATTCCGTTTCGGGAAAATGTGTATAGATGTAGTATTATAATATGATAATAGTTATTGTCAGTCGGATACAATATAGAATAATAATTATCTATATATCCTGTGTCTATATCCATATTAGGTCCTGCAAATACATTTGAAGTATCCCACCACATAACCTGAAACTGATTCTGGCCCGGTGAGCCGTTATGCTTCAGCGTTGCAATGCATCCGGAACCGCTGCCTACTCCGGTGACGGTAAATTCCGGGTATCCGCAGTTGTCATAATCCTTCGTATAACTGAATCCGGGTGCTACGGGTATGTTCGGTATAATCGTTTTCATCTCCCATCCGTTTTGGGACTGAGGAGAAACCCCCGTTGAATCCATATAGTCTATAAAATTCGTTCCGAACTGCGTATCTCCGAGTATTATTTCCTCTTTACCGTCCCTGTCTATATCTCCAACCGCTATATCGTAAACAAAGGAATTTAGAAACCACATACCTGACATCGGGTCAAAACCGTAATCAGTATTATTCCTTGAATCATAACGCCAGCGTTCTATACTTGTATGTTCACCATTAAACAGGCACCAGATTTCAGTTCGATACTGTCCCTGATGATATACAGAATCAAGTATTTCATAATCGGATAATTTATCTGACGTACCGAACGAACAATGATAAAATTTATATTTCTCTTCACCCGTACATTCAAATACACCTTGAGTTAGGTTCCCGAGACCATCTCTGCTTTTTGCAATAAACTCATAGTTCCCGTTTTTATCAAAATCCACAATACTTCTGCCGATATTAAATCCTCCCTGCTGTAGTAATGTATCCCAGTCTATCCTGTAATAATTATCATTTACATATTCAAACACTACTATTCTTGTAGGTTTAAATTGAGGACCGGTTGTGTCATTTATCGGAAAAAAAGTGTATATCGCTTCATTCTTTCCGTCTTTATCAATATCTCCGACTGTTACGTAATACTGCGGTATTCCGCTCCGTTCACTCTGATACTGCTTTATCCAACTTATGCCGTATATAAACACAGGCGACTTTTCAAATATGTCTTCAAGAAGTATATTAAAGGGCTTATCATTAACGGCATCATTTTGAAAATTGCCGATGATTTTACTGCTCCCGTCTTTGAAGATTATTGTCAGTTCGGTTAAAGGATAGGGATAGTGTCCTTCATTAATCGTATTTGCTTTAATGTACTTAACTCCGGCAAAGTCATATTCCCTGTATAATGACAGTTTTCCGTTCCTCTGATTCAGGTATATTGTAAGTTTCTGTTTAGAGTGTGAGTAAACCGCCGCATCAAAAAAATAATCCTGATAATCAAAAAATCCCGTCGCTACTGTGTCGTTTTCTGTTACCCTGTCGTTTACAATTTTTATACCAAGTTCAGACGGACTGAAATCCTGATTTGCAGTGTTTGATATTGATTTGCCGCTAAACAGAAAAAAGCACATTAAAGTAATAAAAACAATTATAAATATTCTGTCTGAAAAACTGACGGTGTTCTTGACGTATTTATTCATTACCGGATTAATTTGTTTATTAATTCTGAATAATCTGTTTATTCTGTCGGTAATGAAAATAATATTTAATATTATTATTGGGAAAAATTTGGTAATTGAGTCTTTTGAATTCTTACTCTTGAATTCTTTCTTTCCCGCTCCTTTTCTTTTTTTCATCTTTGTTATTTTTTTTTATTTTTAACAACAAAGAGTGTGTTACAAATTACACTCCTACAATTTTAAATCCCGGTATTTTTAAAATTACAATGCTCTATATGTCTTGTACCGAATCAATTAATATTTTCCTGTTCACTTGCTTTTTCAATTTACAAAAAATAAATAATTTTTAATACAATATAATGAAGGGTGAGGATTCTCTTTGACACTCTCCTTTCGGCAAGGCGATTTATAATTTGCCGTCTCGCGAGTCAATCGGTGCGTCCTCACCCTTATGTCTTTTAGTCCCTTCCTCGAAATAATATTTTTCTTATTTCTCCCGGGTATTTATATCATATCCGCCTTGTCTAATCACTTGAGCAAAATCATACGTTTTATCTGAACAAAATCTCCTGCCTCCAGCCTGTAAAAATATATTCCGCTCGAAAGCTCACTCGAAGATCCGCCGTGGCGGACGTCGAATGAAACAATATAACTTCCCGCCTGCTTAAATTCGTTTACTAAACTTTTTACTTCTCTTCCTAATACATCATATACTTTCAGACTGACAAGTCCGGACTTTGGAATTGTAAACTGAATATTTGTTACAGGATTGAATGGGTTCGGATAATTCTGGCTCAATTCATATTTTTCAGGTGTGATATTGTTAATTTCAGATTTTACGGCTCCGGTGTTCTTTATTCCTGATATCGTCATTAAGTCATTGAATCTTCTTTCCTCTTTTTGCTTATCAGACATACCTCTTAATGTTATCAGATTCGTTGATGCAGTTCTGTTCATTTCTTTTCTGTTATCC
>JAFGII010000084.1 GCA_016929695.1 Ignavibacteria bacterium
AATTCTAAAATGGCTGCTGGATGATATGAATATCACTACCGCAGAAGTCGCAAAGAAGATTGGAACTTCCGACACTAAAATACAGTCATGGCTCGATGGTAAAGACTCGCCAACTTATCTGCAACTTGAGAAATTATCATATAAAGTTTTTAAAAGACCGCTTGCAGTGTTTTTTCTGAAAGAAATTCCTGAAATACTTGCTACAAAAAAGAAATTCAGAACTCTTCCCGGTTATGTATTCGATTCAACATCTTATAAGACCAGACTTGCCGTTAATAAAGCAGATTTCTTTAAAACAGTTCTGTATGAAGTATATAGGACTAATCCGTCCGGCAAACCGATATTTAAAGAATTAAATCCGACTGTTGAAGAAAATAAATATACTTTATCAAGAGAAATAAGAAAAAGACTGAACATAACGGGTGACAAACAGCAAACTTTTAGAAACGAATACGATGCATTTAATTATTACAGAAACAAACTTGAAGAAGCCGGTATTTTCGTTTTTCAACTTCAACTCGAAGGAGACAGAGCATTCTGTCTGCTGGATGATGAATTTCCTGTTATTATTATCAACAGCGGGGATTATATTTTTTCAAAAATATTTTCTCTCTTTCACGAACTCGTTCACATACTTATAAAATCAGATGATATCCTGAAAGATACAGAATTTCCTTCTTATCAGGAATCAAAGGAAGAAATATTTTGCAATGCCGTTGCTTCCGAGATACTTGTTCCTTCGGCGGAATTTAAAAAACATTTCGGAGACAGTCTGAATATAATCGAACAGGATATTATATTTGAAATAGCAAATTATTTTAAAGTCAGCAAGGAAGTCGTAATAAGAAAAATTATTGACCTCGGATATTATTATAAAGACGGATACGATGAACTTAAAAATCTTTTTCCCTTAAAATCAGGGAAAAAAGACGGAGGTGGAAATTTTTATACAAATAAACTTGCGGCATTGGGGAAAAATTATGTTTACAAGATTCTTTCAGACTGGAATAACGGTCTGATTAATGATAAACAGGTATCAAGTTATCTTGATGTCAAATATTCACAAATTAGAAATCTTGAGGAAGGGTTATATCCGAAATGAAATATGTGTTCGATTCCAGTGCACTTATTGATTTGAAACATCATTATCCGGAAATATTTCCCTCGCTCTGGAACAAATTAAATGAACTTGCAGAAAACGGACAATTGATTTCAGTAAAGGAAGCATATAATGAAATTTCAGGCAGAGGTGATTTTATTTCCGAATGGACTGAAAAAAATTCAACAATATTTGAAACACCAAATCAGGAAGAAATTGAAATTGTTACCGGAATTCTTTCCAAACATCCGGAATTGATTAAGAAAGAAAGTTTCAACAGCGGACGACCTGTTGCAGACCCGTTTTTAATTGCAAAGGCATCCGTAAATAATTTAATTCTGGTAACTAATGAAACCTACATCCCGAATGCCCATAAAATTCCTAATATATGCACGGAATTCGGTGTACAGTATATTAATCTGAAAGAATTTATGGAAAAAGAAGAATGGAGGTTCTAAGGGGAAATTATGACTTTCGAATACTCCGAAGATGAACTGATTGAGAAATGGTTTATTTAATATCTTGTTTAAAATTGAAATTAAATATATTTTATCTAACAAAAGACAATAAAATGTGTTAATAGTCTTTTGTTAGATTTATAGAAAATACATAAATTAATGAGTAACAATAGTTTAAATAAATATATTAAAAAATCACGGATAATTAATTATTTTAGCGAAAAGGACCTAATAACAATAAAAGAACTAAAAGATTTCTACCGCAAAGTGCTTCCCGATATTGAAGATAATGCAATTAGGTCAAGAATATATGAACTTCGTAAGAAAGGATTGATTTCAGATGTCGGTAAAGGCATTTATACATTATCAGATAAACCTATGTGGCAACCTTTCGAAAATAAATCAGTTTTAAAAATTATAAGATTAATTGAAAAGTCTTTCCCTGAAATAGATTTCGTTGTATGGAATACAAATTTACTTTCAGAATTTATGAATATGATTGTATTTAAGAATATTATCATAATTGAAACAGAGAACATTGTGTCCGAAAATGTTTTCTTTTATTTAAAAGAAAAAAAAATAAAAGATATATACTTTAAACCTGATAAAAAGGAACTTGAATTTTATACAGGAATAAACAAAGTAACCTATATTGTTAAATCCTTAATAACAAAATCACCGGTTCAAAAAGATAACAGACATTATCCCAGAATTGAAAAAATACTCGTTGATTTATACTGTGATTCTGATTTGTTTATTGCATTTCAAGGCAGTGAACTAAAAAATATCTGGCTTAATTCTTTTAGAAAATATGCAGTAAACATTTCAACATTAAAAAACTACTCAAGAAGAAGAGGTAAATTTCAAGAAATATCAAAATACATAAAACAACTGAATTTAATATAAATTATGGTTTTTCGAGAATTACTATATTATTTTAAAAATTCATTGGACTTAATAAAATGACTTTCGAATACTCTGAAGATGAACTGATTGAACAAACCGCGATAAACTTATTTTATGACCGGCTCGGCTGGGATACCGCTCTTGCTTTCAATACGGAAACTTTCGGAGACGGAAGTACACTCGGAAGACTTAATAAACGGGAAGTAATTCTTAAAAAATATTTTTTTGAAAAACTTAAATTTTTCAATCCCGGACTTCCCGATGATGCATATAATATTGCTTACGAAAAATTAATTCAGGAATCATCGGTTAAATCACTTGCGGAAATAAATTTCGAAAAATATGTAATGTTTAAAGACGGAATTCCTGTTGATTATACAAATGAAAAAGGTAAGCAAATAAAAAGTCACTACCTGAAAGTTTTTGATTTTGAAAATCCCGGGAATAATCACTTCCTTGCAGTCCGTCAACTCTGGATTGAAGGAAAAAGCAGAAGAGAAAGACGCCCGGATATAATAGGGTTTATTAACGGCATTCCCCTTCTTTTCATCGAACTTAAAGCCGCTCACAGAAAACTTGAAAATGCATATAACGATAATTTCACTGATTATAAAGACGTTATTCCGCACCTGTTTTATTACAATGCATTCGTGATTTTGAGCAACGGAATTGAAAGCCGAATCGGAAGCATAACCGCTAAATATCAGCATTTCAACGAATGGAAAAGAATTACGGAAGATGAGGAAGGAACGGTTGCACTCGATAAAATAATCGCCGGAGTTTGCGAGAAAAACAGGTTTATGGATTTATTCGAGAATTTTATTCTGTTTGATGATTCGCTTGGTAACAGAGTAAAACTCATTGCTAAAAATCATCAGTTCATCGGTGTAAATAAAGCAATCGAAAATATAAGAGAAAAAGAACTGCTTTATAATGCAGGAAAAATTAGTTCGGAAGAAAAACAAAAACTCGGAGTTTTCTGGCATACACAGGGAAGCGGGAAATCATATTCAATGGTTTTCATGTGCCAGAAAATCCACAGGAAATTTACGGGTTCATACACTTTTCTCATTGTAACCGACAGAAACGAACTTGACAAACAGATTTACGGTACGTTCAGCGGTGCCGGTGCTGTTCCAAAAGAAATAGCAGGCAACAAGAATTCAATTAAAGCATCAAGCGGAAAACATTTGCAGGAACTTCTCGGACAGGACCACAGATATTTGTTCACGCTGATTCATAAATTTAATTTCAGCGATGAAATTACCGGCAGGGATAACATCATTGTGATTTCCGATGAGGCGCACCGAACACAGGGAGGAACGCTGGCTATGAATATGCGGAATGCTTTGCCGAATGCTTCCTTTATCGGATTCACCGGTACTCCCCTGTTCAAGGATGACGAACTTACAAGAAGGATTTTCGGAGACTATGTTTCAAAATATGATTTCAAAAGAAGCGTTGATGACGGTGCTACAGTTCCCCTCTATTATGAAAACAGAGGTGAGTATCTGAAAATTAAAAATCCCGTAATTAATCAGCAAATCCGTGATATACTCGACGAAACGGAAGACCTCGACAGCGACCAGCGTTCACGGCTTGAACAGTTATTCGCAAAAGAA
>JAFGII010000085.1 GCA_016929695.1 Ignavibacteria bacterium
AGATTCGTTGATGCAGTTCTGTTCATTTCTTTTCTGTTATCCAATTCTGCTTTTTTCGTCATAATATTTTCTTTTTCAATATTTCCGGCTCTGCTTAGTTCTTTGTTTATTATTTCTTCTTTTGAGTAATATTCATCGTTCACTTTTTTGTACGTTTTCATTAATCGGTTCCTTAGAGGGTCTCCCTTGAATTTATTTTCGATTTTTTTGCTGATTAAATCAATATATTGTGTCATTTCATCTTCAGATTTGAATTCCTTTATACTTCCGCCTTGTCCGTATAATGCTTCCAATTCAGTGTAATCCCAACTTGCAAGCAGTCTGACTTCAGGTTGCGGGTGATAGAGAGATAGAAACTCATAATCATCAATTGCGAGTTGTGTATTCATCATATTCGCTTCACACATTACTATAATATAGAACGCATCGCTTTCAAATTGTTCATCATAGAGTTCTGTTAATATTCTGTCGTTTAAATATGTTTTTAGATTTCCATACAATATATCCCGTTCACCTTCCGATTGTGTTGTGTCGAGTTCTTCATAGTATGCATATAAATCAAAAAGTGCCGTGCTTAGATACTGGCTTGACTGATAGTCATTTATTAACTGCTTTAATAAATTAATTGCGCTCGGGTAACTTCCGATTGATGCCTGCTGAACCGCCTGTCCATAGAGCAGTTCATCCTGGTCTATTACCTGTTGCTGTCCAAGATTGCTTACCGGTACATACTGATATATCCCTGCGCCCCAGTCTATCATTACGGAGTCAATCTGAGATATTCCGTCGATACAATTATAATATCCGCCTTGCCAAATTACATTAACCTGATTACCCTGATTATTAACAAGATTATAAACAGGATAATTTGTATTATACCAGCAGTTTTCTCTTGCATAGTATACTGTTCCCTGTATTAATAATGAACCGTATAAATGTGAACTTGCCGCATCTTGTTTATAAAAATCATTATGGCCGAAATCAATATTTGCCATACTGTTTTGATTGAAATTAATTGAATGTGAAACAGTCGAAGAAATATCATTTTCTCCGCCTGTCCAGAGCAATTGATTGCTTCCATCTCCCGAAGGCGACATATTTACTGATGCTCCGGAAAGAAGAGATAATGCAACATCTTTTGAAAATATGTTATTTCTGAATAATCCGGGATTCCCCTGATGAATGACAGCTCCCTTACCGTATATCTTATTTTCATTATCGAAATTGTTATTTGATATTGTTCCTGTAATAAATCTTCCGATAAATGGAGAACTGAACGAATTGTAACATATATTATTATCTACATACACAGGAAGAAAAGTGGAAACATAGTTTGCTATAATTATGGAATTTGAACCGTTATTTATATTGTTATTAACAACCCTTATGTTTGTAATTTCTTCCGAGTTACCCGGATTTGGTGAGAATGATAAAGCATTTCTTAAATAAATTGCAGGTGTATTGGATAAATCAGAAGGCATATTAATTGTATTGTCATCTATCAAGAGATTAATGGCATTATTAGTTTTTATCGCTGTTTTACCTGTGCCTGTCAGATTAAATGTATTATTCTTTATGGTTTTCAATACTAAGGCAGAGTTAGAGTTTTCACACTTAATATCTATCGGATATTCTGCTCCCGAAAAAGTGCAGTTTTGAATATCGTCAATACCTGAATTTTCAAAATACAATCCTTTCCAGATTGAATTTGGAGCCGCTGCGAATGATGAACCGTCGGCTATTAATTTTGCTCCGTTTTTGAATTCAATTTTTGCATTGTTGCCTAATTGAACTATTGAATTTGGATTTAATTTTAAATATGTCCCTGCTCCGTCAAAGGTAACTGTAGTGTTATCGCCGAGTTTTAATCTTGCATTTCCGTCAATTTCTATATATCCGCCATTATTTATCGTATGTTGGTTTCCTAAATATGCGAATTCAGACTTAAAGTATGCTTTCTGTGATGAGTTTTGACTCCAATTCATTGTAGCGCCGTAGTCAATAATAGTGCCTCCTCTACAAGTATTTAATTTTGCTCCGGTTTCTTTTGTCACTACTGAACCGGAAGCGAGTATTAACGTATCTCCATTTTCAGAATTTAAAACGTATCCACTTATCCATAGTCTTTTATCTGATTTAAGAATTACTGTATCACCCTGTAATACGTTTATTTTTATTCCAACAATTTCATTGTAATTATTGTCATAGTAGAAATATGCAGGACTGACAAAAGTATTCCCAATACTGTTTAATCCTTCAGGAATCGGAGGATTTGAATAATAAGCATTAAACACGGTTGGACTGTCTATTGTATTATATCCCTTTCTATCTGTTAATCCTGTGTAACTATATACAGTATCAAAAATAACTTTGGTACCTAATTCAAGTTCTCTTATTTTATTGTCAAATATTACTCTTGGTGAAACAGGGAAAGGAGTTGTTCTTGTAAAGAAATTTTTCTCCATCGGATTTCCCTGATTTAAAATTACTTCCCAGAGTTTATATTCTTTGCTTGGTTTACCGTTTGATAACGTATCCCATGTTGCAACAGTGTCATATCCTGCTACACTTTGATTATATCCAATTAAGAATACCAATCTTCTGCTTTCAGGTAAATTGGATTTATAATCAAAATATAAATCTCTTCCATATCCGCCTGCATTAACCATTCCATACTTACTGTCAAGAGAATTTAGATATAATTGATATTTCTCACTTGTTTCTGCTATGTGAATTGTAATTTTATATTTTGCAAATCCCCAGGCATAACTGATACTGCTTTCCGGAAATTCAGTCCCTGAACAATGTCCGATGTCAAATATCATTCCATATGTTTTTTCTGTTTTGCATAAATAAGCCATATCGTATTCTAAAAGTGGATTTGGACTTTGCTGGAAAAATCGCCAGTAAATTCCGTTCTGCACTTTTCCAACACGATTAAGAGGTTCTCCATAACCGGATTTGGGATTTGTAATTCCTTCAAAAGGAACAGATACTATTTCAATTGCAGCGGTGATTGTATAGTTGGGATTACCGACAATTCCCAAATCACCTGATAAAGCATCATATTGAGCAATGCTTTTGTTGCCGGTTACAAAAAGAAAAGCAAGCATTAAAATGATTAATTTTATTGTTTTTTCCATTTTATTTTTTGTTTAAATTATTAAATATTTTTTACTAAATATAAAGGGCGGCAATTGACTTTTACTAAAGTCAATTCCTTTGTTTAACGTTGGTAGCGTGCCCTTATTTATAAGGGATTCAAAGGTGGCCGCCCTGTTATTCTACGGTGCTCTTATCAAACTTTTTATGTTTTATTTTATCAAAATCATCGTTTTTGTTAATTTTCTTCCATTTGTTTTCAATGTATAAAAATATACTCCTGTGGATAAATCCGATGCGTCAAATAAATATTCATATTCACCTCTTTTTTCCCTGATATTTTTCAAAGTTTTAATTTTTCTACCTGTTATATCGTATATCGCAAGATTAATATTATCTTCATTGATAAGATAATATTTTATTATTGTATAAGAATTAAAAGGATTTGGATAATTTTGAAATAAATAAAAATCTTCTAGTAAAATAGCATTATTTTTCCTAATATTTACTATTCCATTGGGATTGTACACTGTCAGACCCTCTTCACATATCCATATATTTCCATACCTGTCTTTTTTAAAGTCATTTGCGGTAGCATAATTTGAGTCATGAAAATAAATCCAATTAGTATCATTGAATGTTACAAATCCGCCGTCCTGAATACCAATCCATTTAACATTATTTTCGTCAAAGAAAACTGTAGATGTATTATTCCATGGAAGTCCTGAATTAGTGGAAGTATATAATGTCCATTGATTTTGAAATGTATTAAATTTTGCTACGCCTCCGAACCTTGTACAGAACCATTTATTATTGTAATTGTCTATTCCTACACCCTCTATAAAATTACTTATTAGAGGAGTATTGTTTGTGTTATATACTGTCCAACTCGAGTCGTCAAATCTTGCAATTCCTCCCATCACTGTTCCTATCCATTTAATGTTTTCCTCAAATTTTACATCTGTTACTGAATTATCCGGAAGCCCCGAATTACCGGTATAATATCTTATCCATTTATTTAAACTGCTATAAAACTTCAGTAAGCCTAATGTCTGACTGCATGCCCACAGTGTATTATTATTGTCAATCCTGAGTCGGTTTATAGCAAGTAAAGGATATCCAAAATTAGTATAATAATAAAATGTCCAGTTTATTCCGTCAAATTTCAGAATACCTTTGTTCCTTGTTGCAATCCAGATTTTATTTTCCTTATCCTTTACAATTGATTGAATAAAATTGTTTGGTATCGGAGAATTATTTGTATCCCAAACAGTCCAGACATTATTGCCGAATCTTGCAAGTCCGTTATTTGTAGCAATCCATTTTGCATTTGTGCTGTCAATGACCATTTCCATTACTATCCATCCCGGAAGTCCTGAATTATTAGGATTATAGTTTATCCATTGCGGCTGTGCCTGAACTAACACTGAAAATAATAGAAATGCTATTATTAAAAAGTATTTCATAATCTTTTAAATATTAAATTATCATAATAGTTTGTTATTTTTGTAATACAATTTTGTGTACCTTTACTTTTGAATCTATTTTTAGAACGGCAAAATAAATTCCTCCGGCTAAATTATTACCTTTGAAATTGACTTCGTATTCTCCAATATCCTGTTTCTTATTTACAAGCGTAGTTATTTCTTTTCCAAGAATATCGTATATCTTTAATGATACATATTTACTGTTATTAGAAGTCTCACCACGCCGTGCTATTTTATATTTTATTTTTGTCTCGCAGTTAAACGGGTTCGGATAGTTCTGATAAACATAAAATTTATTTGGTAGAGTTAAATCATCTTCTTTGACTGAAACAATACCGTTTGGGTTATGCACATAAACACCATACCCCGTACAAAACCACAAATTATTATACTTATCTTCTTTAATCGTCTTATAAAATCCCGCTGAATTATGCGTCAATAAAACTGTATCATTAAAACTGAATAAATAATCAAGAGTACCAAACCATTTTACATTTCTAATATCGTTATAGACTGATGTTACAGTACTGCCTAATAATCCAGGCCAATAGTTATTATAATTAATCCATGTATTGTTTTTCGAATCATATTTAACTGCATAATTTAAAAACCTTCCTATCCATTTATCTCCATTTCTATCAACAGAAATACATCTTAATAAATTTGACCCTATCCCCGAATTTGTTGTAGTGTAATTAATGAATGTGGTATCGTTATATCTGATTAATCCATTATAAGCTGTTGTAATCCATTTAACATGACCTTCAAATGCTAAATCAGATAATGTATTCGATTGTATCCCTGAATTATCTGTCCTGTAATATACCCAGATTGTATCATTATATTTCATCAAACCCCCTAAGTAAGAGGAAACCCATTTTATATTATTTGAATCAACTAATATTCTGCTTATTTCATTAAATCCCAGTGTGTCATAAATTATCCAGTTGCTTCCGTCAAATCTAGCTAATCCGTTATTAGTAGCTGCCCATATTATGTCTTTTCTATCTACTACAATGTTATAAACATTATTCCCCGGTAACCCTGAATTATTTGTGTCATATACAGTCCAGTTTGTTCCGTCAAACATTGCTATACCGTTTAATGTGCTAATCCATTTTCTATTCAATGTATCAAATGCTATATCACTTATACTGAATGAGGGCAAACCTGAATTCTGCGGAGTATAATTTACCCACTGCGGCTGTGCCTGAACGAGAACAGAAACGGATATCAATATAAACATTATTAATAATAATTTTTTCATCTTGCTTTGGTTACAATTTTTTGTTTGTTATTTTTGTAATACAATTTTATGAACCTTCACTTTTGTATCTATTTTTAGAACGGCAAAATAAATTCCGCCGGCTAAATTTAAGCCATTAAAACTGACTTCGTACTCTCCAATATCCTGTTTCTTATTTACAAGCGTAGTTATTTCTTTTCCAAGAATATCGTATATTTTTAATGATACATATTTGCTATTTCTAAAGGTCTCTCCACCTCGTGCTACCTGATATTTTATTTTAGTCTCGCTGTTGAACGGATTTGGATAATTTTGAATAAATAAATAATTTTCACTGATAATTGTCGTATTATTTTCAATCCCAACCACTCCTGCCGGATTGTAAATATATAAACCTATATCTGAACAAATCCACATATTACCATATCTGTCTTTTGAAAAATTGAAAACCTCTGTGATGAAAGGGTAAGTAAATATCTGCCATGTTGTATCATTAAATATTGCCATCCCCCCTCCTCCTATCCATTTTACGCTATTATTGTCTACATATACGGAATATAAATTATTGTGATGAAGTCCCGAATTGGTTGTATTATAAACTGTCCATAAATTTTGCGATTCGTTATATTTTGCCAATCCCCCAAAAAATGTCGCAAACCATAAATTATTTTGTAAATCTGATGTAATCATTCTAACCCAGTTACTTGGTAAACCTGAATTAAGTGTATTATATACTGTCCAGTTTACGCCGTCGAACTTGACAACTCCTCCCATATATGTCCCTACCCATACAATATTATTTTTTACGAAGGTACATTTTGTTTCATTGGTAGGCAGTCCTGAATTACCGGTATTGAACCATATCCAGTTTGTATCATTGAATTTAAATAATCCTGCTCCTACGATCCACTTGTTATTATAATCATCTACATCTCCTACCGCAGTCCAATTAACCGGAAATCCTGTATTTTCGTTATTATATACCGTCCAGTTTACTCCGTCATATTTAACAAGACCCTTTCCTCCACAAGAAAGCCAAATATTATTTCTCTTGTCTTTTCTAATAACACCGCATGCATTTTGAGGTAAACCTGAGTTCAAGGTGTCATATACTGTCCACGTAGTGTCTTGTAGTTTTACAAATCCGTTATTTGTGGTAATCCATTTAACATTATTGCTGTCTATTAATATACTGCCTACTAAATTACTGGGTAAACCTGAGTTATTTGTAGTATAAATTACCCACTGCGGCTGTGCCTGAACGAGTGATGAAAATAATAGAAATATTGTTGTTAAAAAGTATTTCATATTTATTTATATTACTTTGTCAAAATTAATATTTTTGTTTTTGTATATTCGCCCGTTCTCATCCTATAAAAAGATATTTCCTTCCGGAAAATTTTTAATGAAAGCATAACAATAAATTCCGTTCGACAATAGCATAGAGTGAACTCTTTTAAAGGTCGAAGTCCTGTCGTCGAGGATAGACGTCTGTTATTACGAAAATCAAAACTTATTTTAAATTTTCCGGTATGTCCGATTAATGCGGATTTTTTCGCAATCCCTGAAATCATTTTACTGATATATTCTTGATATTGAACTATTTCCTTAAATATATAAATAAAATATGATAAACAATAATAAAATTATTGTATTAATCATTTTTGAACCCGGTATTGTCAGTTGAAATTTTTCATTTGCAACCTCTCCTTTTCTTACTGTCATATCACTGTTTATTTTAAAGCTTATTTAAACAATGAGTGTGCGACAAATTACGCTCCTTTATAAAATAAAAACCGGAATTTTAATACGACGATGCTTTTCTGGTTTTGTATTGCTCTATTACGGCATCGGTTTTCTCAAACAACCATTTTCTCAATGCGAAGTTCGGAACTTTCTCCATACTTTTTCTAAGGTAAAATGCAAGGTTGTACTGTTTCTCGATATCAATGCTGTTTTGTATTTGGAGGAGTTTGTTTAAAAATCTCAGCATTATAAACAGGTTTTCTTTGTCTGATTTCGTCAGAATTCTGTCTTTGATTACCTGTGCCCTGTAGTTGTGGGCAATGTCTCCGACAACTTCATAATGCCCGAGTTCGAAATATAATCTTAATTGTATGTTTATTATATCGAACTTATAAACAAATGTTGGTAAACTGATTTTAGCAACGCACTTTAATGCCTTTCTGTAATCGCCGATTCCCAGATAGTAATATGCCAGTCCGTAATTTACAAAGTGTATGTAATCCGCAGGCTTCAGTTTTGTGGAGTTTTCGTCTATGAATGACTTGAGTAAATCAAAATTGCCAATAGCAAATGAAAGTGTAACGAAGTTTCTGTAAGTTGACGGTGATAAATATTCATAAGTATTGTCTTTGAAATAATTATTTGCAGTGTACTGATAAAGTAATTTGACTTCTTCGTTTAAATAAAAATCGAATTCATTTCCGGTGCGCTGTTTCATAATACAGTAGTTTATTAATACATCGTAATGAAATCTTGCAAGTTCATTGCTTAAATGTCCCGTGAGGTTGAATACCTCGCTTTTATATTTGAGATAATGATTTCTGTCGTCAAATACGAAAAATGCATAGTATAAATTTCTGTATAGATGGAATGTATCCGTATTTCTGCTTCCTTTCTTGAATAAACCTGATTTTGATACGAATTTATAAATCCCGTCAAGGTCAATCGGGAAGTTTATTTTGCTTTCGTTACCAATGTTAATATTCAGGAAAATGTAGTTAATATAAGCACTTGTTAATTGTATTATTGTATATAACAAAATGTCTTCAAGTGAGTTATTAAGAGAATCTATTCTCTTTTCCGTATTTTTCGGGTTGGAGGCGCTGAGTACATTTGTTAAATAGTTATATTGATTAACTGAATGATTGAAAGAGTTTAGAAACAGTTTATCGTCAATTTCCCGGCGCTTAATTAATAAATTATCGGTATTTACAAGATTTGTGTGAAGAAGTGAATGTAACCCTTTTCTCAAAAAGTATTTATTCACGTTGTTCTCGGCATTGATGTCATCTTTGAGGTTTTCTTTAACTTTAAGAAATTTCTTTATCTCAATATTTAGGTAAGTTAATTGTTTCTTTACGGTTCCGGGGCTGTAGTTAAAGTTTTTTGCGAGGTAATTTATTACCTCGTCATAGGTGAGTTCGATAAATCTGTACCTTTCTTCGGTGATTAATTCAAAGAAATTGCACAGAACCTGCTTACGAACAAACACAGGCGACTTGAGAAATAATCTTATTTCTTCAATCTCATCACCTGTCAGGTTGTATATTAGATTTAAAATACCTGATTTTTTCATAGCGTTATGGTAAAGTAATAATAAAATAAATAATTAATAAATTCAAGTTTATAATAAATATACTATTATTAATCACTTTTTTAGCGGTAAATATTTCAAAAAGTTCAGTTTTTTTCATTTTGCTATATATGCTATTTTTACATAGAATTTTAAATTAAATTATTATGAAAAAATTTATTGTCATTTTAATTACTTTAGTTGTTATTTTTCTTTCCGCTTTCACGGGTACTGTGAATGCGAATACGGCTGCTTCCGGTCAAATTACTGTTAGCGCTCCTGTTGACAATGTTGAATACATGTGTATAGACGGACAATGGTTCAAAGTGACTTATTACCAGGATGGCAAAATTGATGTTACTCCGGTTGCAAGACCGCCATTATTTTAATTGAGAAAGAACTGTTAAATATATAAATGCATAGGATATTCACGCGTTCTTGAAATACTGAAAGATATACGATAAATTATACTCGTCCTCGTTGAAAGTAATAGCGTGTTCATAACATACAGGAATAAGGTTTTCTACACTGGTAGTGCCGCCTTTACTCAAGGGTACTTTGTGAATCAAAAGTGTATAGTGATTCCTGCAGTTAGGGGCAGAACATATTCTGCCTTTTAGTTTTATAACGGCTTCTTCTATCTCCTTGGGATAATGTTTCGTGTCTACGTAAGCGTCTATCTGCTCTAAGGGAGAGGGAGGATAGTAAATTTTCTTTATATTAGGGCATTCGTAAAGACAATTTCTCTTTATCCATTGGGTTTCTTCCCATTCCCCGCATACAGGACATTTAAAAAACCATTTCATTTTATTGTAATCCATATAATTAATAATTTAATTTTTTCATTTTTAAATAACTTTGCTGTAACCTGTTTTATCACCGTATTTCTTGACTTCTGTATAATATCTTAATATGTGAAAATGTGTCTTGCTGAGCATTTTTGTAATTAAATCATTTGCTTCCTTTTTTTCATCGTAATATACCTGAAATAAATTCTTGTGCTTCAGAATTATATTGTTGTCGTTAATAAAATAGGTCTTCCCGTTGCTGCAACTGATTCCGAAACCAAGTAAACCGATTTCCGGTGACTCGATGTTTGAAATCCATTCCTGACAGGAATTCTTTATTATCCTGTCTAACTTTATCGAAATGTTCTGCCGGATTTCAACTTCGTATTTCTTGTTCGTCGGATTAATATTTATTGTTATCTTATTCATTCTATACAAAAATATATAGAATGCTTTCGTTTAAAAAACTGAGTTAGCAATTTCATTTACCGATTTATTGAGTAAAAATTACTACGTGTATTTTATAAATATATAATATAACAATAAGATATAAATCAATATTTTAAGTTATTTTTACCGCTTATTTTTGGCTTTTTTTGAGATACCGTAAAAAATATTTTTTTTACCCCTGAAATTTATAGATTTTTTTGTTCCGTAGAGTCTCCCCGGCCTATTTTGTTCCGTAGAGTCTCCCCGGCCTATTTTGTTCCGTAGAGTCTCCCCGGCCCGGCCTATTTTGTTCCGTAGAGTCTCCCCGGCCCGGCCTATTTTGTTCCGTAGAGTCTCCCGAACTTGTGAGGGGACTCTCGGAACTATAAATATTACAAACTTTAAAAACTTTATGAACTTTACAAACTTTTCACTTAATAATAACCATGCGCCTTGTCTCCCTGAAGCCATCCGCAATCATCATATAAAAATATATCCCGCTCGGCAAATCTCCCGCATCAAATCTGATTTCGTAAGTTCCGGGATTTAATTTATTATTCAATATTGTTGACACCTCTTTTCCGGATATGTCAAATACTTTTATTGATGCAATTCCTGCATTTAAAATCTGAAATTTAACAATTGTAATTGAATTAAACGGGTTTGGATAATTCTGTTCCAAAAAATATTTCTCCGGAATAATATTATTGTTCCCGCTTATTCCGATTGAAGTGTTCTTATTGAATCTCATAATTTTTGACGGTGATGTCTGATGTATAATATATAATTCATTGCTCTGGTCAACTCCGAATGAAGTGATGAAATAAGGAGAATCAATTAATAATGAATCAGCCGTTATATTTCCGTTCGAATATCTGAGCATCCATATTTTACCCGTGCAGTAATCTGCATAAATATATGCGCCTGTTAATTCAGGTCTCCTCTGACCTCTGTAAACATATCCTCCGGAAACTGAACAGTCACCCTGCCCGTGGTTGTAAACCTTTATCGGTAAAATTTTTCCCGTTGTGTCGCATCCGGTCGGCGGATTAAAACAGTTAAATCCTTCCATCACGCGCCAGCCGTAATTTCCGCCGCTTGTGATTATGTCTATTTCTTCATACAAATTCTGTCCTACGTCTCCGGCATATATTAAGCCTGTAACGGGGTCCTGTGAGAATTTCCAGGGATTTCTTAATCCGTATGCATATATTTCTTCTCTGCCGGCTGACGGATTATTGTAATAAGGATTCGTTACCGGTATTGCATAATTTTTCCCCGGTGATGTGTTGTTAATATCTATCCGTAATATTTTCCCGAGAAGCGATTGCAAATTCTGTGCGTAATTCTGCGGGTCGCCGCCTGAACCGCCGTCGCCCATCCCGATATACATATATCCGTCAAGTCCGAATATAACCGTTCCGCCGTTGTGATTTGCATAGGGCTGGTCAATTGTCATTAAAATATATTCGCTCAAAGAATCCGCCTTGTCTGGATTACCCGGATTTACACTGAATCTTGAAATTATTGTTTTCAGCGGATTGGGAGAAGTGTAATTTACATAAAAATATCCGTTCGATGAATAATTCGGATGAAACGCCAATCCCAGTAATCCCTCTTCACCCGCTGATGATGATATCTTGTTTGATAAATCGAGAAATATATTCATCTGTGATGAACCTACGTTGGAATCATTCGGAAATACTTTTATGTAACCCGTCTGCTCAACTAAAAATATCCTGTTCGTGTTGTCCCCGCTGTGAGTCAGGTGAAGGGGCTTCTGAAATGTTAAATTCGGATAAGCATCTGTCAGTTGTATCGAAGGGTTCTGTGCCTCGGTATTACAACTGATTAATACGGTTAAAAATATAAATGAAAAAGTTCTTAATAGTTTCATAGATTAATCTTTAGTTTTTTACTAATTTATAACAATGTTAAACTTAATAAAATTACAATGAGGTCGGGGAAATTGAAGTTATTTGTATTTTTTCCCATTACGGCTGTGCTGCTCTTTTTCGGATGTGGAAAAAATAATTCGGATTTAATTGAAACAAACCCTGTTACAATCAGGATATACGATTCGAAGCCGGGTGCAGACCCTTCAGTACCTGCGGAACTTGGCGGAAACGGTTTCAGAGGTGATGGCTGGTCAACCAATTTAAATTATAATACAATTGGAGATGAAAACGCCGTCAAAGGAGGAAGTATCACTACATCTGTCAGGGAATTTCCTCTCACTCTGAGAAATTACGGGAAAGATGCGAACACCTCGCTTAATACAATTGTGGAATCTATGTTTTATGAAACTCTGCTGAATTTGGACCCCGTCAATAATAATTATACTCCGTACCTTGCTACACACTGGCAGATTCTCGAGGACGGAAAGACTTTCAGATTCAGGTTAAATCCGAATGTGAGATTTGCTGACGGGAAACCTGTTACCGCTGAAGATGTGATTGCTACCTGGAAACTGGTTACAAATCCCGAAATTCTGTCGCCGTATCTTAATGCCCTTTACAGTTCCTATGAAATGCCGGTTGCGGAAAGTAAATATATTCTGAAAGTCAAAGCGAAAAATCTTGACTGGCGATATTTCCTTTATTTTGCCTGCGGGCTTAGAATTCTGCCCGCTCATTATATAGGAAATATTTCGGGTGAAGAATATCTTGAAAAATATAAATTTGATTTCATCCCGGGAAGCGGTCCCTATGTTATTTTATCAAACGATATTAGTAAAGAAAATTATATTACTATCCGGAGAAGAAATGATTACTGGGCGGAAAACGAAAAGTTCAATGCAGGATCAAATAATTTTGATTTAATCAGATTTGAAGTTGTTAGAGATGAAAATCTCGAAATTGAAAAACTTAAAAAAGGTGAAATTGATATTCTTCCCGTTTTCCGTTCTTCCGTCTGGACTGAAAAACTTGACGGTGAACCGGTTAATAAAGGTTATCTCGTGAAAAAGAAAATTTATAATCAGTATTCAGGCGGATTGTCGGGTCTTGCATTAAATATGAGAGTGTCGCCTTTTAACGATATTAACATCAGAAAAGCATTTGCATTCAGTTATAACAGGGAATTGTTCAACGAAAAGTTGTTTTTTAATTCGTATAAATTAATTCATTCGTTTTTCCCGGGTACGGAATATCAGAATTTCAATAACCCGAAAATTAATTTCAGTTTGGATTCAGCAAAAAAATATCTTTCACTCGCAGGCTGGACAGAAAAAAATGAAGAAGGATTCCTCGAGAAGGACGGAAAAATCTTTGAAGTCGAACTGCCGTTTACCGCAGGTATGGACAGATATCTGACTGTTTATCAGGAAGATTTGAAAAGACTCGGAATTAAACTGATTCTGAAAGAAGTTAATGCAGGTCTGCTCGAACAGTTGCTGAACGAAAGAAATTTTACTGTCGCTCCCGTCTCGCTTTCGGGTACGCAAATACCGAATCCCGAGGCTTTCTTCTTGTCTTCGCTTGCTGATGAAAAAAACACTCTCAATTATCCGGGAATTAAGGATAATAAACTCGATGAACTTTGCGGAAAATTTAATGTCGTTTTCGACGGCAATGAAAGAATTAAAATTTTAAAACAAATTGATTCCATTGCATATTCATATTATCCTTTTGTGTTCGGATGGTATGCCTCTTACCAGAGAATCTGCTTCAGGAACAAATTCGGCTTTCCTGAGTGCGGTTTGCCGAGATTCGGGAATTATTACAGTTTCTTTACCTTATGGTATTTTGACCCGCAGAAAAATTTAATTCTGAATAATGCTCTGAATTCTGATGCAGATTTGCAGGTTGAAACTGTTGATGTTAAATATTGGGGGGACAGATAAAGTAAATGTGGATTTATATTATAAAAAGAATTGTCCTGCTCGTCCCGACATTTATCGGAATAACATTCATTACTTTTATAATTATAAATCTCGTCCCGGGCGGTCCGCTTGAACAGGAACTGCTTAAACAAAAATACGGCACGGGTCAGAATACCGAATCTGCCCGGAGTAACCAATCCGGTTATTTCGGAAATATCCCGGAATCTGCTCTTAAAGAACTCAAAGAATATTATGAATTTGATAAACCTGTCATCGAAAGATATTTTAAATGGTTAAAAAATACCGTTACGCTTAATCTTGGGAAATCCTATGTATATTCGGAACCCGTCTGGGATGTTATATCCGAAAGGTTTCCCGTATCTGTTTATTTCGGTGCGCTCGGTTTTATTTTAACATATATAATTTGTATTCCTCTCGGTGTACTGAAGGCACTGAAAAACGGAGGTACGTTTGATTTTGTATCGTCCGTTTTTATTTTAATCGGATATGCATCTCCGGGATGGGCGTTCGGTGTCCTGATGCTGATTTTGTTCGGAGGCGGCTCGTTCCTCGATGTCTTCCCGCTTGGAGGATTCCATTCGGTTGGTTTTAATGAATTGTCTTTCTTCGGAAAAATTGCGGATATCGTACATCATACTTTCCTGCCCGTTCTCGCCTATGTAATCGGGAATTTTGCTTCGCTTACGATTCTTACCAAGAATTCCGTTCTGGATACTCTCGGAAAAGATTATATCAGAACTGCTTATGCAAAAGGTCTGCCGCAAAAAAAAGTATTTTTTGTTCACGCTCTGAAAAATTCACTGATTCCCGTTTTTACCGGTATTGGAAATCTTTTCAGTATGCTCGTGGCGGGTAGTTTCTTTATTGAAAAAGTGTTCAATATTGACGGGATTGGAATGCTCGGATATAATTCCCTGATTAACAGGGATTATCCGACTTCTATGGGTCTGCTCGTTATTACAAGTGTTTTGCTTCTGCTCGGAAATATAATCTCTGACCTGATTTATGCTTATACAGACCCGAAAGTGAGGTTTAAATAAATGAAATTATTTTCAAAAAAATACGGAAGAATGTGGAAGTATTTTAAATCGAGAAAATCGGGATATGTGTCTTTTATAATTCTGTCGGGTGCTTATGTTTTATCATTTATTCTGCCTGTGTTCATCGGAAGTGATGCACTTGTTGTCAGATATAACGGGGATTATTATTTCCCCGTGTTTAAACATTATGAATCTACCGTGTTCGGTCAGAATTATGAAGGGGAAGCAAATTACAGATTCCTTAAAAAGACATTCAAAAGTGAAAACAACGGCAATTTTGTTATAATGCCTCTCTATCCGTATGGAGCAGAGGAAAATCTGCTGAATGAAATTCAGGGCAATCCTCCTCATCCGCCGTCAGGGAATAATATCTTCGGAACCGATGAAAGCGGAAGAGATGTTTTTGCAAAGGTTTTCTACGGTTTCAGAATTTCGTTTTCTTTTTCTCTGCTTGTTACACTTATTAGTTTTGTAATCGGAATAATATTCGGAAGTCTGTCGGGATATTACAGAGGCTGGATTGATACGACCGGTCAAAGGTTCGTGGAAATTATGTTATCAATTCCTTTCCTCTATATTATGATGATTCTGGCTTCAATATTCCGCCCGGGATTTTATATGCTGGTGATTATGCTGTCGGTCTTCGGGTGGATGGCGATTTCGCTTTATGTTAGAGGTGAATTCCTCAGAGAATCTGCGAAAGATTACGTTCTTTCTGCTGTCACTGCAGGTTCATCAAATTTAAGGATTATTATTAAACATATTCTGCCGAACGCTTTAACACCTGTGATTTCGTTTTTGCCTTTTGTCATTGTTGCAAATATTAGTTCGCTTGTTTCGCTTGATTTCCTCGGGTTCGGAATACCCCCGCCCTCTCCAAGTTGGGGCAATATGATTTCTCAGGGCTTGAATAATCTTAATAACTGGTGGCTGGCTTTGTTTCCTCTGTCTGCTTTGTTTGTTACTTTAATGCTGATTGTTCTTATTGGTGAAAGTTTCAGATATGCTTTGAACCCGGAAGGAAAAATATCTAATTCAGGTGCGAAAAAATGAATAATAAATTATTGGAAGTAAAAAATTTAAGTACATATTTTTTTGTTGAACCCGGTGATGAAGGTAAATATCACGCGGATTCCGATGCTGAAAAATTTACTGAGGGCATTGGTAAATACGGCAGAAAATTAAAGGGAAAAATTCCGGCTAAAGCCGTTGATAATGTTTCGTTCGATATTTATGAAGGTGAAATTGTGGGTATGGTGGGGGAATCGGGCTCGGGCAAGAGCGTTACCGCTTATTCGATTTTAAGACTTATTCAGGAACCTGTAGGAAAAATTGTATCCGGAAATATTATTTTCAAAGGGAATGATTTAATGAAATTACCGGAAGATGAAATCAGAAAATACAGGGGAAAAGAAATTTCGATGATATTTCAGGAACCGATGACTGCGTTAAATCCCGTTATGAAAATAGGAAAACAGATAACGGAAGTTTTGTTTGAACACGAAAAAATTAGTAAAACCGATGCCCTCGAAAGAACTCTCGATATGCTGAAACTGACAGGTTTACCTGAACCTGAAAGAAGAATTTTTGAATATCCCCATCAGTTGAGCGGTGGTATGTGTCAGCGTGTGATTATCGCTATGGCTCTTATATGCAATCCTCCTCTTATTATCGCGGATGAACCTACAACCGCTCTGGATGTTACAATTCAGGCACAAATTCTCGAACTGATTAAAAATATTATGTCAGAACGGAATCATACTTCGATGCTGTTAATTACGCATAATCTCGGAATCGTGTCTGATTTATGCAAAAGGGTTATCGTGATGTACGGAGGTACGATTCAGGAAATTGCGGGAGTTCCCGATATCTTTAATGTCCCTAAACATCCGTACACTGTTGCTTTGCTCGAATCGGTTCCCGCCGCTGGTGAAAAAACAGAAGGTAAACTTAAAACTATTCCCGGTGTTGTTCCCGGTCTGCTTGAGATGCCTTCGGGATGTAAATTCTGTTCAAGATGTACGAAGGTAATGGATATATGCAGGGAGATTGAACCGGATTTAAAACAACTATCTGAAAATTGTTTTGTCAGGTGTCATTTATATTAAGATAATATGGAAGAAAAGAAAAATATACTGGAAATTAAAAATCTGAATGTCGAATATTCATCATCGGAAATTTTTACAAAAAATAAATACTATTGTGCGCTGGATAATCTCAGTCTGAATATACCGGCCGGAATTGCTATTGGAATAGTAGGGGAATCGGGGTCGGGAAAATCAACACTTGCAAGGGCACTCGTAAGACTTCTGGATATTTTTAATTACAATGTGAAAGTTTCGGGTGAAATATTATTTTATACTGTAGATAATGTAACTGATATTAATAAAGCAAAGGCAAAGCAACTGAAAAAAATAAGGAAAGAAATTCAGATTATTTTTCAGGACCCCGCTTCTTCTTTAAGTCCTAAAATGACAGCCAGGGAATTGATTTCCGAACCTCTTTGTAATTATTTTAACTTAAGCAATAAAGAAGTATCTCAAAAATTGAGTGAATGGCTTGAATTAACGGGACTCGGAAATATTGACGCGGATTCCTATCCCCGTCAGTTGTCGGGCGGACAAAGGCAAAAAGTAGCGATTGCAAGGAGTCTGGCGGCACGTCCTTCGGTTTTAATTGCCGATGAAATTGTCTCTGCACTCGATGTCTCTGTTCAGGGGCAGATATTGAATTTAATCTCAGACTTAAAAAGTAAGTTTAATTTGACGCTGATTTTTATTTCCCACGACCTCTCCGTTGTTAGAAATATTTCTGATTATGTAGTGGTGATGAACGAAGGCAAAATCGTGGAGGAAGGAAATACAGATGAAATATTCAACAACCCCCAAAATGATTATACAAAAAAACTCCTTTCCTCAATCCCCCTTGTAAAATTTCCTCATTAATTCCCTCATCCGATGAACTCGTTCATCGGATGAGTCTGAACTCCGGAAATCTGTGTAAATCAATCTGCCTGTTTGCCTTGGCCTAATCAGTGTCTTCTGTGTGCTAATCCTCAACCCTTCATAATTCAAAATTCATAACCCGGTCAAGCCGGAACCAAATTTCTTTTCAAGGTAGGACAGTCTTCCAGACTGTCGAAAGCCCGAAGGGCTTCGCAATTAAATATCAAAACCTATATTTCAGAATCAAATCCTGTGCATTCATCTATTTGTAAAATTTGCCATTTTGCGAAGAATTGGAGGAGTAATGGAATAACCCGGTCAAGCTGGAGCCAAAAACAATTTTGCTTCAAATACTCGAGGTCTTTTTTATATCCCCCTTTGGAGGGGGTAGGGGGAGGATGTCTTCACTTTTTTTGAATATTAATTTTCTTTGCCGGTTTGCGTAGAATTTGAGGAGTAGTGGAATAATTTCAGACTACGGAAAACTCATAACTTATTAATTATTAATTTTGTCCCGGGTGAATCGGGATCGGAAAAGAAATTATGAATTTTGAATGAAAAGCAATATTACGCTATCGGAACACTGAACACACTGATTAAACGGATTAATGCGGAATAAATAATGAAGATAAAAGTAACTGATAAATTACATTTATTTTTGAAATCGCATAGATTAATTTTTATTATGGAAAAGGTTATAAAAAAGGGAAATATTAAAGATTTAAAAAATGATTTTACATTTTGGAAAAGCCGTCCCTATGTTGAAAGATTAAAAGCGATAAAGGAAATCAGAAAAGAATATAATTTATGAAAATATGGTCCTGAACAAGGATTTCAAAGAGTTTTTAAAGTTATTAGCAAAGACAAAAGTTTATCCTGATAATCTTCTGTAATACATTCCCTGGGTTAAGCCGGAACACAATTGGATTTATAAATAAATCCGTGTAAATCAGTCTAATCCGCTCTCAGCGGTGAGTAATGCGTAATTCTCGACTTGTCACTTTACACCTGTAACTTGTCCCTTTCCCCTTGCCGCTTGTCCCTTGTCTCTTTCCCCTTGTCACTTGAATTGTAACCTGCTCGTTTTATTTTTTTTCTTTTTTATCTATTGACTTCGCTCTTTTTGTGTGTTATTTTTGTATAGCCATAAATAATTATGGTCAATTAAATATAGGGGTTTTAACTATGTATTCG
>JAFGII010000013.1 GCA_016929695.1 Ignavibacteria bacterium
CCAACCAGTTGACTCATATTAAAAAGTAACCGTAGTAGTAGTTTTTTTTCTTTTCTTTTTTTCTTCTTTTTTCTTTTCTTTTTTAAATTTTGTTAACATTGTTAATAACTTAAAAATAATTTTAAGATATTAACAATGTTAACAAAATTTAAAAAAAGAAAAGAAAAAAGAAGCAAAAAAGAAAAGAAAAAAAACTACTACTACGGTTACATTTTAATATGAGTCAACTGGGAAATATTTTACATGTCGAGAATTATATATTCTTGAGTTCAACACTTATGAAAGTTGTTAAATTTAATACATAAAAAATCCCGGCAGTTTTTTCGTACCGGGAATTAATCTATTTTCCCAGCCCTGACAATAAAGATAATAAATTGCTGATTTTATTTTAAAATTACCATTTTCTTAACTTCCCTGTAATTACCGGCATCCATCGAATAGAAGTAACCACCGCTCGGCAGATTTGAAGCATTGAAATCAAGAATATAAGATTCTGCTCTGTACGGGTCTCTGACGAGAGTTGCTACTTCCCTTCCCGTTATTTCATACAATATAATCTCAACATAGTAATCTTTCGGTATATCGAACTGAATTTATGTCGTAGGATTGAAAGGATTCGGAAAATTCTGCCCGAGCATAAATATCGTTGGAATTTTCGTTGTCAGATTCTTAACTTCTGTTGACATACAGTTGTTGGCAGTATCGAAAGTCACATTACCTGTAATTATTCCGTTCCAGTCATTAATAGAATCAATTAAAGTATAAAAAACAACTATCTTTAAAAGCACATTATTCTTTACAGTATAATGTTTCAGAAAATAGCGTTCGAGAATTTTATTGTCTGTAAACATTATTTATAACCCTACATTTTATATAAAATATTCCTCCAGCAATTCCATAACTTTAAACGCTATATTATCAGCAAGGTCATTGAAATCTTTAGGGAGGTTCTCAAAGGAAGGTGATGCCGGTACAATCTTTCCTCCTGCATCAAGTATCTTAAGCATGTTTTTCAGATGTATTTTATTAGTAGGAGAATCACGCGGGACTAATATCATCGGTTTATTATGCGAGATATGATGGTCTGCAGATTTTTCTATTAAATTTTTGCATTCGCCATGCGCAATGCCCGCAAGATAATTATGTGCACAAGGACACACTATCATCCCTGAAGTATTATAACCGATTGACAATATTTCCGATTTTAAATCCAGATTGTTGTGGAAACTGATGCTTTCTTCCTTTATTAACAACTCAGGAAAAATCATTTTAATTGTTGAGGATTTTAATTCCACTCCGCACTCGCGGTAAAGTGAATATTGTGCATACTCTGTAAGTATAAGTCCTACATCAAATTTATTCAACAGCAGAAGTCTCAGAACTCTTAATGCATATATAGAACCGCTGGCACCCGTGATTCCGAAAATTATATTTTTACCGTCCCCCTTAAATGATTTTTCAAGCGGTTTTGTTTCGGTCTGCTGTAATTCTTTTTCCTGTGCAGTCATAATTTCTTATTTGTTTTATGATTAGGAAATTTATTATGAAAATAATTATAATAGAAATAAAAATATATGTATAATTTTCAAAAATAATAAACTGCAGGATAAATATTACAACAGCAAATACAACGGATATAAGAATATCAAACAGCCTCAAAGCAGAATTCATTTTCGTACTTTCCATCGTGAAAGGATAATTTTTAATAAACAAGAATGTAATCGTCATTACAAATGAAGAAAATATCAATACATAAATAATATTAATTAACACGACTTCAGCCGCAAATTTTATCAGAAGCATAGCAGTAATTAATAAAACCGGCAAAATTATAAATATATAATAAATAAATTTAAAACTGCCCTGAAATATTCTCGCGGGTGATTTAAGAGGCAGTGATTCATATATCCACTGTATGTCATTCGAATTTTCATCAGCAATCTGAAGGTTAGAGATAAACAATCTTGACATCATAATAATTATCATTGTAATAGAAGGGCTTAATATCGGAATTCCGTTTCCAGATATACTGCTGCTGATAAAGGTAAGCGATTCGTTTCCTGTTATTATTCCGATTAAAGCGATAATTAAAGGCGCCGCTGCAAGAGGAAGATATCGTAGCAGCACTGACTTTGAACCGGTAATAATATTTTTCGACAATATATATCCTGCCTTTTCAACATTATCTTTAACCAGCTTATCCGATATAAAATCCGAATATGCGTCAAATATTCTGAGTTTCCTGATTTTTCTCTCTTTCGGTTTGATGAAGTACAATGTTTCAAAAATTTCGAGAAAGTAAACAGATAAAGTCTTCAGGAATAAATACAGCGAAATTAAAACTATAAAAAATGCTGCCGTTAAATAAGAAAATTCATATATTCCCAAAGCGAAAAATTTTTGCGGAGAGTAGTTTACTAACTTTGAATTCATTAATGTATCAGTATGTAATTCAGCCGTTCTAGAACCAATACTCGTTGAATACATAATCAGTGCAAAAAACAGCAATTGTATAATAAATAAAATTACTGTCGCCTTTTCGGAAAAAAATTTCAGTGCAAAACTATAAATTATGAGCAGTACGGACACGAGAAAAAATGTAAAAGAAAGATTCATTAAAAGGAAAGCTATCACGCTGAGGAAATTCCCGTCAAAGAAAAAGAAAAAAACAGACTGCGGGAGCGATAAAATAAGCACAAACGTTAATAAATATAACAGTGCCGAAATAAACTTAGATTTAATAAATGCATTTAATCCGAGCGGAAGTATATTTATAATTTCGAACTGTTCTTTTGCAAAAAATAATTGCGGGTATTCACCCATAGAAATGAATACAATTAAAAAAGAATTGAACGTAAAGCTTAAAACTGCAAAACTCATCGAATCGAAGTTCATATAATAATATAAAGAAAGAAAAGTATTCGATATTAAATAAGATACGGATATACCGATAAATTTCCTGAAAGTATTTTTATCTTTATCCCTGTAATCTAATTTGATAAAATATTTTAATAAAACAGGATTCAAGGACATACTTTTATTTCTCCCTAATTTTTTTAATTGCCTGCTGATGTTCCTCGTAACTTTTAGAAAATTTATGAGACCTATCCCTGTTTGCAACAAAGTAAAAATATTCGTGTTTTTCAGGATTCAGGCACGCCGTTATTGCATCCAGTCCCGGATTATTTATAGGTCCCGGCGGAAGTCCTTCGTGTATGTATGTGTTGTAATCCGATTCAATTTTGTAATCGCGGTTAAGTAAACGCCTGGGACCTTCCGGCAGAATGTATTGGATAGTAGGATCTGCCTGAAGTTTCATATTTCTTTCGAGACGGTTGTAATAAACTCCTGCAATTATGGGCATTTCGCTTATTATTCCGGTCTCTGCCTGTACTATAGATGCAAGCGTAACGAGACTTAATAACTTAAAAGGGGATTTTTTGAAAGAGCCGTTCAATTCGGGATTTTTAAACACTCTCTTAAGAAATTCATCGAATAAAATAAAAACGATATCCCTGGCACCGGCACTCACAGGAACAATATATGTTTCCGGAAATAAAAATCCTTCAAGATTTTTAATTTCCCCTTTTAAACCCAGAATATTAATTAAAGAATCATTTTCCGAGGCTCTTATAAATTCATCTTCATCCATTTCAAAATCTTTTCTTAATAGTGAGGCAATCTGTTTAATCCTCATACCCTCATAAACAGTAATTTTTCCTCTTCCGCCAAGCCTTGCATAATCAACTGCGGTCAGTATATCTATAATTTCCATATTATTCAGACCTTTAGGCAGATAATAAACTCCGGAATATATTTTTGAAGACTTTCCGGATAATTTTGCGGATACCTTAAATATTAAGGAACTGCTTACCACATTGCTGTCTCTGAGCATTCCCGAGATTTCATCAACATTCATACCTCGTATTATAGTAATCTTTTTTAGATTCTCCCCTTCCCAAACGTTTCTTTCAAAAAATATCCTGTAAATACCCGACCACAAAATTAATACTGAAACAGATAAAACAAAATATATTTTAAACTTTTTTTTCTTTAATACATCATTGTAAAATTCAACGAATGTATAAAGAATATTTTCTTTTATATAATGATAAATTTTTCTGCATTTAATATTAAGTTCACATTTGATTATAAAAGATTTAAATTTATCTTTTATGTTTCTGATAAAATAAATTACCTTCGCAGTAATTCTATTGATAAAGGGAATAAAATTATATTTAAAAAATGAACCTGCTATATCCGTGAATCTTTTCAATATCCTCAGTAAATCATCTTTATTCATCGGGTTATTTTTTTTGAAGAGAATCGTTAACGGCTTTCAGATATTCCTGGACTTTTACATCACCGGGATTAACTTTAAGATATTTTTCAAAGAGTGCTTTTGCTTCTTGAAAATTTCCATTTTCCTTTTGCAGTAATCCAAGTTGCCCCAATGCATATTTGTATTCTGGAAATATCTCAAGCGATTTTCTTAAATTTATCTCCGCATTTTGCAAATCGTTCTTATGAATATGACAAATTGAAATAATAAAGTAAATTAAAGCGGAATTAGGTTCATTAACAAGCCCTTGCTTCAAAAGATTTATTGCCTGGTCGAAATTCTGTCTTGCAATTAAATCCATACAGTACATAATTCTACTTTTAGTTTCAGTATTCAGGATTAATGTCTTTCCGGGTTCAAATCTGTATATCTCCATAGTTTCCGGCGGCAGTGTCTCTGCTGTAGAGAAGAGCGGATTTGAATTTGATACTCTGTACCACTCCTGAAGAAAAACCAGATATGACACACCCTGATTCTTCAGATATTCCATCATATATTTATTGTAGTCCGGCAGGTGAATTTTGTCAATAAGTTCAGGTGTTACAAGTCCCGCCACATCAATAAGTTTTCTGCCACTGTAATATCCAATCGCCCCTACATCGTGCGTGGCAATTATGTCTGATTCTTTTGTATTCTGATTAATCCAGAGTGCAGCTGCTACTTGACGGTCGTTTATATACTTGCATTCATCAGCGTAATTTTTACGTTTATCAAGATAATCTGTAAACGAATATACGGCAGTGATTGATAATATAACAGTAATTATAACTATAGCGGCATTTTTGCTTTTGAAATATCTTGCGAGTATTTTCGCTATGTCCCTTATTCCTAGACCCGAAGAAAGAATAAGAAAAGGTATAACTGGCATAAGATATCTTCCGAATCTGTGTGCATAAGGTAATTTTATATAGTAAATCAAAATAAGTACAACAGTAAAGCCAATGTATAATAAATTCGGATTATATATTTTCCTGAAGAAATCTTTTAAAGTAATTAATGCAGAAATTAAAAATCCTGTCATTATTATTAAATATGAACCGGAAGTGAAATATTTCCATACCTCATTTTTAAAGAACTCGCTTCTGCTTCTGTGTCCGGGATTATAATATGTAAGTTTGGCATTATAGGTATTCGGCAGAAGAGAACCGGAAAGCATTAGATTCATAACGAAATAAACCGTAACGAAAATCCCCGCAATAATTCCGATTCTGGCTAAATCCCGTTTTGAGAATAAAACTATTTTTTTATCTTTCTTCGACAGATAAAGGACAATCATATAATCAAACACAAGTGCTGCGATAAATGCTACTCCGTCAGGTCTTGTCCAGATAATTAAACCAAGAAATACGGCAAATAAAACCGCATTCCTCTTTTTGTAAAAATATGCCGTCATTATTAATATGAAAATAAACATAGTTGTTTCCATCCCGGAAACCGAAATAAAGTTAAGCCATTTATCAATCGCAAATATCAAAACAATAAATATTACATAAATATATTCCTTACCGAAATCACATTCCGATAATTTATAAAAGGTATAGACCGCTCCTGCAAAAAATAATATCCCGAAGATGTAACTCAATATGAATTCATTTTTCGTAACAAAAAAAGCAATAGATATAAGAAATGTGTATATAGGTGAAGTTGAACCCGCTGTAACCATTTCATTTTTGTAAAAAGAAAATGAAAAATATTCGGAAAAATTCCTTGCAAATGTAAGATGTATCCATGGGTCATCAAGAGGAAAACCGAAGTATCCGTTTGCTTTTGCTGCATAAATAACGTAATATAATGCAAACACTGCAGATACAATCGCTAATGCAAAAGCAATTAACTGATTTTGAGATGATTTCAATTCAATATTTAAATCAACATCATACTTTTTTATTTGTGCCCTGGATTTTTTTGTATGTTTTTTCAGTTTAGCCATTTAGTAAAATAATTATTTCGACCTGTTTTTTCAATTTACTACTTTATCCTTTAATTAATAAACCTTCCGTACAGAAACAAAAAGGATTTTTTCCGAACGGGAAGTTAACATAATTATTGATTCAGAGCATTAAAATAACTGAAATATCGAATTTGCATTTTTCTCTTGAAACTTTTTAATATTTATCATAGTTTAAATGTAAAATTGATATATCACCCCGGTATAGAAAATTTCTGCATATTTGAAAAGATAAATTATTCAAAAATAATCTGTACATTATAGAAAATAGCGATTAATAATAAACCGCATATTCCCTCTAAGAAAATTACAACATAACTAACGGGAAGAATTTTAAAAAAATATTAATTAAAAATTACTAATGAACGAAAAAAAAGATTCAGGAAAAAACGACTTCTCAGACAAAAATGTGGAGACTTTAAAATCAAAAAAAGTATCCGAATTACGTACAATAGCAAAAGAACTTCAGATACACAATTATGAGGATTTCAAGAAGCAGGAACTGATTTTCAAAATTCTTGAAGCAGCAACCAAAAAGGACGGATATGCTTTTGCATCAGGAGTACTGGAAGTTCTCACTGACGGTTATGGATTCTTAAGGTCATCTGACTATAATTATCTTCCCTCCCCCGATGACATATACGTATCACCTTCACAGATTAAAAAGTTTTTACTTAAAACCGGCGACACTATCAGCGGACAGGTCAGACCACCTAAAGAAGGTGAAAGATTTTTCGCACTTTTAAAAGTAGGCGACGTCAACTTCGAACATCCTGATAAACTCAGGGAGCGGATTATGTTTGATAATCTTGTACCGCTTTATCCCCACGAAAAACTCACTCTTGAATCCACCCCTACGGAATATACAATGAGAATTATGGATTTGTTCACTCCTATAGGAAAAGGTCAGAGAGGACTTATCGTTTCGCCTCCAAAAAGCGGAAAAACAATAATACTTCAGACAATAGCAAACAGTATTACAAGAAATCATCCTGACGTTCATATGATTGTACTGCTTATTGATGAACGTCCCGAAGAGGTCACCGATATGCAACGAAATGTTAAAGCCGAAGTTATCAGTTCTACATTTGATGAACCGCCTGACCGCCACGTTCAGGTCTCGGAGATTGTTCTACAGAAAGCCAAAAGGTTAGTTGAGTCCAAGAAGGATGTTGTAATACTTCTTGACAGTATAACAAGGCTGGCACGTGCACATAATACTGTCATACCGCACAGCGGTAAGATATTATCCGGCGGTGTGGATGCAAATGCACTTCATAAGCCAAAAAGATTTTTCGGAGCAGCCAGAAATATAGACGAAGGAGGTTCTCTAACAATTATTGCAACTGCACTTATAGAGACAGGCAGCAGAATGGATGAAGTAATATTTGAAGAATTCAAAGGAACAGGAAATATGGAAATTGTCCTTGACAGAAGGATTTCCGATAGAAGAATATTCCCTGCGATGGATATCAACCGTTCAAGTACGAGGAAAGAAGAACTGCTTCTTGATATTGCCACTTTAAACAGAGTTTATCTCCTGCGCAAAATATTAGCCGATTACAATCCGGTCGAAGCCATGGAATGGTTATTGGAAAAAATGCGCGGGACAAAATCAAACAATGAGTTTTTGGCTTCGATGAATTCGTAATATCTGACTGTTAAGTTTTTTAACGGTTTTTGACGAAATATTTATGAAAGAATGAAGAAGGAAATTATTATAAATTCCACCTCAAGTGAAACAAGAATTGCAATCACTGAAGATGGTAAACTTGTAGAATTGTTTTTTGAGAGTCCGGATTTAAAAAGAAATGTGGGGGATTTATATTTAGGAAGAATTGCGAGAGTTTTACCGGGAATAAGAGCCGCATTTATTAATCTTGGATTTCCGCAGGATGCATTTTTACATTTTTCCGATATAGAAACATCACCGGACGATTATAAATCACTTATCGGCGACGATGATGATGTTGATGATATAGAAGATGAAGAAAGCGACGAAGAAAACGGGACAAAACTTGTCCAAAGGACAAATCAGTTTAAAGACAAAAATCCTGCTGCATCAAGTCTTGAAAAAGGAAAAGACATAATAGTACAGATTTCCAAAGAACCCGTTGGCAATAAGGGGGTACGCGTTACCGCAAAAGTATCTTTACCCGGAAGGTATCTCGTGTTAATCCCGTTCACCAATAAAATCGGAATCTCAAGAAAAATTTATAATTACAGAGAGAAAAGACGTCTCAGAACAATCGTCAGGAAACATCTGCCCGGAGGTCACGGAGCAATAATAAGAACCGTCGCCGCCGGACAGGACGAAAATCTTATACTTGATGATTTGAATAAATTAATTGCTACCTGGAACGATATCGAAAACAAAATAAAGAATACTAAACCTCCGGTACTTTTATACAAAGATGTTTCAACTACAAACTCCGTTATTAGGGATTTATTCAGAGATGATATCAACAGAATTATTGTTGATTCAAAAAAGATTTATAAAGAAATAAAAAATTACATTGACGATACTTCTCCGGAATCATCCGATAAGCTTGAACTTTATGAAGGCAGTGTCCCGATATTCGATGCCTATAACAATATTGATAAGCAAATTGAGGAATCACTCGATAAAAAAATAATGATAAGAAATTATGGATACATCGTGATTGAGACAACCGAAGCAATGACCGTAGTTGACGTAAACAGCGGCAAGTACGCAAAGTCAAAAGACCAGGAAGCAAATTCCTTAAGAATAAATATCGAAGCCGCAAAAGAAATTGCACGACAGGCAAGATTAAGAGATATCGGAGGAATAATTGTAATTGATTTTATTGACCTTTATGAAGAACCGAACAAAAGGAAATTGCACGAAGAAATCAAAAAGGAATTCAGAAAAGACAGGGCAAAAGCAACGATACTCCCTATGAGTGAATTCGGTTTAGTTCAGGTTACACGTCAGAGAATAAGGCAGAACATAGTACACAGATTATCAGCCCAGTGTCCTATGTGCAGCGGCAGTGGTAGAGTACAAACACGGATGACTTATCTGACCGATATCGAGAGATGGCTGCAGAGATATAAAGGTGCGGATAACAGTCTGTTTCTGAGATTGCGCGTTAATCCCTTAATTAAAGATTATCTCACAAGCGGATTTATCAATAAAATTTTGAAAATGTGTATTAAATACAGAGTAATAATAAAGCTTGAAACAGACAAAGAATTCGCACTTGATGAATACAGATTCTATCAGTTGAAATCCAAGATTGATATTACCGACGAATACGGCAGTTGAACTTTAACAATATTTTTCTAATATTTGAAAAACGAAAAATATATGCTCATAACAATAGACGAAAAACAGGTAGAATTCAAAGAGGGACAAACAATTCTTCAGGCAGCTTTGGCAGCAGAAATAGATATTCCGCATTTTTGCTGGCATCCCGGACTGAGTGTTTCCGGAAATTGCAGAATATGTCTGGTTGAAGTTGAAAAAACACCAAAACTCGTTATAGCCTGTTCGACTCTGGCACAGGAAGGAATGATAGTCCAAACAAAATCCGAAAAGGTAATAAATGCACAAAATGCCGTAATGGAATTCCTCTTAATTAATCATCCGCTCGACTGTCCGATTTGTGATGAAGCAGGAGAATGTAAACTACAGGATTACGCTTATAAATACAGCAAGGGTTATTCAAGTTTTGACGAAGAGAAAAATCACAAAGACAAGAGAATTGACCTCGGTCCAAACGTAAAATTCGACCAGGAAAGATGTATCAGTTGTTCAAGATGTATTAGATTTTGTGAAGAAATTGCAAAAGACCCGCAACTTACGTTCGTGCAAAGAGGTGAAAAAGTTACTATAAAAACTTTTCCGGGCAAGGAACTCAACAATCCTTATTCAATGAATGTTATCGAAATTTGTCCCGTAGGCGCACTTACATCCAGACATTTCAGATTCAGGTCGAGAGTATGGGATATGTCATTTACAAACAGCATTTGTCCCGGATGTGCACGTGGCTGCAACACGATTATTGGTACAAGAAATAATGAAATACTCAGAATTGAACCCCGTGAAAATCTTTCCGTAAATGATTACTGGCTTTGCGACTGGGGCAGACTGAATACTATAAAAAGCATATCTGACGGTAAATTAAGAATTGACGGACCTGAACTTGAACATGATTTGAATTTCGAACCGAAAAGGATACATACAAAAGTTGACTGGGACGAAGCCGCTGCAAGTGCTGCGTCCAGAATTCCTGTGGACGGAGAAAAAGTTTTTATGCTAGCATCGGCAAATTCTACGATTGAAGACAATTATACCTTTAAAAAATTTTCAGTGGAAATCATTAAAAAATTCGATATATATTTTATTCCAAACATTGATGAATCATTCGGCGATAATATATTAAGAAAATCGGACAAAACCGCAAATTCCACACTAATGAAATATCTCGATATACCTGAATTTAATGAAGATGTTATAGATAAATTAAGAAACGGATATTATTCTTATGCTGTAATACTTAATGAAGATATTACTCTTAACAAAAATCTGTACAAAGTACTGGATAATTTAAAAGGGATAACACAATTATTAAGTTATACAAATTCTTCTGTTGCAAATAGCGATGTAGTATTTGCACTTTCGACTTATGCGGAAATAAACGGAACTTTCATTAATTTTGCAAACAGGATTCAGAAAATCCGTCCGGCGATAACCTCTTTAGAACAGGAAAGATTAATTGGCGAATTCTCGATGTCAAGGCTGGATAAATTCGGTGCCCACAATGACAGATGGACTCACGGAAAAAAATTTAATTCACGTCCGGGATGGAAAATCCTCATGCAACTGGCAAAAATACTCAACCACGATTTCAAATTCGAAAATTCCGAAGAAGTGTTTATAGAATTCTGCAATACCGTAAAAGGTCTTGAAGGTCTGGATTATGAAGCTGTCGGAGAGCAGGGATTTCAAATTAAATAATACCAATATCTGAAAAAGCACGAAACACATCAGAGTGGATTATTAACCCGTTTAGGGCTGTTCACTTCTTTAATGATAGTAATAAGTGCTATGGTTGGTTCAGGAGTATTTAAAAAAATTGCCCCGATGTCCGCCGAACTCGGTTCAGGTGGACTGATACTTCTTGCCTGGTTTGTAGCAGGTTTAATCACACTTTTTGCTGCCGCAACGAATGCCGAAGTAGCAGGACTGATTGCAGAACCCGGGGGTCAGTATGTTTATTTCAAAAAAATGTACGGTAATGCCTTCGCATTCCTTTATGGCTGGGCTTGTTTCTCTGTTATTCAGTCAGCATCCATTGCATCCATAACTTATGTTTTTTCCGAATCCGTCAATTCCGTTATAACATTACCAAGGTTATCTCCCGAACTGGAAAATTTTTCAATATTTGGAATTTTTTATCCGCTTCAGAGTTTCGGTGTCAAAGTACTGACAATCTTGACAATAATATTCCTTACAACCGTTAATTATTTCGGCGTTATTTTTGGAGGTTCGGTAAGCAACATTTTTACAGTCCTGAAACTTGCGGGAATTTTTCTTATTATAATTTTGATATTTGCCCTGAGCAACGGGAGTATAAATAACGTTGAACCGATACTTGAAAACAAGGATTTTCATTACGAAAGTCCGCTTGGAGTTATCGGTGCATTTTATGCTGCAATGCTTGCCGCCTTTTGGGCTTATGACGGGTGGAATAACATCGGTTATCTCGGAGGCGAAGTTAAAAATCCAAAAAGAAATATTCCGATTGCATTATATTCCGGTGTTATTATTGTTATAATTATATATCTTCTGATAAATTTTGCATTTCTCTATGTGATGCCTGTCAATGATATGATTAATGTTTATAATCAGCGTGATACAATTGCCGCCATAGAAGTATTGAGACCTTTTCTTCATTACGGAGGTGTAATATTTATTTCCATTCTGATAATGGTTTCCACTTTCGCAACTACTAACGGAACTGTACTCGCTTCATCCAGATTATATTTCGCAATGGCAAGGGACAAACTTTTTTTCGAATCGGCAGGCAACTGCCATAAAAAATTTCAGACTCCGCATACATCTTTAATTATACAGGGATTCTGGGCATCATTGCTTGTTTTATCAGGTTCATTTGACCAATTAACCGATATGCTGATGTTTGCATCGTTTATATTCTATGGTATGGGTGCGTTTGGTGTGTTTGTATTGCGCAAAAAAATGAAAGATACAAACAGACCTTACAGAGTATTCGGTTATCCATATATTCCTGCTTTAGCAATACTATTCTTCATATCAATATTCATCATTACTATAATTCAGAATCCGAGAGATTCGGGAATAGGATTAACTCTAATTTTAATCGGAATCCCCTTCTATCTGATATGGAAAATACGGGGAGAGAAAAAAAATATTGTTCAGCATACAGATAAACGCTAATATGACTGATTGATATAGATTTTAAAATTTACAGTATCAAATTTCTAAAAAAATCTGCAATTGTCAGTTACATCATTGGAAAAAGTTCGCTGCTTTTTTGAATATAATTTTGAAATTAAATACAAGACACGGTTTAAGATGAAAAAATGAATTTATTATTTTGGAAAAATTGAATAAATTCAGAATAATAATTTAATTATTAAATAAACCCAAAAGATATGAGAATATTTATTGACACAGCCAATTTAAAGGAAATCAAGGATGCGGCTGATATGGGGTTACTGGATGGCGTAACCACAAATCCGTCTTTGGTAGCAAAAGAAGGTTATAAAGATTTTAAAGACCTGCTAATCAAGATATGTGAGATTGTTGACGGCGACATAAGTGCTGAAGTCGTTTCAACAATATCAGACGGTATAGTTAAGGAGGCAAGAGACCTTGCAAAAATACATAAGAATATCGTTATTAAAGTACCGATAATAAAAGAGGGATTAAAAGCAGTGAAAATACTAAGCAGTGAGGGAATTAAAACGAATGTAACTTTGTGTTTTTCACCGTCGCAGGCATTGCTTGCCGCAAAAGCGGGAGCCTATTTAATCAGTCCGTTTGTAGGCAGACTCGATGATATTTCACATGACGGAATGAATTTAATTTCACAGATAATTCAAATTTATGATAATTACGGCTATGATACTCAGGTACTTGTTGCGTCTGTAAGGCATCCGATGCACGTCGTCGAAGCGGCTCTAATGGGTGCAGATGTATGTACCATACCGTTTAAAGTAATTGACCAGCTGGTAAAACACCCTCTGACGGATATCGGACTTCAAAATTTCTTAAAAGACTGGGATAAATTAAATAAATCGTAAAATGAAAAAAACAGCATTTAATAAAATACATAAACAGTTAGGAGCAAAACTCGTTGAGTTTGCAGGATATGAAATGCCGGTTCAGTATGAAGGTATTATCAGCGAACATAAAGCTGTTAGGGAATCCGTAGGAGTATTCGATGTTTCACATATGGGTGAAGTAGAAATTCGCGGTAAAGATGCTTATGCATTCGTTCAGAAATTGACTACGAATAATGTTTCGAAATTATCAAAAGGTAAAATTCAATATTCTGCTATGTGCTACGAAAACGGCGGGGTTGTTGATGACCTGCTGGTATATCATTGCGGCGATTACTTTATGCTCGTAATAAACGCTTCCAATATTGAAAAAGATATTGCCTGGATGAGAAAAAATGTATTCGGTGATGTTGAAATCAAAGATATTACCGACGATACTTCCCTGCTGGCAATTCAGGGCAAAAACGCAATTAATACATTACAGAAATTAACCGATACAGATTTAAGTAAAATCGAATATTATCATTTTGAATTCGGAAAGATGGCTGGACAGGATGTTATTATATCTCACACGGGATACACAGGAGAAAAAGTATGTTTCGAGATTTATATGAGTTCCGACATAAAAAAATCCGAAGATATGTGGAATGCAATTTTTGAAGCGGGAGAAGAATTCAATATTAAACCTGTCGGTCTGGGTGCAAGAGATACGCTTCGCCTTGAATACGCATTCAGGTTATACGGAAATGATATGGATGAAAACTCGAATCCAATCGAGGCAGGGCTCGGCTGGATTACTAAACTCGACAAAGGAGATTTTATTGGGCGTGATGCAATATTAAAAGCAAAAGAGGCAGGACTAAAAAGGAAGCTTGTCGGATTTATAATTAATGACAGATTCGTAGCGAGGCACGGGCACGAAGTATATTCCGGCGATAAGAAAGTCGGGTTCGTAGCGAGCGGGTCTCCTTCTCCGATGCTCGGAAAAAATATCGGACTGGCTTATGTCAGTGAAGGTTTTAATAAGATAGGCAATGAAATAGAGATTATGATAAGAGACAAAAGAGTAAAAGCAGAAATTGTCAAGACACCGTTTATTCAGTAATTAATTAGTTTATGATAAAAATAAGTATATTCCTAAGTCATTCTTTGGTAGCGGAAGACCTGCTGCTGAAAGACAAGAATGCCGTTGTAATTGATGTGTTAAGAGCAGGTTCAACTATGACGGTTGCACTTTCAAACGGGGCAAAAGAAGTAATACCCGCAGAGAACGTAACCAAAGCAGCGAAAATCAACCGTGGTTCATCAAATTCTATGCTTTGCGGTGAAAGAAACGGTAAATTAGTAGTTGGTTTTGACTTTGGTAATTCACCTCTTGAATTTACACAGGAGAAAGTGAAAGGAAAAACACTGATTTTCAGTACAACAAACGGGACAGTTTCAATTGTCAAGTCAAGATTAACTAAAAACTGCGTTATAGGAAGTTTTTTAAATATTTCAAAAATTGTTGAGTATATTCTTTCTGTTAATCAGGATTTTTATTTACTATGTGCTGGGAAATTAAACAACTTCTGCATTGAAGATTTTGTATTTGCAGGAGCAGTTATTAAGGAAATACTTAAAGTAAAATCTGATAATATAAATATCGAATTAAATGACCCTGAATACACGGCATTAAAACTCGCTGAATTGCTTGTATATAAAAATGATGAACTGTCATCCGACTTGATATTAGATATGTTTAAAATATCAGAGCACGGAAAATTTCTTATATCACTGGGATTTGAGAAAGACCTTGAAATATGTTCACGTATTAATACTTACCCGTTTTTACCGATTTTTTCCAAAGACATTATTAAACTTAAAGAACAGATTGAACTCGAGACTTCGCAGCGAATGGGTATGAAGAAAATAAACCTTTCAGGAAAAAATTCAAACGATAAATAAGGAGGTTAACCCGGCTTCTTTAAACGGCAGGAAAGAATTATGAATAAGAAAATGAAGAAAAGAATGTCGGAGAAAAGTAATTCCTCAAGAAAAAGTAATTCCAAAAAGGAAATCAAGGATTTTGAAGTCCCCCTTGCGTTCAAGAAACAATTTCTTGGTTTTATTTTGATAATCTTCGCTTTTTTAGTTACTGCAAGTATATTTTCCTACTCTTCCCAGGATAACAATCTTTTAAATACTCATAATATAGCAAATATCCTCGCAGGGAAATCCGGAAAAATTTATAACTGGCTCGGCGGTGCAGGTGTTTTGCTCTCCAATCTTCTTGTGTTAAAATTATTCGGTTATTTTTCAGTAATTATTCCACTGTTGATTATATTAACAGGTGTATATTTAATTGCTAAAAAATCACTTGTAAAAGTAATACTCATATCATCTTACTCCATACTGATGATGATTATTTTAGCCTCTTCAGCAGGAGTACTGACGATGATATACGGTGGAAATCCTTCACAGAATCTTTTTTGCGGTTTTACCGGTGCTTCCATTTCGGAATTTTTCATAAGAATGTTAGGTATTCTCGGTGCATCGGTATTTTTTATTTTTGCTTTTATAATCGTTTTATTCCTACTGCTGGACAGTAATATCTATAAAACTTATGCCCGCCTGCAGTTGTTATGGGAAAAAATTAAAGATAAACTGAGCAAAGAAAAAACGGGTTTAATCGAGAAGAAGCAATTAAAAAAAGAGATTAAAGAAGAAAAGGAACTCAGTTCATTGGAAAGAGAGCGTCAAAAGATACTGAGTGCAAGACAAAAAAAGGGAGTGGTCAAAGAGGAGGATTTAATAAAAGAAACTGAAATTAACAGACCTAAGGGAATACAGAACGTCCAGCCGGAAGAGGAATTAAAACCTGAAAGAAGGAAGAAAGAAATTAAGTTAACGGAAACAACACAGGCTGAAATTCTACCTAAAACTCAGCCGTCAGAAACCATTATAAATCCGGAAAACGATAATGACATAGCAACTCTTGAAGCAAGAGCGGAAGATGATTTCGCCGAAGAGAAACTTGAAGGATATAAACATCCGACTCTTGACCTTCTCAAAGAACCTTCAAAAGAAGAAGCAGAAGTAATTACAGATGAAGAATTAACTAACAACGGCAGACTGCTTCAGGAGAAACTGCTAAAATTCGGAATTCAGATTGAAGAAAAAGTACTGGCAACACCGGGACCTGTTGTAACATTGTATGAACTGATTCCTGCGGCAGATGTAAAAGTATCAAAAATCGAATCCCTTGAAGATGATATAGCACTTGCCCTGAAAGCAAAAGGTATCCGTATGATAATTCCTATTCCGGGCAAGGGAACAATTGGTGTTGAAATACCAAACAGAAAATCACAACTCGTAAGAATAAAAAGTATATTAACATCGAAAAATTTTTTTGACAGCAAAAAACACCTCACAATCGCATTTGGTAAAATGATTGACGGCGATGTCTTTATTGATGACCTTTCTAAAATGCCGCACCTGCTGATAGCAGGAGCAACCGGTTCAGGCAAGAGCGTTGGTATTAACACGATTATCACTTCACTTCTGTATAAATTACATCCGTCGGATTTAAAATTTGTAATGATTGACCCTAAGAAAATCGAACTGCGGATGTATTCCAAGTTGAGAAAACATTTTCTTGCTACTTCAAAAGATGTTAATGAAAGTATTATTACAAGCCCGTCCAATGCCGTTTCGATATTGAAAAGCGTTGTTCTTGAGATGGACCAGCGTTATGACAAACTCGCTAACGCAGGTACGAGAGATATTGAGTCATATAATAAAAAATATCTTGAAGGTAAATTGAAAAGTACTGATATCATTAAACATAGAAAACTCCCATATCTCGTAATTATTATTGATGAACTTGCCGATTTGATGTTAATGGCAAAAAAAGACATTGAAGATTCAATTACAAGAATAGCACAAATGGCAAGGGCTGTCGGCATTCATTTGATTGTAGCCACACAAAGACCCTCCGTTGACGTTATAACAGGATTAATAAAGGCAAATTTCCCTGTGAGAATTGCATATCAGGTTATATCAAAAATTGATTCTCGGACAATACTTGATTCAGGCGGAGCAGAGCAATTATTAAGAAACGGCGATATGCTGTTTTTATCATCCGAAACGCGCGGTGCGATTCGCATACAGAATGCATTTATTACATCGGAAGAGTGCGAGAAAATTGTCGACCACATCGCAAACCAGAAAGGTTTTTCAAAACCTTATCTGTTACCTTCCGTAACAGAAACACGAATCAGTAAAAGCGGAGATTCAGGCGACAGGGACGAAATGTTTGAAGAAGCAGTCAGACTTGTAGTAAAGCATAATAAGTGTACAGTATCCACACTGCAGAGAAGATTAAAGCTCGGATATGCAAGAGCCGCAAGAATTGTTGACCAGATGGAACTTGCCGGTATCGTCGGACCTCTGAACGGTGCAAATGGACGCGATGTACTTATCGGGGAAGACGAAGTTGAAGACTACCTTTGAACAACGATAAATGTTAAACTGATTATTTCTTCTTTACACAGATCAGCCAAAGATATTTTTAGACAATCAATTTTACTAAGTTATCAAGAAGGGATGAAGCGCCAACTCTGAATAGTGAACTGTTAAGCCAACTCTCATCCAATACATTATATACAAGTGAATAATAACCGAATGCATCAACTGCATTTCTTATACCTCCGGCAGGTTTAATACCAATTTTTTTTCCTGTCAGTTCGTAAAATTCTTTAATTGCTTCGATCATTACAAATGTAACAGGCAATGTTGCCGCAGGACTTATTTTCCCTGTTGATGTTTTTATAAAATCAGCACCTGCTTCCATCGCGATAAAACTTGCTTTTCTAATATTTTCATAAGTAGCAAGTTCTCCTGTCCCAAGAATTACCTTTAAATTAACATTTTTACATAAGTTCTTAACCATACAAATTTCATCGAATACATACTGAAAATTTCCTGACAGAAACTCCCCTCTCGAAATCACCATATCAATTTCATCGGCACCGTCTTTAAGACACATTTCTACATCAAGCAATTTTACTTCGCGATAAACCTGACCTGATGGAAATCCGGTAGATACGGATGCAGTTCTTACTCCGCTTCCTTTAAGATTTTCCTTAACCGTTTTAATAAACACGGGATAAATACAAACCGCCGCACAGGAAGGTACATCGTTTCTGCCAGGCGACGGAAATTTCGCCTTTTCACATAATCTAACAACAGTATCCCTTGTATCTTTCCCCTCAAGAGTGGTCAAATCCAGAAATGAAATCAGTTTTTTGGCAATATCTGCTGCACTTAACCCTTGGATTTCGCTTTTTGAATATTCCTCAGATTTTTCATTTATGTACTTCTTATCAACCGAGAAATTATACTTCTTTAAAATTGTTTCAACATTTTCCATACAACAAAAATAACACTTTCCTCTGACAAGTGCAAAAAACAAGTTCATTAACCTTACTGAGAAGTATAACTTTTTAAAATCCTTTTAAATAATAAAATACGGGTAGTTCAAATTTTCAGTTTTTTTTAAAAAAATAAGATTCTCACATTTTTTTTAAAACTGAAATTTTTTAAATACTCTTAATTTTATATAAATCCATATACCTTAAAATTTTGTTTAAGCAATATTTTAGCATTGAATAACATTATTAAATATATTTATATTGTGTTATAAAAAATTATTTTAGATGGGAGATTTAAATGAATAAGAAAATAATATTTTTACCTGCATCAGTGTTAGTATTATTTTCTACAATATATTTATCCTGTGGAGGGTCTGAACAATATACTGAGACGGTTTATGACACTGTCAGGTTTAAAAAGGTTGATACTCTTTTGGTTGCCAAACCCGATACAATCGTAAGAGAGGTTATACCTTTAAATTTTATATTTACTGTTCAAATTGGGGCATTTGACAGCAGGGATAATGCAGTTAACTGCGCCACATTAGCTAAAGATGCATTGCAAAATGATGTCGAGATTGACCATTATAATAATGTATATACTGTTATTGTCGGGTTATTCAACGATAATAAGAAAGCAGAAAGTTTCCTTTCTTTCGTTAAATCAAAAGGATATACAGAAGCATTTATCAGAAGAAAATAGTATTTAATCAGATTACAAAAAAACTATGAAAAAATTCACACAATTTTTATTAACGATAACAATACTAATACTGACATTCGTTATTTATTCCTGTTCATCTACAAAGGTGCTGGAGGATTGTGACTGTGATGATTATACTGATATAGATACAATGAAAGTTTCCATTGTTGACACTGTCAGAGGTACGGAAACTGTTTTTGTTGATAAAGATAATAAATTCTATGTACAGATAGGATGTTTTGCTAACAAGAATTATGCCGAGAGATTCGCAGATGAAGCAAAAAATAAACTTGAATCAACAATACTGGTAATATTATCTAAAGATAACTTATATCGTGTGATGGCAGGAGAATATATAGAAATCACTGATGCAAAGAATATGCTTTCCAGTGTAAAAATAAAGGGTTACACAGATGCATTTATAAGGGATAAATACGGACCTGTAGAAAAATAAAATCTCCATGAGCAACAATAAAATAATAGACGGGAAATCAATATCGGCACAGATAAAGGATGAAATTAAACTTGAAACGCAAAAATTAACAGAAACACAGGGTATTATTCCCGGTCTTGCATTTATTTTGGTAGGTGAAAACCCTGCATCACAAATGTATGTCAGAAGCAAAGGGAAAGCATGTGAAGAACTGGGCTTTTATTCCATTACCGAAAGACTTGATGAAAATGCACCTGAAGAAGAAGTGCTTTTTTTCATAAAAAAATTTAATCAAAATAATAAAATACACGGGATTCTAGTTCAGTTACCTTTGCCTTCTCACATTAATGAATTTAAAATAATTGAAGCAATTGACTTCAGGAAAGATGTTGACGGTTTTCATCCTCAGAATGCAGGCAGATTACTTATAGGAAAAGATTGTTTCTATCCCTGCACTCCTTATGGTATAGTTGAACTTTTAAAAAGAAGCGGTGTTGAGACCAAAGGTAAAAATGCCGTTGTTATTGGAAGAAGCAATATTGTAGGCAAACCTGTCGCAAATTTATTATTGAAAAAAGATATTAACTGCACAGTATCCGTATGTCACAGTTTTACAAAGGATATAAAAGAACACACTTTGAACGCAGATATTCTAATCGTTGCAATCGGTAAACCGAATTTTCTAACCGCTGATATGATTAAAGAAGGTTGTACTATAATTGATGTAGGTATAAACAGAATTCCCGATAATACAAAGAAGACCGGTTACAGAACGGTTGGTGACGTTGATTTTGAAGGGTGTTATGAAAAATGCGGAAAAATTTCTCCCGTACCCGGTGGTGTAGGTCCGATGACAATTGCAATGCTTATGAATAATACACTGAAATCTGCTAAAGGAGAAATTCAATTCTGACTTATTGTCAAGATACAATAAAATAAAATTAATTGTCAAACTTGAGAAGTATGAAGAATTAATAGCAAATCTAATGCTCCTTGGTATTGAATCATTCGAGGAAATCACAGACGGGCTGGTCTTCTACACAGATGACACTATTGAGTATAACGCCGAAGAAATTATTTCAGTTATTAAAAAAAAATTCCCGGATATTGTTATTAAATTAGAGGAATTTATCGAAAAGAAATGGAATGAACTCTGGGAAAAAAGTATAGAACCTGTTTACATAAAAGATAAAATCGTTATTTATCCCTCGTGGAAGAAAAATACAATTAACCGTATTTTTCCGGTGAAAATCGAGATAGACCCGAAAATGTCTTTTGGTACCGGGCACAACGGAACAACACAAATTGTACTTGAGTTGATGTGCAATAATCTCGGGGAAGAAGATAAATTCATGCTCGATTTCGGCAGCGGAACAGGAATATTGTCTATAGCGGCAATAAAGTCTGGAGTGGAAAAAGTTATTGCTATTGATACAGATAAGGACGCAATTGAAAACTCCAAGGAATATTTTAAGACAAATGATGTTCAGAATTCAGTTGTATTAATTCAATGCAGTATCAGTGATGTCAAGGAATCGGATTTTGATATAATCACTGCAAATATTATAAGCGAAGTAATTAAAAAAAACATAAGCATTATATATTCAAAATTAAAACCGGGCGGTAAACTGTTTTTATCCGGAATCCTGATTGACGAGAAAAAAGATATAACGGAGTTTTTACAAAGAAATAACTTTAAGGTAATTAATATTAGTGAAAAAGAAGAATGGCTCGGAATTTTCTGCCTAAAAAATTAATTATAAATATATGATAAAAAATATTTTTGATATTAAAAAGGTCCCTTCAAACAGCGAAGAAGAACTGTTTGAAAGTCTGTACAATAGCGGAAATGTTTTAATTGAAAGAATTATTTCAACCGGACAGGTTACTCCGGACGGAATATGGCTTGAAGAAGATTATGACGAATGGGTCATTCTGCTGCAGGGAAATTCAAAGATTAAATTTGATGACGGGAAAATAATAGAAGTAGAGAAAGGGGATTATTTTAGGATACCCGCTAATACGAAGCACAAAGTTATTTTAACAAGCACAATTCCCTGTTGCATCTGGCTCGCAATTCATATTAAAAAAAAATAAATAAATGGAATTTACATCAGACGGAAAACCTATTCACTCGAAGGAGTACAGGCGGAGGCGTATACTCAACTGGCTACCACTCGGACTGACCTATGCATTTTTATATATGGCAAGGTATAATCTCACCGTATCAAAGAATGCCCTGGGAGATTTAATGACAAAAGAAGCGTTCGGAATAATTTTCGCTGCGGGAACTATCACTTACGCTTTTTCATTTTTAATAAACGGTCCACTTACAGACAAATTCGGTGGTAAGAAAGCAATTCTGGCAAGTGCCTCAGGTTCTGCTATCATGAATATATTGATGGGATTCATTCTTTACGGTATTCTTGCATTAGGATGGAATTTGAATCTTACTCTGGCATTTTCAGTTTTATATTCTGTAAATATGTATTTCCAGAGTTTCGGCGCTGTTGCAATTGTAAAGGTTAATTCATCTTGGTTTCACGTCAGGGAGAGGGGGGTATTCGGAGGAATTTTCGGCATTCTCATTTCTCTTGGTTTATATTTCGCATTTGACTGGAGTCAGGCGATAGTGAATTTCTTAGATAAGATTTTCAAAGATAAATTTAATGAATTACAAACTTTAGAAATATTTTCTAATGTTTTAAAATATATTCCATTTGACAAATTTCATTCACTTCAAAATTTAATTGAACAAGCTTATCAAAATGCAGCACTTGAAATGCCAAAAAATCCTCAGTATTGGTTTGTCTTTTTCATTCCGGCAATGATTTTGATTGTCTGGTTTATTATTGATTTCATATTCTTAAGAGATAATCCTTCTCAGGCAGGATTTAAGGATTTTAATACAGATGACGCATCTTCAGGTGAAGAAGAAACTAAATTCAAATTATCCGATATATTAAAAAGAATTTTTACCAATAAAGTTATTATTGTTGTCGGACTGATTGAGTTCTGTACAGGAGTGCTGAGAAATGGTGTAATGCATTGGTTCCCGATTTTTTCCAAAGAACAGATACAACTCACACCTGAATCTGCCGGTGTTTGGAATTTCTGGTTTAATAACTGGGGATTAATTCTTGCTATTGCAGGAGCATCAGGCGGTATGCTTGCAGGATGGATGTCGGATAAATTCTTCGGCTCGAGAAGAGCCCCGGTTGCGGGAATACTCTATACTTCAATTTTAATAGCCGTTATATTTATGATTTTTAATTTAAATTCACCGGTTGTACTTGGCATATTGGTTGCTGTTATTTCTATATCAGTTATAGGTACTCATGGTATGCTGAGCGGTACGGCAACTATGGATTTTGGAGGGAGGAAAGCAGCAGGTACTGCCGTTGGTTTAATTGACGGACTGGTTTATCTGGGAACAGGTGTTCAATCTCTCTCACTCGGTTATATCACTTCGGCTAACTGGGCTTACTGGCCTGTATTCCTTGTCCCTTTCGCCATAATAGGAATATTACTTACAATCAAAATATGGAATGCATTCCCTAAAGGGAAAAAAGAATTACATTAACATTGTTCCGAGAGTCCTTTCGCAAGTTCGGAAGACTCTACGGAACATCAGTTTATAAACATCATTCTAAAAGAAAAAGCCCGGAGCAAATGAATTCCGGGCTTTCTCTATAACTAAATTCTATTACTTTATTATATTATTTAATAATGACCATTCTCTTGATGTTCTCGTAATATCCTGCCTGTATTTTGTAAATATAAACTCCACTGGATAGTCTTGACGCATCAAAATCAATAGTATAATAACCTGCCGCTTTTTGTTCATTTACAAGAACTGAAACTTCCCTGCCAAGCATATCAAATACTTTAACGGTTACAAAAGATTGTTCAGGAATAGCATAATTTATTTTTGTAACCGGGTTGAAAGGATTCGGATAATTCTGACTTAATTCAAATTTTTCAGGAAGATTTGTTCCGTTACCCGTTATTCCTGTTGGTCCTGTTCCAAGCCAAATACTTATATTTGGCCGTGCTGTGTAGGAAGAACCGGGTGAGGTAATCTGGACACAGCCGTCTCCTGATGATAAATCAGAATGCTGATGAACATTTTTACCCGAAGCAGAAGTTGCATTTACAGTAGTATTTGATGTATAAGAAGAATTGTTGAAACATATTTCAACTAATAAATTACTCGTCCCGTCCCAGTAAAAAGGAGTTTGAAGATTTATATACTGCCAGCCGGTACCCGGAACTGAATATGAGCCGTCGTAAACTACAGTCCAGTCACTTGATACGAATGATGTAACAGTTGCCGGTGTATAATTCTGCATTTTTACTTTAAAACCGTTCATTGTTTGCGAGGCTGCCGATACTACATCAAATCCTATCTTGCTGATGTTACCAGCACTTCCACCTGAAGCAATTATTTCACTTGCGTTATAAAGCATATCGGTTCTTGAGTCCATATAGTAAGTGTAGAATGGCCAGCCGACTGCTGTTGTTCCTGTACCTATATTTACTATAGTCACATTCATAACCTGATATTCAAATTGTGTGGAAGGAGGAGTAGAACCGGGAGGATTATATCCGCTTCCGCCTGAAGGTAATGTTGCTACCAGCGAACCCGCTGAATCCTGGGCTGCGATGTAATATTTGACTGATGTTCCCAGCGACTGCCCCGGAATTGTAAATTTAAACGTATCGAGATTTGAGTAAGAAGGACTCAACATATTATATGAACCGTTATTAATTTTATAATATAATTTAGGTGAGGCAGTTCCGGTTCCCAATTTATAAGATGATTTAATAACTGCTGTTGCAACTCTTCCGGTTGTTATCGGTCCTGTATTAAGAGGAGTATGAATGATAGTTATTTTATAATCACCTGCCCAAGTAACCAAAGCTGCTATTGCAGCCTTAACCATTTTTACAAAATAGGGAAAATTCAAAGTGTTGAATTTATCATTTACGGTATGATAATACGGAGTAAAATCGCTGTTATCTTCGATTGACAATAATGCTTTATATCCCCTGTTCAGAAATGACTGGTGGTCGCTTCCGCCGCTTAACGATGTTGTAACCTGTGGTATTAAAGTCGGCTGATAAAGAGAAACAACTTGCGAAAATTCAGTTGCAAAAGGAATATTTGCAGAATTTGTGTGAACGTCCATTGCTCCGTCATTATTTCCGTCATAGGAAATCATATCGAGATTTATCACACCAAGAATTGAATCACCGTGTGCAAATGCGGTATCAGCATAAGCCTTACTTCCGTAAAGGCCTCTTTCTTCCTCATCCCAAGCCGCAAATATGATTGTGTAAGGAAAATTTATATCTTTTAATATTCTGGCTGCCTCCATAACGCACACGGTTCCTGAAGCATTATCGTCCGCACCGGGGGCTATACTACCGCTCGGCATATCATCATAATGTCCGCAAATAATAAAATACTGATTTGGATATTTTGTACCTACTTTCTTCGCAAGAACATTTGTTATTGTGGAATTGATAACCTGATACCAGGTCGAAAGACCTAATCTCTGGAACCTTTCATATATATATTCAGCGGCTTTTATGTTACTTGCAGTATTCCAGTAACGTGATACAATAGTATAAGGTGAATTACCGATTAAGCAAGAAGTATCACCGCTAAGTTCTCTAATGTGTCTTCTTAATGTATCTGCATTGACTAAATTCATTATCTGTGCTACATAAGAATTATATGAAACCTGCGGAGTGGATTCTGAAACTACTATAAACAGTATCAGAACAATTAAAAGGGATTTTAAAAACTTCATATTTATTAATTTTTAAATTTTACATCATATAATTTAGTAGTTAATCTCTTAAAATTATATACAAAAATTTTATGTCATTTTTCAAATTCTTTTAAAGATTAATAATTATAAAAATAACTAATAAGGTATATATTTAGTATTTAATAAAGATATTGCAAAATTATATGATTGCAAAGACTTTTGCAGTTTACTGTTTAATTTTTTATTAAATTATCTGAAAGCAAAACACATTTAACATAGGTGATAATTTTTAAATACTTTATTAATTAAATATTTACGATATTTATGTTTTAATAAATTAAACTATATTATAATATGATTAAGAAATTATCTTTAGTGCTCTTATTATTCGCGATTATTTTCACTGTGGCATCCTGCCAGAAAAGCGAAAAGGATAAATTGATATCTCTCTACACTTCAACAATTGAGTATTTCAAATCGCCTGAATATAAAGCATTATTCAAAGAGCCTGATATGGAAAAAAGAAACCTTGCTCTTGAGGAAAAACAAAAACAGTTATTTATAGATGCGGGATTTGAAAAACCGGAAGATGTTCAGGCAATTGATGAAAAATTCAAAGATGATCCCGATATTGCAAAATTAAGGGAAGAATTTGATAAAGTCACACAGGAAGTTACTGAAGAAATGATGAAAGAGCAACAGATACCGGATATAAATCAGCAGCTGCCTGATTCAGTTCAGGAAAAAGTAAATGAGGATTTACTGAAGGACGATGCTCCGAAGAAAGAACAACCTGAAGACGAGTCTAATAAATAATCAGATTATTTCAACAATAAAAAAAGTCATCCTTAATTATCGGGATGACTTTTTTATTCTATTATGTTAATAATTTTATTTAATCAAAGTCAGTTTTTTCGATTCAACATAGTTTCCGCTTTCCATCCTGTATAAATAAACTCCGCTCGGCAATTCAGAAGCATTAAATTCCACCGAGTAATATCCAGCAGGCTTTACTTCATTGATAAGATTTTTAACTACTCTTCCCAAGACGTCATAAACAGTAATCCTGACTAATCCTGCATTTGCTAATGAATAATTGATTTGCGTTGAAGGATTGAAAGGATTAGGATAGTTTTGTTCAAGAGAGTAAGCATCGGGTGTAATACCGGTATTACCGACTATGCCTGTCAATGGTGAGCTTTGATATCCTGTTAATTTAATATTTTCAACATACCATCCGTCCCAGTTAAGGGCAACATCATTGACAATTCTGAATCGTACCTTCATATTTGTCGAACCGCCTACAATACCCGTAATATTAAAAGACTTAAATTTCCAAACTGCAGAATCAATACCATTGTATGTTGCCAACTGTGACCAGTTCACTCCGTTATTACTTGAAACTTCAACATAACCAAAATCATAGCCTGTTTCCAGAGCGTGTTTTTGATAGAAACTAAGATATACAGCAGGATAGGTTGAGATATTAACGGGAACGGAAATCATTTGTGTAGTCTGATTGGAAACACAGGAACCTTTAAATGAATGTGTCGGAGATAAATATTTATTCGTCACTATTGTCCAGCTTGTCATTGTAGGCCAGTTTCCTGTTCCGTTTTCTGCACTGTCTGCCAGTATGGAATATCCTGTTCCGACAAATATATCTAATAATTCTTCGTGAACGATAACAGAATCATTCTGTTTAATTCTCAATCTTGCATTTAATGCCGTATTGTTCGGACAGGCAGAACCAATTGTAAAGTTAAATGTATTACTGTCAGAAACGAATACCGGCAAGAGTGCTTTAGTATAAGTTTGAACAGGTATAGTTAAATAATTTGATACAGGGGATAATTCTACTTTAACGTTCTGAGCATCAAATAATCCTTTGTTTTTAAATACAATTTTTACATTTCCTGTTTCTCCCTGTATATAAATATTTTTATTAAATGTTGCCGATTTTAAACCTGTATAAGGTCCCGCAATCAGTGCATAATATTTATTCATATGCAGACAACTTTGCACCAGAGACATTATCAGTGACTGACTTGGCCAAAATGATGAACCGACTTCAGGAGTCATAGTAAAAATATGATTTGCATGACCTGTAGAATCGGAACTGTACATCCAGTCAATATCACCGCCGCGTACATAATAATTAACCGTCTGATATGGAGTTCCGAATTTGAAACCGTTGACCGCCGTTATGTCCGCTCCGTATTCGTTGAAGATATAATCATGCGGGGTTGGAATCGGGTCACACCATGACCATGGTTTGATAAGTAAATTGCCATAAGTGTGATAATCCAGTGACGCTTTGATATTCCTTGAATTTACAAAACTTTTAAAATTTTGTGTCTCCGGTTCAGAAAATGGAGCGGTTCCTCTGTAAGTATCCGAGGACGGCGAGGTTGACGAACCGTTATTTGTAGAATTCCAGAAATTATATGTTCCGAAATTTCTGTTTAAATCAACACCAATGGCACTTCCCTGTGGTGTTCTGTTTTTACGCCACATACCACCACCGTTTGGATTAGTTGTCTGATTATAAACATATCCGTCGGGATTGATCGCCGGTGTAAAATATATTTCCCTGTTATTCAAGATATACGTGGCAATCGGGTCAATATTATTATTTTCAAGAAGCCAGTAAACAAAATAAAAAATATTAGTCGTACCGACCGGCTCGCGTGCGTGAGTTAAACCGTTATACCAGACTTCAGGTCGCCCTGTCGGTGAATCGGGATTCTTTGTGATTCTGACTGTCCACATCGGTCTGTTCTCATAGGAATTTCCTATGGAAAATTTTTGTGATACGTAGAGAGGATATTCCAGCCTCATCGAATCAATTTTTTGAATCATTTCATCCCATTTCAAATGTCCGCCCATAGTTCCGTATATCGAATGTGTAACATTAAAATCTCTGATTGATTGTTCCATAGCCTGTTGAATTTCGAACGGACTCATTTTCGGCAGATTATTATAATATTCCATCCAGTCAGGAATCGTAATCTGATATGATACACCTGATTTTTTCAGCAGTCCAATTTCACTTTCAGAAAGCCAGGTCTCGAAATACAGTCCCGGTTTATGGATTCCGCCGTCGAGATGTAAATCGGCATTTGCCAGTCTTTGAAAATCACTGTTCTTTGTTGCAAATATTCTAACCTGTGAATATTTCTCATTCCCCTCGTTTTTTTGTGCAAACAGAAAATTTGCGCATAAAGCTATTACTATTAAAGTAATAAAAAATAATTTGAAGATCTTCATATTATTAATTTATAAATTTATTACATAAGTTATATATATATAAAAACTTATTCAATTGAATATTTAATTCAGGAATTGAATGGTTTTTGCCCTTTTTCTGATAAGATTAGCCTACCGGAAAATTTCTGATAATTAATCCTATTTTCCTCTTTTAAATTGATTTTGTTGGTTGTTTATCGGTAAAAGCATTTTTATTATATTGAAATATGAAGACATTATTAACAAAATCGAAAATATGGACCGGAGAAGGTTATTTTCCGGACACAATCGGATTTGATTCAATGACAGGAGAAGTAACTTTTATCGGAAATGAATCCGTTGTTAATATAAAAGAATATGATGAGGTTATTGACACAAACGGTAAACTAATTCTTCCGGCTTTTTATGAGGGACATTGCCATCTCGTTAAGGGTTCAACTGTAAAGAAAGAACTTAATTTAAGAACGGCATCGACAAAAAATGATTTTGTTAATATTATCGGCAAATATAAATCAGAACTTAAACCGGGGAAATGGATACAGGGAGGATATTTCACGGAATCCGAATTTACCGAAAATTTTTATGTTGACCGTAATTTACTCGACGAAATATGTCCTGATATTCCAATTCTTATACAAAGAATTGACATTCATTCCGCGATTGTCAATTCAAAAGCAATTGAAATTGCAGGTCTGGAATTGATGGTCAGTAAATTCGGAACTGATGAAATTATTTTAGACGAAAAAGGAAATCTCACAGGCGAAATAAAAGAACGGGCGATGTTTTTTGCAATTGACAAAATTCCTCCGTTGACTTTCAGTGAAATTTCGTCAATCGTAGATGAAGAAATAAGATATCTTCATTCACTCGGAATTACAAGTGTTACAGATATTACATATCCTGTTGACCTTGAAGTTTATAAAATACTGCTGAAAAGCAATAATTTAAATCTCCGAATCAATTCCTGCCTACCGTTTGAGAATTTCTATGAATTTGAAAATTTAACAAAAAATTTCTCCGGCTATGAAAATATAAAATTTAATTCATTTAAAGCATATTACGACGGTTCGCTTTCGAGTGAATCCGCTTATTTTTTTGAAAACTACAAGAACAAAAATCACAACGGAACAAAATCCTTTTTTGTTAACAGTGGTGAATTCGATAAAACAGGTATAGATATTGACAAAGCAGAAAAACAGATTGTTGTTCACGCAATCGGCGACCGTGCAATCAGCGAAGTACTTGATTTTGCAGAAAATTTAAACGATAAGAACGGCAAACGCGACAGAAGACTAAGGATAGAACACCTACAGCATATTAATCCGAAAGATTATAAACGTTTTAATGAACTTGATATAATAATGTCTGTTCAGCCCTCACATCTGTATGTTGACGGAAAAATTGCGGATGAAAAACTTAATAATCCGGAATTCACGCATAATTATAAACCGGTTGTTAATTACGGTAGAGCAATTATTTTCGGGACTGATTTTCCAGTCGCAAATGAATCCCCGTTCGAAACGATTTATTATGCACTAACCCGTAAGGCAAAAGATATCCCTGAAGGTTTTTACAGGAAATATGCACTCGATATCAATACCTGTATCAACGCTTATACATTTAATAATGCTTATGCGTGTTTCGAAGAAAATATTGCGGGGAAATTAAAAGAGGGATTTCTTGCTAACATAATAATTCTTGAAAATAACCTCTTTGAGATTCCACATGACGAAATAAAAGACGCAAAAGTAAATTCAACATATTTTTATGGGAAAAGAGTCTTTTAAAATATTATCTATATTCTATATTCTGTTAATTTCATTCTCCAACGGATTTCCGCAAACTGACAGAGTTGTAATCAAACTATCAGTCGATGCCCCTCCTAACACACTTAATAACTTCAGGACAGGAAATTATAAGGGTGATAAATCAGGTATCGGAGATGTACTGGATAATTCCGGTGCAAAGGATTTTAAACCATTTATCAACAATGAACTGTTAAGAAAATTCACAAAAAGCGAAATTGAAATAATAGGTCTGGAAAGAATTTTCATTTTTAAATCTGAGCAAAGAACTATAAACCTGCTGATTGGCCGGCTTAAATTTAATAAATATATTGAATATGTTCAGAAATTAGGAATACTAAATCTTGAAAATTCTGAAAAAGTATATATAATTCCGAATGATCCGTACTTTTCATCCCAGTATTATTTAAGCAATGCAGGATTTAACTCTGTTTGGGATTTTTCACTCGGAGATTCTTCTGTCGTAATTGGAGTAATTGATTCAGGTCTGGATTTCACGCATCCGGATTTACAAAACAGTTATAAAATTAATTACGGCGAATTTGGAAACGGCAAAGAAAACAACGGCATAGATGATGACAATAACGGTTTCATTGATGATTGGCGGGGCTGGAATTTCATTTCGAACAGCAACAACCCTTCCGATGACAATATTAATTCACACGGTACCGCAGTCACGGGAATTATAAATGCGGGATTTGACAACGGTATCGGAATCTCGTCCGCTGCTTCGAACACTAAAGTACTTGTTCTGAAAGCATTCGACAAAAATGGGACAGGAGCAGAAGATATCGTATCTTATGCAGTTCTTTACGGCATTTCCGCAGGAGTCAAAATTTTTAATTTCAGTTTTGGTGATAACATTTATAGTAACCTTTTCCGTGACGTGGCGAGATTTGCTTACAGCAAAAATATTACAATAGTTACATCCGCAGGGAATACTGCTTCCGACAACCTTCATTATCCTTCAGCATTTGATGAAGTAATATCGGTCGGTGCGATAGACGCGAATAATTTCAGAACAGGATTTTCAACATTCGGCGAAACAGTTGATATTTTTGCGCCCGGTAATCAGATACTTACGACCTCAAGAACAGGCAAAGGACTGGAGCAGTTGAATTTAGATTATTTTTACATAAACGGCACTTCATTTTCCGCCCCGATTGTCTCATCAGCGGCTGCTATTCTTTTATCAAAAAACAAGAATCTGACAAATGAAGAAATAAGGGGAATACTCGTTTCAAATACTGATTATATAAAAAACCAGACCGGGTGGGACCATTATTCCGCATCAGGCAAACTCAATATTCTAAGTGCCTACAATAACATTGATAATCCCGCTATTGCAAGAATATATCTCCCCTATCAGAATTTTTCTTCTTATGATAATTCCGTTCCGCTGGTTATTTCATCTGCGTATCCTTTTACAAAAAGTACTATAATATCTTATTCCTACGGCGAAAATTTTCTATACCCCTTTAATATATTTTCGTCAGGAAGTAATCAATTTATTAAAGATACAGTTCTGAACTGGAATATTGAATCGCTTCCGGACACTACTTATACATTGAGATTAATCATTGATACTTATTCCGGAAGAACTATAGAGCATGGATTAATATTTTATAAAGACAGCAAAACCCCTGAAATTTCTTCTGTGTCAGCATTATACAACGTTGCCGACAGCAATAACATTTCAAATATTATAACATTTATAACAAATAAACCCACAGTCGGAAAAATATTTTTCAAAAGAAAAAACATAACTGAACCATATCAGTATATTTTTGCTGATTTGGGTTATGAAAATATAGGTTATGTTTCAAATGTTCATTTCGGATTATTAAAGGGGAAAAATCTTTACCCGAATACTGCATACGAATATTACATAGAAGCAGAAGCATTGAACAAAAAAAGAATTACACATTCCGAACCGAATTTTATTTTTACTGCAGCAAATGAAATCAACTCATACGGATATACTTCCGGTCAATATGCTCTTCCTCTTTCTCAGATTCTGGATACACTTGTTGATATTAATGGAAACGGCTTGAAAGAATTTTTTGTAACCGATGTTAACAACAATCTGAAATTAAATGTATATGAATTCAACGGACAGAACTTCATAAAAATATCCGATAATAACTGGGAAGATTTTGTAACTGCGAAAGATATTGGAGATGTAACCGGCAACGGGAAAATCAATCTTTTAACATCTAAAGGCAGGAACGGAATTTTATTTGAATCTCCTGTATCAAATGCCTTACCTGTAAAGAAGGTCTGGAGCGACGAAGTCGGTGATAATTTCTGGTCTGCCTCAATTTCCGATATAGACAATGACGGACTGAAAGAATTAACAGGTTATGGAAGAACAGGACTCAGAATACTCGAATATAATGGCAGTCAGTTTGTTGAAATAGCTGTTCTCCCTTACAGCACTATAACTTCCGAGCCGAATTCGCAAAAAATATTAATTGATGATTTCGATAATGACGGTAAAAACGAAATTATCTTCACTGACCTGCATTTTACTGAAAATTACGCCGTATCCACCTTAAATGTTTTCAGATGCAACTCGGACAATAATTTCACGAAGGTCACTTCTGCGGATATAGAGGGGGTTACATTTAAAGCAGAATGTTTAACATACGGAGATTTTGATAATGATGGCAAAAAAGAAATTGCTTTCGGAACAGGTTCGGATAACGATTTACCCGATATTCTTTATGTATCTTTTTTCAAATTAAATCCCGGCGGAAACCTTATTTTGACAAACCGAATAGTTATCAGGAACTACTCTCCTCTCTCAAATACTTCTATCAAATCATATTCGATATCAGGTCCAGTAAAAAATATGCTTGCCGTAAATACAGGCAATATATTCTATATTTATCAGTACAGCGGAACTGAATATGAGCCGGTCTATTATAAAAGCGGAATTAATTCTTATTCACAGGGGATATTTGATTTAAATAATAACGGAATTAATGAAATCGGATTGAATTTTTCCGGAGATTCATTAAGATTTTTAGAAAAAGAAACTATACTTTCGCAAACCCCGTCCCCAACAGGACTTAAAGGATACAGTCTGGATTCCAACATTGTATTAATTACTTTTAATACCGTAAGTAATTCAAATTATTATAAAATCTACCGCTCTACCGATTCAACTAATTTCAATACATACGATATAATATTTTCAAATATTTATTACGATACTGATGTAAATAACGGACAATATTATTTCTATAAAATAACAGCAACAGATACTTCTTTACAGATAAAAGAGAGCATTCCTTGCGGTCCGCTGAAAATTTTTGTACATAATAAAACAAAACCTGTTTCTGCAGAATCAGAAGGGTCGTACAGCGCATCAGTAAAATTTTCTAATATAATTTCCTACGGGTCACCGAGTCCTTCATCCGTAATTATCAACGATACTATAAATCCGGATTTTATTTCATATAAAAATAATACCGAATATTTACTGACTTTCGGTCAAAAATTAAAAAACGGGCTTTATAAGATTAAAACGAGGAATTTAGTCGATGGATACGGCTCCCCGATAGATACGACTGAAATTTTATTATATATAAATATAAAAGACAGCATCATATTTTACATTACAAGTGCAAAACTAATTACTAAAGACAAAATAAGAGTTGACTTTAATTTAGGTGTTGATTCTTCAACATCTGTAAATTCCGACAATTATTCATTAGAGCCGTTTAATTTAAAAATTGCAAAATCCGAATTCAATCCGCAAGACCTCAAGAGTGTGATACTGACAATATCAGGAGGAACACCTGGGGCATCTGGGAAAAATTATATATTGAGAGTTGTAAATGTTAAATCGGAGAACGGAATTTTAATCACACCCGGAGCAGGTAGTTCATTCGGACTGGTTTTTTCAAGCGAGACTCTTGAAAACGTAGTTACTTATCCGAATCCTTATATAAAGAAAAACGGGCAGGGGTACATAACATTTGCAAATTTGACTCCTGTCGCCACTATCTACATATACGATATATCAGGCAAGTTTATAAGGGAAATAAAAGAAACAGACGGCAACGGCGGAGTTGAATGGGATTTGAGAGATTCTAACGGGAATGAAGCAGGAAGCGGAATTTATATATTCAGAGCAACAGGAAAAAACTCAAACGGGGTTGACGTGGGAGACAAAATAGGAAAATTCGCAATTGTAAAATAAAAAAAAAGGCATTATGCAGAATTCATCACATAATGCCTTCGAAAAACAAGAATCAGCAATTATTTTTTCAAGCCATTGATAAAATTAGAAAATTCCTTACCTGCTTTGAATTTTACTGATTTCTTTGCAGCGATTTTAATTGTTTCCCCGGTTGCAGGGTTTCTGCCTATTCTGGCTTTTCTCTTTGAAACTGAGAAAGTCCCAAAACCGACTAAAGCAATTTTATCGCCTTTCTTTAAAGTCTTTTCGACGGCATCTACAAATGATTCTAATGCTGCCTTCGCCTGGGCTTTTGTTATTTTAACATCGCCGGCAATTTTTGTAACGAGTTGTTCTTTGTTCATAATATTCCTCTTTATTTAATTAATGCCTATGAGTAAATATACTATTGTATTAACAAAAAAACAATAATTAATTTACTGTACCTTTTTATTTGCACTGACTGCTTAAAAAGCAGTGGTCTTTAGTTTTTCATTAGTTTACCACAACTTCTGAAATTTCAAATTCTCCATAATTATTTTAATTCCTTGCTGCCGGGGATAATCAGGAATTAAAAGTTCGTATCATAATACCCGTATGTTAACAAGTACACGGCAAGGAATTGACAAAAACGGGAATTCTGCATATACTATTATTTTGCAGTTCAGAAATTAAACACGGTATATTTAAATTTATTATTCATAAGTCTGTTCCCCGATAAATTATTATAATTTTACTCGTATATAAAACTAAATTATATTTATATTTGTTATAAATGAAAAGTAAATATTATGACATTTGAAAGGAGACTTATATTTTTTTTTATTGTCACGGCAGTACTGATTTCATTGCAATTGCTTGTTCTGTCATCATTTAAGAAATTTCTTGCAAGAAAGGGTTTTAACAAAAAGAAACTTAATTATGCGGCAGTGTCATTGGTGTCGGTTTTAAATTTTCCTCACATATTCTTTTTTCTGCTCAGGTTCGATGTTTCAAAATTTCCCGACTTACTTTATTACACACTATTCGTTCCGTATTTTGTTTATCAGTCTGCAATGTTTTTCATCGGTATAATTCTGCTCGCGATAAAAATAATTAAATCACCTTTTTCTCTGACTCTGTTCATTTTAAAGAAATTCAATTCTATTCAGCAATACCTATCCGGACTGAAATCAAAAAGAAAGATTGTCAAGTTCGATAAATCCCGACGGGCATTTATTGCATCTTCGGGAGTATTTTTAACCGGTTATGCATTTATCGGAGCAGGGGTAGGTGTTCTGAGAAAAGATAAGTATGAAATTATCAGACAAACGATTCATCTGAAAAATTTACCCGATAGTCTCAAAGGTGTAACCGTAACACTGATAAGCGATATTCACAGCGGACCTTATATGCCGGAGGATAAGATGAACGAATACGTAAAGATAATAAACGAACTGAAATCAGATTTAATAGTGATTCCGGGAGATTTAACAAATACATCAAAAGACGAAATTTATCCTTTTGTAAATTCATTTAAAAACCTCAAAGCAAAGCACGGCATTTATTCAACTTTAGGAAACCACGATTATTTTTCAGACCCGGAATTTATCGCAGAAGTAATAACTAATGAGACACCCTTTAAAATGCTAAGAAATAACTCTGAAATTATCAATATAAATGGAGATAATCTGATTATCATAGGTACGGAAGATACACGAGACAGCGGAGCAAAACAGAACGAAGTTATTTTAAAATATATTTCAACTGCTAAAGATACTGCGATAAATAAAGCAATTGAGAAAAACATAAATTACAATACTACTCCAAAAATTCTGCTATGTCATAAACCTTATATATTCGACAACCTGAATAGCTTCGATATTGACCTTGTTTTCAGCGGGCATACTCACGGCGGGCAGGTAATATTCGCATCCTTAGGTGATTATAGTTTATCATTTGCAAGTCTTGTAAATAAATATGTCAGCGGGTTGTACCTCAATGGTAACAGGAAACTTTATGTCTCAAGGGGAATAGGAACCGTCGGACTTCCGATTCGCGTAAACTGCCCGCCGGAAATAACTGTATTAACTCTTATGTAATTGCTGAATAAACTTAAAAATGAGATTGACCCCCTCTTTTCAAACTTGATGAACCTTAAACTTTATAAACTAAACTGTTACTTGACCAGAACCATTTTTTTCGTATCCGAATAATCCCCGGAAATCATTCTGTAAAAATAAACTCCGCTTGACAATAATGAATTATCAAATTCTATGAAGTAGTCCCCTTTCCTTTTATAGTTAGATACAAGTGTTATTAATTCTCTTCCTGTAATATCATAAACTTTCATTGTGATATAACTGTCTTTAAGCACTCTGTAAGAAATTATGGTTTTTGGATTAAACGGATTTGGATAATTTTGCATTAATTCAAAGGAGGATTTGCCTGCATAAAAATTGTCACCTCCGAGTAAAAGGCTCATCGGGTAATAAAAAGTCATCCATTGAGAAGCCGTACTTGGTGAGAACGGTAATGTTGTTGAAGAAGAAGTAGCAAGCACGTTTCCTCCCTTGTTAAATATTTCTGTATATGTGGTTCCTCCGTCAGTGGAGACTTCAACTCTCAGACTGTCAATAAAATCACCGATATATCTGGCGTAAGCATAATCAAACTGAAGTGTATCATTTTCCGTAATATCCGGGATTAATTTAGTAATAAGAGTATCATACTGTCCTATGTTACTGTAATCAAAAAATGGCATCTTCAGGCATTTAAAACCCCCGAAACTTCTACCGTTAGTTCCTGTTACCTGCTGAATGGAAATATCCCTGTCAGCATTATTTAAAATCCATCCCTGAGGCGGAAATTCATATTCAAATAATTCGTAAAATGTATTCCCCGAATAAAGTGAATCTTTAAAAGTATAAGTATTGAATGTTCTGCTTTTTATAAAAAAATAATTCCTGCCGTAAAAAGAATAGTTCAAATCTGCCTTAAATATCTCATTATTTTTGTGAACAAATTCAGGAATATTAATAATGATGTCTTTTCCCCTTCCGCAATTCAAAATTTCTTTTGTCATATCATTCTGCAGAAAAGCAACCGTATAAATCATAGTATCTGCCCAGGGCTCTTCAATCGGATATGTAACCGTAAACTCATAATTTCCTGCAGCAGGTGAAATTTCAAATCCGTTTGAATCAGGATACGCTCTTCTGAAAACATCGAAAAATTGAGTCTGACCGTTTGTGCCGGGCGGCTGGTCATAAATAATTAATCTCTCAACAGACATTATTCTTAATCTGTATTCACCGGACTTAAGATTATAAAGCAAATTAACATTAATATTCGATTTAATGGAATCATTTCCAATCATAGAATCCCGTACAGTAACCAACACGGGACTCGCAAATTTCCTTGCATACTCAAAATTTGCATTAATAACCGAATCCCTTGTATAAGGCAGGGGAAGACGCAGATTACCGTTGAAATATGTATTGGGAACTGAATTAACAGAATAATAATTAGTTCTTGCATCAGAACCCTGAGAGTTAAACAAATACATGGAATCATTAGCAGGCAGCGGGAATCCCGTATGATATTTAACGGCACAGACATCATTTAACCTGTTATTTACCAGAGCGTTGATAAAGGGGTCCTGTGAAGCACAGCCGGGTGAATTAGTATTTGTGAATCCTTCTATCAATATTTTTTTAGGAACACCTTCAAGAAATATACCTTTCTGAATTAACGTATCATTTGACCTGTTTGAATCAACGGTCGAATCTGCAAAAGCAATATATACTTTTACTGTAAACGGGACATTCACGGAATAAGTAAGAGAATCAAACTCAATAAGCATACTAAAGCCTGAATTTAAGCCGGCTATGGTATCGGCTTCTTGATATCCGAATTCGTCTATTTGCATAACGAGAAGAAACGAGGAAGAAACAGGTAGATTACCTGCATTAAAAACCATTGCCTGTGGTGATATTTTTGAAACTGACGTATCGGTAACATACGTTGTATCTCTGCCTATATTCAAAACAGCTACAACTGCAATATCAAGTTCAGGTTTTTGTCCCACAAGCAGATTATCAATATATAAATTATTCCCGTATCCGTTATAAGTAATGAAAGAAACAATAATGTCCTTTGAATTCGACTGACCTGTAGAAACTGAATTAACAGTCAGTAAAATTACCGGGATGAGAATCAGAATTGCAGCAATATGAATAAATTTAAATTTCAATTAATCTGACTTTGCGGTTGATTATTTCTTTTCTGTTTATTTATAGAGAAAAAGAATCTGTAGAAAAACACTTCAACAACAGTAATAACGATTAATGCTACAGAATCTTTAGGCGTCAATTTCACCATATTACCCCCGAGTGGTTCATAAAATCCCGTGAGTCTCAATAGACCATTTAAAAAACTGCCGGGTGCAACATTTACAAGATAACCCTGGTCTGAGACAATCAGACCGACAAAAACGTCCGTAATCGTCCAACCTACCGTAAATATGATGACGATGAAAGCGATATTTAATATTGCCTGAAGTAAACCATCCTTTTGAAAAGTTCTTGCAAATATAAATATAGCAAACAATGTATGCAGATAATATATAATCACGGCTATCAAATTCTACCTCTTCATTAATTTAATCATTAAATATATATTCTGTAATAGAAAAAATAAAGTTATATGTTATATGGCAGTTCTTGAAAAGAAAGTTTCTTTTAAAGTTCTGAAAATTATTTTCATATCAAAAGCCAGAGACCAATTTTCAATATAGTAAATATCATAATCTATTCTTGTTTGTATTGATGTTGTTGACCCTCTGTATCCGTTAACCTGTGCCCAGCCGGTGATACCGCTTTTTACCCTGTGCCTTTCAAGATAATTAACAACAGTTTCTTTTAACTGATTAATGAAATATTCCCTTTCAGGACGCGGACCTACAATACTCATATCACCTTTGAGAACATTGAAAAATTGAGGGAGTTCGTCAAGACTGTACTTCCTTAAAATTTTCCCTATTTTAGTATATCTTTTTTCGTCTTTGGATGCAAAAACCGGACCTTCTGTTTCAGCATTCTGTATCATTGAACGAAATTTTATAATATTGAATTTTTTCTGGTCTAATCCAACTCTTTCCTGAGAATAAAAAACAGGACCTTTGGAAGTAATTTTTACAAGTAAGGCGATTAATAACAAAAACGGTGACAGGAACAGAATGAATAAAAATGAAAAAATTATGTCAAACAATCTTTTTAAAATCTTATTCCACGTATTCATCGGAATAGATTTCAGTTTCATAAACGGAATTCCGTCAATGTGCTCAATTTTTACTTTACTGGTTAAAACTTCCATATAATCCGGATACAGCATAAATTCCACATTTATTCCCTGACAGAGTTTCATCAGGATAAAAACATCATTCTGGTCTTCAAGACCTACAGATATCAGAATTTTCTGAACTCCGTACTTTTTAATCATCTCAGGGATTTTTTTATAATCGCCCAGATATTTGATATTATTAGAAAATTCATTATTCTGTTGTTTTGCAAAATATCCTATAACATTAAAACCTACGTATACATTTTCACGGAATCTGTTTAATATTTTTGCAGCAATATCATTGCTTCCGACGACAGCAACATTTTTAAGTCCGATTCGCTTATTGTAAAAAGTTTTTTCCAGTTTTAGAGTAAAATATCTGAAAAATAAAATAAGCAGGGTTGAATCGAGCCAAATCAGAACAAACACGAGCCTTGAAAATGAGAAGGACCTGACGAAGAAGAATATAATTCCTATTGAAAAAATTATACTTATTGTGACGCATTTAAATATCTGAAAAAACTCATCGAATATAAATACATTCCGGTTAAGTTTATATAATTTATTCTGTTGAAAAACCGCTATCCATAGGGGAATAGTAATGACCGCAAACAATAAATAAGAACCGAGTTCAGGAATTCCTTCAGTTATAGGAAAAATCTTGTTAAAAGTAGTAAAAAATCTTATCTGATATGATATATAATAAGCAATCAGTATAGCAATCACATCAAAAAATATAGTAAGAACCGGAAGAATAATCTCAACTTTTGTGCTTTTCTGTTCCAATTAAAATCTTTTATTTTTTATAAAAATATAATTTAAAATCCATTAAAAATATACCATTCTGTAGTGATTAGTTGTTAGTGATTAGTTGTTAGTGATTGGGTGGGTGGGTGATTAGATGATTGGGTGTTTGGATGATTGGGTGATTGATTGACTGATTGATTGATTTTGTGTTGACTGAATTTTCCATTATTTATTTTTTATTCTTAATTCTTAATTTTTAATTCTTAATTGTTACGCTATTTTCATCAAATACAGCGAGTCCTTGTAATTCGCAATAAAATAATTTCTGATAATTTGATTTTCCGGTTTCCTCAACTGCGGGTCTTCATCCACGAGTTTGAATGCAATATCCCTTGCTTTCAGAAGCAATTCCCTGTCGCGATATAAATCCGCCGCCTGAAAATTCAGTTCTCCCGATTGTCTCAGCCCGTAAAACTCACCCGGTCCTCTTATTTCCATATCCGCCTCCGCTATTTTGAAACCGTCTGTTGTCTCGCACATAATTTCGAGCCGCCTTTTTGAAATGTCGTCAAGATTTTTACCGACAAGAATACAGTAAGACTGCTCGCTTCCCCTGCCCACTCTCCCCCGCAACTGATGTAACTGTGACAATCCGAATCTTTGCGCATCTTCTATTACCATAATAGTTGCATTAGGAATATCAATACCAACTTCTATGACAGTCGTTGAAACAAGCACATTCATTTTCTTGTCTTTAAAGTCCCTCATTACTTCATCTTTTTCATACCAGAACATTCTGCCGTGAATCATCCCGACCTGCAAATCCGGGAATACCCTTTTCTTTAAAATCTGATAATTTTCCTCGGCAGATTTCAAATCCATTTTTTCGGATTCCTCAATCAAAGGATATACAAAATAAACCTGCCTGCCTTTTTTTATTTCATCCTTAATAAACCCGTAAACATTTTTCTTCTCGGCTTCCTCTCTTAAAAATGTTTTTACCGGTTTACGGTGAAGCGGCATTTCATCAATGACAGATACATCAAGGTCGCCGTAAATAGTCAGTGACAAAGTTCTTGGTATCGGGGTTGCCGTCATAACAAGCACATCAGGATTAAGTCCCTTCTCTTTAAGTTTTGCTCTTTGTAAAACTCCGAACTTGTGCTGCTCATCTATAATCGCAAATCCGAGATTTTTATATTCTACTGCTTCCTGAATCAGAGCGTGAGTTCCGACTATAAACTGTGCCTTGCCGAGTCTTATATCCTGATAAATCTGCTCTCGAAGTCTTTTCTTCTGACCGCCGACAAGAAAAGCAACTTTATAATCCTTCCCCGACACCTGATTAAATTTTTCAATAAAATCCGATATTGTATGAAAATGCTGTTCCGCAAGAAGTTCAGTCGGGCACATAAATGCACTCTGATATTCATTCTCGGCAGCAATCAGCATAGCATATATTGCCACGAGTGTCTTTCCGCTCCCCACATCACCCTGAAGAAGTCTGTTCATTACATTATCCGATTTCATATCCTGATAAATCTCATTTATCACCCGTTTCTGTGCACCGGTCAGTTCAAAATCAATGCACTTAACAAAATTTTCCGAAAGTTTCTTTATCTCGCTTTTGAATGATATACCTTTCGTTTCATTTTTAATCATTCTTTTCTTGAAAGCCATTATCATTTCGAGGTAGAAGAGTTCATCGAAAGCATTCCTCTTCCTTGCCGTTTCACGCTCGGATTCATTCATCGGAAAATTAATTTTTGCAATCGCCTCTCTCTTTGACATCAAATTCATTGAATCACGGATATTTTCATTGAGCGTTTCCTTAATTATATCACTTCTCTGATGATAAATAACGGAAAAAGCCGAATGGACAATCCTTGCAAGCAGCAATGGTTTTATGAATAATTTCTTAAGTTCTCCCTGAATCTGGTAAACGGGAATAAAAGGCAATTTTAAAAATTTCCTTTCGAGTTCATCCTTACCTTCAAGTTTCAGATGGTCTTTGTAATCGAGTTTATATTTGGTGGATGACCACCCTTCCGCAACTTTTCCGTAAAACAGGTAATTCTCATGTAATCTGAACTGTTTAGACCTGAATTCCGTTGCACCGAAAATCGGAATTTCAATCGTTCCCGTTCCGTCGTTTAGAAAAATTTTTATCGGTTGATTCATTTTCGCCGCAGGCTCCACATCCATTACCTTTCCGTAAATTACAACTACATCAGCATAGTGATTTCTTTCTTCCCTGATATTTACTCTCTTAACATATAATCTCGGAATTACCCGGATAAAATCTTCGAGACTCGTAATTCCGATTTTCTTGAATGCTTCCGCTCTTTTTTCGCCTACGCCTTTTAAATATTTTATATCCAAATTGACAGTCTTATATACAATTTTATATAAATTAATATTATAATGTAATTCGATAATTTGTCATATTCCGGTTAACCCAATTCTTCCCCCTCTCTCGAGTGAATTGGGATAAACTCCAGGGATATAATGAAGATATATATTTTTTTTTATGTTTATATTCAATAATTTAAGGGAAATAAATATAAAAAATGAAAAAAATATTATTAATCATATTATCGGTTTTCTTTGTAATTTCAGTTGCACAGTCACAGAATGCATCAACATTTTTTCCATCAGCGACAGGATATAAGTGGTATTTTAAAAATACACCGCTTGATTCAAATAATAATCCAATTACATCACTGGTGACATACAGGATTGATTCATTTGCATTCACGGCAAATTACAAAGGTTTGCTTGCAAGCCACGTTTTATCCAAAAGCAATCTGATTAATTTCAATCAGACTGCCCCGTGGAACGATACTTTTTATTACAACTTCCAGACGACAAACGGATGGGAATTCGTTAAGAACAGATTGTTTCCCGATACGATACCGCCGTCCCTTCTTGACCCTATTATTAACTTTGTCAGGTCTCTTGAAAACTGGTACAGCGTTTACAGATTTGCGCAAACTGTAAATTCACAATACACAATTTTTACAAAGGATACTACTTTCCAGATTGATACGATGACTTTGCCGCTCAGGTTTAGTTATAAAGGAAAAAGACTGAATGATGAGACTATAAATACCGTTAACGGAAATTACCTTTCGAAAAAGTTTGTTTATATTTACGGCATTGCATATTTAATCGTACTGCCGCCGCCTCTTCCCTCTATTGAAGTTCCCATTATTCAGATACCTGATACAATGTGGATAGCACAGAACATCTGGATGGTTAAGGATTACATTCCTTCTACCAATATTGATTTATCTCCAATCGGTGTAACTTTCAGTATAAACATTCCGGGACAGATTACTGAACTGGCAAATCCTGTCATCGGAATTAAAAATATCAACACAACTGTTCCGGATAAAATCATTCTTTACCAGAATTATCCTAATCCGTTTAATCCGGTAACAAAAATCAGATTTGACGTAGCCTCCCCCTACCCCTTCCAAAGGGGGTCAAATGTTACCTTAAAAGTTTTTGATATAAGCGGAAGGGAAATATCCACGCTTGTATCGTCTGAACTCATTCCCGGCACTTATGAAACCGAATTCGACGCATCAAATGTATCAAGCGGTGTATATTTTTACAAACTCACAACCGCAAACGAGACGCTGACCAAACAAATGATGGTAGTAAAATAATTTGAGTATCACCAAAAAATACATAGTCATACGCGGTGCAAGAGTCAACAACCTGAAAAATATTGACCTTAATATACCAAAATACAAATTCATAGTCGTTACGGGTGTCAGCGGTTCGGGGAAGTCATCGCTTGTGTTTGATACCGTTTATGCCGAGGGACAAAGAAGATACGTTGAGAGTCTCTCATCTTACGCAAGGCAGTTCCTCGAAAAAATGAATAAACCGGACGTTGACAGCATTGAGGGGCTGGCACCATCAATGGCAATAGAGCAGAGGACGGGTTCAAGGAATTCACGCTCGACAGTAGGCACATCAACGGAAATATACGATTATCTTCGCCTGCTGTTTGCCCGTATCGGAACTATATATTCCCCTGTCAGCAACGAGCCCGTAAAAAAAGACTCACCCGAAACTATTATTGAATTCCTGAAAAATTACAACGGTAAAAGATTATTCATTTACTGCACGAAAAATCTCAAACGTGAAAAAGATATTCCGGAATTCCTGAATTCACTTAGTTCAAAAGGATTTTACAAAATAATTGCGGGTGATGATTTACTGGATTTAAACGATACCGGTTCAATTGCAGCAGTAAAAGAAATAAAGAAACATTATCCCGCAGGAGAGTATGAAGTCAATTATCTGATTGACAGATTCATATATTCCGAAAATAACGAAGAAATCAGGACAAGATTATTTGACGCAGCCGAAATGGCATTCCGCGAAGGAGAAGGATATCTGAGTATAAGAATATTCGAGGATGAAAAGAATTATAAGGTTTATAAATTTTCGCAGTTTCTCGAAAAAGACGGAATAATGTTCGAAGAGCCCGAGCCGAGATTATTTTCATTTAACAATCCCTTCGGAGCCTGCAAGAAATGCCAGGGATTCAGCAAAACAATGGATATTGATTACGACCTTGTAATCCCCGATAAAAGCAAATCCATTATTGGCGGAGCGATTTTACCGTTTACAACACCTAAGTTTTCAAAATTCCTCGACGATATAATCAGGGATTCCGATAAATTCGATATTGATATAAACATTCCTTACAGGCAACTGGACAAAAGGCAGACAGATTTCATAATGAAAGGCGGAAAACGCTTCATCGGTCTGAAAAGGTTTTTCCAGTTTATAGAAAGAGAAGCATCTTATAAAATCCATTACAGAGTTCTGCTCAACAGATACAGGGCATACACGACCTGCAATACCTGCGGCGGGTCGAGATTGAGAAACGAAGCGCTGTATGTTAAAATCGGAGGGAAGAACATCCACGAAATTGTGATAATGAAAATCGGCGAGTGCTATGAATTTTTCAGAAATCTGAAAATAACGGATTACGAAAAAAAAGTAAGCGAACGGATTCTCGAGGAAATACTTTCAAGACTGAAATATCTGAACGAAGTGGGGCTTTCTTATTTATCACTTGACAGAGTATCATTCACGTTATCGGGCGGTGAAGCCCAGAGAATAAATTTGTCAACTTCGCTCGGCTCTTCTCTTGTCGGTTCGATTTATGTACTTGATGAACCTACAATCGGTCTTCACCCTTCTGACAATCTAAAACTGATTAGGATAATGAAATCTTTACGTGATATCGGAAATACTGTTCTCGTTGTTGAGCACGACAGGGATATGATGAAAGAAGCGGACGAGATAATCGACATCGGACCAATGGCAGGCGAAAACGGCGGGAGTATAATATTTCAGGGTACATATAAAGAGATTCTGAAACACGATGATTCACTTACCGGCAGATTTCTCAGCGGAAAAAATAAAATTAACATTCCTCTCAAGAGAAGAACACCCGATAAGAAAACGAAATTCATAACAATAAGAGGAGCAAGAGAAAATAATTTAAAAAATATTACTGTCAGAATTCCTCTTAACAGATTTGTTTGTATAACGGGAGTAAGCGGTTCCGGGAAATCTTCGCTTGTACATTCGGTATTATTTCCTGCAGCAAAAAAACATCTTGAAGGATATTTCCCGAATAAACCGGGAGAATATGATACAATATCAGGGCTTGAAAACATTGATTACATTGAAATGGTTGACCAGAATGCAATAGGCAGGACATCACGCAGTAATCCAGTGACTTACATAAAAGCATTCGATGAAATCCGGGATTTATTTTCGCGTACTTCAATCTCACAGCGGAAAAATTTTTCAAGCGGGAATTTTTCTTTCAATGTGCCCGGTGGCAGGTGCGAAACCTGCGAAGGAACGGGAACAATAAAAATAGAAATGCAGTTCATGGCTGATATTTTTCTCGAATGCGAAGCGTGCGGAGGAAAAAGGTATAAGGCAGATATACTTGAAATTAAACTTAAAGGCAGTGATAATACTTATAAGAACATTGATGATGTTCTAAATATGACCGTCAGCGAAGCAATGAGATTTTTCAGGCACTATCCCAAAGTAATCAAGAAACTAAAATATCTTGAAGATGTAGGGCTCGGTTACCTGAAACTCGGGCAATCCGGAACAACATTATCGGGGGGCGAATCGCAGAGAGTCAAACTTGCATATCATCTCGCATTTCAGGAATCATATTCAAAGACACTTTTTGTTTTTGATGAACCGACGACCGGGCTGCATTTTTATGACATTTCAAAATTATTAAGTTGTTTTGAGGAACTCATTAAGAAGGGAAATTCGTTATTAGTAATAGAGCATAATCCCGAAGTGATTAAATGCGCGGATTACATAATAGACCTCGGTCCCGGAAGCGGTGACGACGGCGGCGGCATCATTGCCGAAGGATCTCCCGAAGAAATCACAGCAAATAAAAAATCACTCACGGGTAAATACATCGCGAAATTATTAAACGCAAAATGATAAAGAAAAATATTAAATACGTAATATATTCAGTCGGAATTATAATCGGAGCACTGGGCGGATTCCTTTACTGGAAATATGTCGGATGTGCATCAGGCACCTGTCCCCTGCAGTCCAGTGCAACATTTATGATAATTTACGGAGCGATAGCGGGAGTGCTTCTCGCATCGTTCGTGAAAATCCCGAAAGAGAAATCTTGAATGATTGAATGATTGGATGATTGGGGGATTGGATGATTGGGGGATTGGATGATTGGATGATTGGGGGATTGGATGATTGAATGATTGGATGATTGGATGATTGGGTGTTATATGTTTGTTTAAAATCAAAAAATTCACATATGCGTAATAAAACCATCCTATTATGCATAACCCGGCATAGCCGGAACCAATTACCGTTACTACGCTGGAGCGTAGTAACGAGAGCAGGGCTCACTTCTGGTTCCAATGCTCCGGCGTTGGAACCAATTCTTTGCCATTTTACACAGAATTTGAAAACTAATGGAATAAATGTGATTTTATGCGTAATATAAAGCAATATAATACGTACTATAATAATTTATGCAATTGCATTTTGAATCAGATGAAAACCGTCAGGAGTTTTTTTAAAAATTCAATATCCGTAATGAACTTCTGTCATAAATGTTTTGTTGTTCATCATAACGAATTTAGTACACGGGCAACATAAAACATACTGATTAAAATTACTGAGTTGCTTGTGTACTTTTTTTACGTCCACTAACTGTTTCTTTCAAATACTTCGCCGTATAAGAAACATTAGTGAATTTTTTGATGAGAGTTTCCGGAGTGCCTTCCGCAACGATTCTACCGCCATCGTCTCCACCTTCGGGACCGAGGTCAATAATCCAGTCGGCATTTTTTACTACGTCAAGATTATGTTCGATAATAATAACAGTATTTCCCTTATCCACAAGTTTATTCAGCACATCAAGGAGCATTTTAATATCCTCGAAATGCAATCCTGTTGTAGGTTCATCGAGCAGATATAAAGTTCGCCCCGTCTGAACCTTGGACAATTCCGTTGCGAGTTTTACGCGCTGTGCCTCTCCGCCCGAAAGGGTAGTAGCCTGCTGACCGAGTCTGATATATCCGAGTCCGACATCGAAAAGCGTTTTCAGTTTCCTGTGAAGTGACGGAAACGGTTTGAAAAATTCAGAGGCTTCCTCTACGGTCATTTCGAGCACATCTGCAATTGATTTGCCTTTATACTTAATCTGAAGCGTTTCACTGTTATATCTTTTTCCTCTGCATACATCGCAGGTTACATAAACATCAGGCAGAAAATTCATTTCAATTCTTTTCAGCCCTCCGCCCTCACATCCGTCGCATCTGCCTCCTTTAACGTTAAATGAAAATCTGCCGATTTTATATCCCCTGATTTTTGAATCAGGCAGTTCCGCAAAAATATTTCTGATATGAGTGAAAAGTCCCGTATAAGTTGCCGGATTGCTTCGAGGCGTTCTGCCAATCGGCTGCTGGTCAATTTCGATTACTTTGTCAATTATTTTCTCAACCCTGTCGCCGTTGTTTTTAGTAAGTCCCGATATGCTGTCATAAGGAAGCGGTTGTTCATTTGAATTCAATAATCTGTTCAGCAGAATTTTATATAGCGTATCATTTATAAGCGTTGATTTCCCCGAGCCGCTTACCCCTGTAACGCAAATAAATTTACCGAGCGGAATTTTTACATCCAGATTCTGTAAATTATTTCCCCGTGCACCTTTCAGAGTTATGTTTTCACCGTTGCCTTTCCGCCGCTCTTTGCGATATTCTATTTCCTTAATCCCTCTTATATAATCAACCGTAAAAGAATTACCGTTTACCTGATTGATATTTCCATACGCAATTACTTCCCCTCCATGTTCGCCTGCCCGAGGTCCCAAATCTACTATGAAATCCGAGGATTCAATCATTTCCCTGTCGTGCTCAACTACAATAATGCTGTTTCCTAAGTCTCTTAAATTTTTTAATGAATTAATTAACTTAATATTGTCCCTCTGGTGAAGTCCTATGGAAGGTTCGTCAAGGATATAAAGAACACCTGTAAGTTGCGAGCCGATTTGTGTCGCAAGTCTGATTCTCTGAGCCTCTCCTCCCGAGAGTGTCCTTGCCATCCTGTCAAGAGTCAGATATTCAAGTCCGACATTTAACAAAAAATCGAGCCGCGTATTTATTTCTTTAATAATTTTTTCCGCGATGATTTGTCTTCTGTCGCTGAATTTAAGTTTTCCGAAAAATTTCCTGCATTCCTTGATTGACAGCTTCGTCACATCATATATGTTTTTATCGGTAATTCTCACCCACAACGCATCCTCTTTTAATCTGCCCCCCTTACATATATCACAGGGCTTGAATGTAACAAACGATTCAGCCCATTCCTTTATTCTTACTGAATTCGATTCGTTTAAAACTTTTTCAATATATTTCAGCAAACCTTTAAAATTATGCTTATAGAGATAGACTCCGCTTGGTGCTTCAAATTTTACTTGAATCGGTCTGTCGTGAATTCCGTTGAGCAACGCATCAATGACTTCCATCGGATATTTTTTAATCGGAAGGTCATCGGGAACTTTAAAATCATCCAAAACTCCTTTAATAACAAGATTTATCCAGTTTTTTTTAGGCTTTCCGACGGGAGCGATCCCGCCCTCTTCAAACGACAACTCCCTGTTCGGAAAAATCATATCTGCATCAATTTCCTTTTTCACGCCGTGCCCGAAGCAGGCGGGACACCAGCCGTACTGGGAATTAAATGAAAATGTATTGGGATTCAGTTCGGAAAAACTTCTGCCTGTAATCGGGTCGGAAAGTTTTTCATTGAAGAGCCTGTCTTTTTTCCCGTCATTTACTATTACGACACCTTCACCATATTTCAATGCAACATCAAGCGAGCCGTAAATCCGAATTTTTGATTTTTCATTCACTGCGACTCTGTCAATCACAACTTCTATATCGTGAATCTTGTAACGGCTTACTGACATTCCCTTTGCAATATCGATTATTTCACCGTCAACTCTTACTTTTGAAAATCCTTCCGATGATATATCGGCAAATAATTCCCTGTAATGTCCCTTTCTCCCTTTTACAAGAGGTGCAAGAATAATAATTTTCGTATTATTCCTTAACTTCATTACTATCTCAAGCATTTGGTCGAGAGTTTGCCTTGTAACGGCTAAACCCGAGTCAGGAGAATACTGTGTTCCGCACCTTGCAAATAAAAGTCTCAGATAATCATAAATTTCCGTAACAGTTCCCACAGTCGAGCGCGGATTCTGTGATATCGTTTTTTGCTCAATAGAAATTGCAGGTGAGAGTCCGTCAATTTTATCTACATCGGGTTTCTCCATATCACCGATGAACTGTCTCGCGTAGGCGGACAGTGTTTCCATAAATCTTCTCTGCCCTTCCGCATAAATAGTATCGAATGCGAGTGATGACTTTCCCGAGCCTGAAAGTCCCGTAAACACTACAAGTTTATCACGCGGAATCTCAACATCAATATTCTTGAGATTGTGAACCCTTGCACCTTTAACGGATATTTTATCTAAATATGATATAGATGTCGATTTTAATTAGTAATATTGAAGATAACTTTATTTTCCCTGCAGTTCAATTCAATATTCTTTCCGAAAATCCCTCTTTTTTAGTTACAAGTTCAAAGTTACAAGTTCAAAGTTTGAAAAGTTATCAAGTTCACTGTCTCTTTTATTCTATGACTAACTTCTAAGACTATCTTCAAATTTAACATTGCATTTCTTTAAATTACGCTTTTACATAATTTATATTTTATGTTTAAAGATTACAACAAATGCATCAAATATTTATACTCGCTTGAAAGAGCGGGCATAAAATATGATTTGAAGAATATCAGGACGATTCTGAAATTCCTCGGGAATCCCGAAAAGAGACTTAATGCGATTCACATAGCGGGAACAAACGGTAAAGGGAGTGTTGCTTCTATAATCAATTCCGTTTTACTCGAATATGGATTCAAATGCGGACTATATACATCACCGCATATAAAAGATTTTAGGGAAAGAATTCTTCTCAACGGGAAAATGATTGACAAAAAGTTCGTAATTGAATTTACAAATAAATTAAACCCGTTAATAAAAAAAATATCTCCGAGTTTTTTTGAAGTAACAACTGCAATGGCGTTTGAATATTTTGCGGTTAATAAAGTTGATTATGCGATAATTGAAGCGGGACTCGGAGGAAGACTTGATTCGACAAATGTTTTGAAACCTTTAATCAGCATTATCACGGGCATTTCCATTGACCACAGAGAATATCTCGGAGATACGATTGAAGACATTGCAAGAGAGAAAGCGGGAATAATAAAAAATAATATTCCTGTAATTACAGGGAAATTAAATCCGAAATTGAAAGAAATAATCTTTAATACTGCAGTAAAACGAAATTCGGGGTTTTATTATTCACCTGATATAACAAAAATAAGAATTATGGAAAGACTGGAAACGGGATTTAATTTTAAATATGGGAATGATGTTTTTTATTCCCCGGTAATCGGAGATTATCAAAAAATTAATATATCAGCGGCAATTACATCGATGATAGCAATTTTAAAAAGAGAGAATCGGATATTCGATAAAATAATTTTATCAAATGGTTTTCATAATCTGGCAAGAAATTCAAATTTTTACGGAAGGTTTCAGATTATTAAAGATTTCCCGAAAATTATTATTGACGTTTCTCATAATGCGGAGGGGATAAAAAACATTAAGAATAATTTGAAATATGTGAAATACAGAAAATTATATATTATTTTCGGTATGATGGAGGATAAGGAATACAGGAAATGTTTGCGTGAAATTGAGAATCTCGGCGGATACGTTATTTTAACAAAACCCAAATATAAGCGAGCGCTGGAACCGGAGGAGATGTATAAGATTTTTCGGAATAAAACGAATTGTATTGTTTTAAAAGACGTCAAGAGAGCATATAAATATGCGATGAATAAGGCGGGTAAAGATGATGCGGTCTTGATTACAGGGTCGTTTTATCTGGTCGGGGAGGTAATAAAAGTGATTAGTTGTAAGTGATTAGTTGTTAGTGATTAGTTGTTAGTGATTGTATGATTGGGTGATTGGTGATTCAATTCCGAGAGTCCCTTCGATGAGTTCAGAAAACTCTTCGGAACAAAGAAATCTTCTTTTTCAATCTTTGCGATAAATATTTGAATCCTTCGGATTCGTCAACCAATCATCCAATCAATCAATCATCCAATCATTCAATCATTCAATCATTCAATCATCCATTTGAGTATATATTAATAAATATTTTTAATGAAATATTATTTTTAAATTACAGTTTAATTAAGAAAATGATTAAGGCAATAATTTTTGATCTGGACAATACGCTTGTTGATTTCATGCTTTTTAAAAAAAGAGCGATTGATGCCGCTATATATGCAATGATAGATACAGGCCTGGATATAACTTTCGATGAAGCAAATAAAAGAATCTCTGATATTTATCAAAGAGAAGGTATCGAGTATCAACAAGTATTTGATAAAATGCTGATTGACCTTTACGGAAAAGTTGATTATAAGATTATTTCATCGGGAATCATTGCATACAGGACGGCACGTGAAGCGGCTCTGACTTTGTATCCTAATGTGACTCCGACTTTAATTGAACTTATTAAGATGGGATTAAAACTTGCGGTTGTATCGGACGCACCGACAATGGAAGCGTGGTTGAGATTATCTTATTTAAGGCTTCAGCATCTTTTTGATGTAGTAATTACATTTGATGAATCGAAGGAAAGAAAGCCGTCTCCGGTTCCGTTTAATCTTGCATTGAACAAACTACAATTGAAAGCAAATGAGTGTTTAATGCTCGGCGACTGGGCGGAACGCGATGTTGTAGGTGCAAAAGCTGTAGGAATGAAAACGGTTTTTGCACGATACGGAGATACATTCAATACGGTTAATCCGGGTTCTGATTATGATATTAACTGCATTTCGGAATTAATTAATATTATAAAAAAAGAAAACAATATAAAATAAATTGGCTGGCAGAAAAAGAAATCCTACAAAAATTACAAAAGGAATCGGCATTGCGGTAAATGAAATCCTGAAGGGGAATCTGATTGTTTTACCGACTGAAACAGTTTACGGACTCGGAGCCAATGCGACAAACGAGAAAGCAGTTTTGAAAATATATCAGACGAAAGAGAGACCCTTATTTGACCCCCTGATTGTTCATATAAAAAGCATTAAGGATATTAAAAAATACGCAAAGGATATTCCTAAAGAAGTATTCAGACTTGCCGAAGCATTTTCTCCCGGTCCGATAACATTCATAGTTCAGAAGAAACAGAACATTCCGGATATAGTTACATCAGGACTTGACAGCGTGGCAATCAGAATCCCCTCTCATCCGATGATTCAGAAAGTCCTGAAAAAATCAGGTAAGCCGATTGCCGCTCCGTCAGCAAATATGTTCGGAAGAATTTCACCCACTACTGCAAAAGACGTTCTGAAAGAACTGAAAGGCAAAGTAAATTACATTCTCGATGGCGGTATATGTGAAATCGGGATAGAATCAACTGTCGTAAGTTTTCTCGATGACAACATAAAAATATTAAGACCGGGATTTATTACTAAAAGAGATATTGAAAAAGTATTGAGAAAAAAAGTAATTCTCACAAGGGACAGAACAAGAAAAGGAAAACACAAATCGGATATTTACTCGCCGGGAATGCTGAAAAATCACTATGCACCTTCGACTCCTATGTATCTTACGGACAATCTTAAAGATTTCATTGAGGAAAAACGCGTAGGGATTCTGGATTTCTCACAATACGAAAATCTGAATGAAATCGCTCTGAATCTTTTTTCTGATTTAAGGAAACTGGATGAAGAAAATTATGCATATTTAGTTGCAAAAAAAGTTAAAGACAGCGGAATTGGTTCTGCTATCAATGACAGGCTCGAGAAAGCATCAAGAGGCAGAGTAAAAATGGGAAAATGGGAAATTAAATTTATCGAGAAAAGATGAAGTTTGAAACTTACGGAATAAAAAAGAATTTCCTCGCAATTGAAGATAAATATTCAAATTATAAAAATTCTTTAATTGCCATTCTTTCCGCGCCGTATGAAGAAACAACGACATACGGCAAGGGAACGGCTAAGGGACCTGAAGCGATATTAAATGCATCCCATTATGTTGAATTTTTTGATGAGGAACTGAACCGTGAATTATGCTTCGAGAAAGGAATCGCTTCAATAAAAAAACTTGACTTTGGAGGCAAAAAAGGAAAAGCCGCTCTGGACTTAATTTACAGAAATGTTGATGCTCTGATTAAAGATAAAAAATTCGTAGTCACTCTCGGAGGAGAGCATTCGATATCAACTGCACCGATTAAGGCACATTTCGATAATTTCAAAAATCTTTCCGTCCTGCATTTTGACGCCCACTCTGATTTAAGGGACAGTTATGAAGGCACCAAATATTCCCACGCTTCATTTGCGGCAAGGGTTGCTGAATTTACCGCGGACATTACACAGGTTGGAATCAGAGCCCAGTGCAAAGAGGAATATGAATTTATAAAAGGAAAAGGAATACGCACATTTTACGCTTATCAAATCAGAAACGGAGAATACGGAAATAACTGGCAGAAAGAAGTAGTGAAAACATTAAAGAAAAATGTATATATCACTTTCGATGTTGACTATTTCGACCCGTCAATAATGCCGAAAACGGGCACACCGGAACCGGACGGATTTTTCTGGAACGAAACGATTCAACTTCTCATACTGCTTTCAGAAAGTCATAATGTTGTCGGTTTCGATGTAGTCGAACTTGCACCGGATAAAAGTAATCCGTTCCCCGATTTCCTCACGGCAAAACTTATTTATAAAATGCTGAATTATTTTATACCGGAATGACAAAACCCGAATTAAAAAAGAGAGTTCTTTACATAATAAAAAAACTTTCCGGACTTTATCCCGATGCAAAGGTTCATCTTGAATTTAAAACTCCGTTTGAATTATTAATTTCAACTATACTCGCCGCACAATGCACTGACGAAAGAGTCAATATGGTAATGGTTCCGCTTTACAAATCAAAATACAAATCTTCCGGTGATATATTAAAAGACGGTCTTAACAATTTCAGAGAAAATATTAAATCAATTACATTCCCGAATAATAAAGCAAAATCAATACTCGAACTTTGTAAGGTGCTGAAGGAGAAATACAACGGAAAGATTCCTCAAACAATGGAAGAATTGACGGGACTTCCGGGAGTCGGCAGGAAATCCGCAAGCGTGATGCTCGGAAATGTATTCGGAAGAAAGGATGTAATTATAGTTGACACGCATTTAAAGAGAGTTGCCGCAAGACTGGGATTGACGGAAAATGATAATCCCGATAAAATAGAATTTGAACTGAAAGAAATTGTACCGGATGAAGAGCAGCACAAATTTTCGATGCTAATAGGCGAGCACGGGAGACAAATATGCAAGGCGAAGAAACCGATGTGCAGTGATTGTGCGTTTAATGATATTTGTCCTTCGGTTTTTTATCCCCCTTTGGAGGGGGTAGGGGGAGGAAAATTAAAATAAGACTATGAACCAACAACCTGACTTAACAAAAATCGAAATCGTTCTTATGGACCTTGACGGATGCCTCACTACAGGTCACATAATATTCGTTTCGGACGGTGAAGACATAAAAATGTTTCACACACACGACGGTTTCGGCATCGTTCGCGGCAGGGAACTCGGACTGAAATTTGCGGTAATAACCGGAAAAACATCACCTGTAAATAAGAGGAGAGCGGAGACACTTCAGATTGACCATATTTACGAAGGTGTGGATGATAAACTCATTCCGTTTGAAGAACTGAAGAAAATGTATAATTTAAAAAACGAAAATTTCGCATATATTGGTGACGATGAATTTGATATTCCCCTGCTGAAACAAGTCGGTTTTTCCTGCTGTCCTAACAGCGGAATTGACGCCGTAAAAGAGCAGGTACATTACGTCTGCAAGAAAAACGGCGGCGAAGGTGCAGTCAGGGAAATCATAGATATGATTCTGAAAGCAAAAAAATTGATATAATACAGGAATTCATCAGAACACAGAGAACGCTGAATAACGGATAATCGCGGAAAATTATTTATCACTTAGTTCATTGAGAACACAAAGAAAAAAAATATCCTTTAACTCCGGAGGAGTGGAATATTTTTAGAAAATTGCGATTAATACATTGAACCCTGAAAGGATGACATAAAATATTAACGTATGTTTCACCCTTTTGGGGTTTTTACCTCTTATATTTACATTCTACAAATATGTCATCCCTCCGGGATTTCCAAAATATATTGATAACGTTTTATTACGTAATTCCATCGCATCAATTTGATTAAATTCTTTTTTAATTATGGAAATATTAATTACTTGACATTAAAATAAATATTTTAAACTTTACTATAAAGTATCCGGTGAAAGTTTTAGTAAAAATAACAATATTTTTAATTTCTTTTTCTTCTCTTCAAGCCCAGTGGTTCAGCCAGAGTCCATTGCCAACTGTGAAAGATTTGAATGGTATTTATTTTGTAGATGACGACATATTCATATCGAATAAAAAGTTCGTTTTAATAAAATAAAATTATTAAGATGAAAAAAATTACAATCCTTTTATTATTAGTGATTAACACTGTATGTTTCAGTCAGTCTATTACCTGGCAGAAGGCGTATAAAGGGATATATACGACAGACTATGGCGGAAACGATATATGCAAGGCAGATAACGGTAATCTTTATATAATTGGAGGAAGTAATTATCCGGTAGGTGTATATATTATTAAAATAAATCCTTATGGAGATACAATCTGGACAAGATTCATTCAGCAAGGTGAAAGTAATGCCGGTATATCAACATCGGACGGCGGATGTGTAGTAACAGGTTGTTGGCATACAAGCCCGATATCATCATTTGCATTAAGAATAAATTCATCCGGCGAAACCGTATGGCATAAAAACTATATAAACAGTCCGGTCGCGATTTGCTATCGAATTATAAGAACTTCCGATAATAAATATGTTGCCTGCGGGAGAATATCTTATGGCACGGCATATTATGGATACTTAATGAAATTAGATTCAAACGGAAATATGATATGGCAGAAACATATTCCTGCAAACAGAATACGAATTTACAGATCATTAATTGAAACGAATGAAGGAAATTATATTGCAGGAGGTTGGGCTTCAGATATAGCATATAAAAGTGACGGCGTTATTACAAAAGTAGATACATCCGGAAATATTATTTGGGATAAAAGATACAGTTCATACAGTCAATCAATGACAGACGGATTATTTATAGACAAAATTAATCAATATTATTTAATTGGCGGCAACACTTACGATTCTACTTTGGGGAAATGGGGAATAGGATTTAAGAGATTAAATTCAGACGGTAATGTTGTATTTTCAAAACATTTCCCGGAATTGCTGAACGACAAATTCGATTTTACTGATATAAAAGCAATAAATTCGAATAAATATTTATTATTATATTACAGGTTTAGTTTTTTTCACGATACATTGCTTGCAAATTCAATTATTACGGATTCAATGGGTAATATATTAAAATCAATGGAATTTATAAATACAACTTTTATTATACTCTACCGTTCTTTTATATTAAATAACGGAGATATAATGTTCATAGGAAATTCGGATAATTTCCATCCTGATTACACCAACATATATGCCATTAGAGCAGACAGTAATTTATATGTACAACCTGTAGGAATAAATAATTCAAATAAAATAATGCCTGAAAATTTTAAATTATACCAGAATTACCCCAACCCGTTCAACTCAATGACAAATGTTAAATTTGAAATGTCAAATGCAGGAGTAGTGGAAATAATTGTGTTTGATTTACAGGGGAAAGAGGTGAGAACACTTGTAAATGAATATAAGCAGGCGGGAACGTATCAGGTAAAATTTAATGCCCGCCAAGGCGGATCTTTGACGGATTTACCGAGCGGGGTATATTTTTATTCATTGATAGTTGACGACATATTCATATCGACTAAAAAGTTCGTTTTAATAAAATAAAATTATTAGG
>JAFGII010000086.1 GCA_016929695.1 Ignavibacteria bacterium
TGCGTTAATTATTTTTCTGTGCCTTTCGTGTCTTTCGTGGGCATCTTTTCTCCTTATTTTCTCTTTTCCTTTTCTTCTTTGTTCTTTCTTCTTTGTTGTTTTCGTTGCGTTCTTTGCCCCTTTGCGGTTAAAACTAATTCAAAATTCAAAATTAAATCCCTCCTTTTATGATTGAATTAAAAACCTAAAAATTATACTTTTATAATTAATTCATTTTAATTTCAAAAATAAAATAATAAATTATATGAAAATAATCTTTCACGGACATTCCTGTCTGGAACTTCAGTTAAAAGAAGATACACTCTTTATCGACCCATTCATTACGGGCAATCCTTCCGCTAAGATTACAAAAGACGACATAAAAAAGTGCGATTATATAATTCTAACACACGGACACGCAGACCATTACGGCGATACGGACTTTCTTGCAAAAAAATTCGACGCAACCGTTCTCGCAACTTTCGAACTTGCGGTTTATATTGCAAAAAAAGGAATTAAAACTCACGAATTGAATCTTGGAGGCGGTTTTAATTTTCCGTTCGGTAGAGTAAAATTAACTCTGGCGCATCATTCTTCTTCTACTCCCGACGGAACTTATGTCGGCGAACCGGCTGGTGTAGTTGTTACCGCTGATGAAAAAACTATTTATCACGCAGGCGATACCTCGCTCTTCGAAGGAATGAAAATAATCGGCGATACAAATAAAATTGATTATGCATTTCTCCCGATTGGAGATAATTATACTATGGGTATTGATGATGCGGTTAAAGCAACGGAACTCTTGAATCCCGAATATGTTGTACCGGTTCACTACAACACATTTGATTTAATTAAGGCAGATGTGGAACAGTTTAAAAGAAAAGTAGAATCAATCGGAAAGAAATGTCTTATTGTAAAGCCGGGCGAAAGTATTGACTGTTGATGAATAAATAACAATATACATTTGACAAAAATAATTTCAATTTCGAATCAGAAAGGAGGAGTCGGCAAAACAACTACTGCTGTAAATTTATCGGCGGCATTAGCCGCGCTGGGGAAAAAAATCCTTTTAATCGATTCCGACCCGCAGGCAAATGCAACTACAGGTGTCGGTATGGAAGCCCGGGATGATGGAAATACTATTTACGAAGTTGTAGTGCTGGAAACAAAAATTTCGGAGGCAATAAAATCTACGGGTATTGAAAATTTTGATATAATAACGTCGCATATAAATTTTGTGGCGGCTGAACTCGAAATGAAAGATATTCCGGAAAGAGAATCTTCTTTGAGAAATAAACTGAAGGATTTTCTTTCCGGTAACAATCTTTCTGAGAATCATTATGATTTTATCTTTATAGACTGCCCCCCGTCGCTGGGCTTGATTACGGTGAATGCATTAACAGCGGCAGATTCAATTTTAATTCCCGTGCAGGGTGAATATTATGCGCTTGAAGGACTTTCGCAATTGTTAAATACCGTGAAACTTGTGAAAAATGCCTTCAATCCCGCACTTAATATTGAGGGATATTTAATGACTATGATAGACTCCAGACTGCGGCTTGCAAATCAGGTGGAAGCGGAACTTAAGAAATTTTTCGCCGACAGGGTATATAATACAAAAATATCAAGGAATGTAAAAATTGGTGAAGCACCTAGTTACGGAAAGCCGATTACATTATACGATCCCTATTCAACTGGTGCACAGAATTATATGGAACTTGCAAATGAATTTTTAAGTAAAAATACAATTTAAGAAATTTAAATGGAAAAAAAATCAGGTCTGGGAAAAGGTTTATCGGCTATATTCGGAGAAAAAAGTGTAAGCAAAGAATTTTTAACGGATTCCGCAGAACAGAAAAACAAAAATAAATTTATTGAAATAGAAATTGAAAATCTGAACTTTAACCGGTTACAGCCGCGCGAAAACATAAATGAAGAAAAATTGCAGGAACTCGTTAATTCAATAAAAGAACGGGGTGTTATTCAGGCTGTAACAGTGAAACCGTCTTCCGGAAAAGGAAAATTTGATTTGATTTCCGGTGAACGACGCGTCAGAGCAGCACTAAAAGCAGGTCTTGAAAAAATCCCCGCTTATATTCTCGATAAGGTTGAAGATAATACAGAAAATCTTCTTGAACTCGCTTTAATCGAAAATATTCAGCGGGAAGACTTGAATCCGATGGAACTGTCAAATGCATATCAGAAGCTAATTGATGAATGTCAGTTCACGCAGGAACAGATTGCCGCTAAGGTGTATAAACAAAGAAGCACCGTTGCAAATTTTCTGCGACTGCAGAAATTACCGGAAAAAATAAAAGAATCTCTTCGCAAAAATGAAATTACCGAAGCACACGCAAGATTAATCCTGCGTGTAAATGATGATGAAGAACAATTGTTAATATGGAAAAGAATAATTGAAGAAAACCTTACAGTTAAAAAACTTGATGAACTGACTAAACCTCATTCAAAAGGAAAAAAGAAACAGAAAATATATACTCTTGAAAAAATAACTGGTACTGAGGAAATTGAAAATAAACTAAGACTCTTCTTCGGAACTAAGGTTACTCTGAAACCCCGAAAAAATAAGTCCGGAGAAATAATAATTGAATATTACTCCGATGAAGACCTTGAAAGAATTCTCGAAATTTGTGAAAAATAAAAAATTATAATCTATGAAGGAAATTTTAAACCGTAAGAACGCACCCTCGCCAATCGGACCTTATTCCGTTGCAATAGGATTCGAAAATATGATTTTCATTTCGGGACAGATTGCGCTCGACCTCGAAGGAAATCTCACCGAAGGCGGAATCAAAGAACAAACCAATAAAGTATTAAGCAATATTAAATCAATTCTCGAAGATAACGGCTCCTCCCTCGAAAAAGTAATTAAAACTACTGTCTTCCTGAAAAATATGAACGACTTCACCGCGATGAATGAAGAATATGCAAAATTCTTTACCGCTAATCCTCCCGCCCGCAGCACAGTCGAGGTCTCACGCCTCCCGAAAGACGTCCTCGTCGAAATAGAAACTATCGCTTCCCGGTAAGTCGCGCCTCCTTTCCGCATCATCTATTCCAGTGCCTTTACTCCGCACTCCTCCACCGCGTTCCCCCCGCCTTTCCTCCACCACTTTTCCCCTGCCGCGTTTCCCCTTCGTTTCCTTCGCTCCTCCTCCTCCCCCTCCGTGCCCCTTTATCCGCGTTTCCCCTGCCGTGTTTCCCCTTCGTTTCCTCTTTCGCATTCCCCCTCCGCTCCTCCACCCCCCTCTGCGCCCCTTTATCCGCGTTTCCCCTGCCGTGTTTCCCCTTCGTTTCCTCTTTCGCATTTCCCCCTCCGCTCCTCCACCCCCCTCTGCGCCCCTTTATCCGCGTTTCCCCTTCGTTTTCTTAGCAGCTCCTCCTCCCCCCTCCGCACAACAGCCCCCTTATCCCCTTATCCCCTTGTCTCTTTGTCTCCTTGTCCCCTTATTCCCTTATTCCCTTGTCCCCTTGTCCCTTTGTCCCCTCATCGCCTTGTCCCCTCATCCCCCCCATTTCACTTTGAAAAAAAAGATCCTCGTAGAAATCAAACCTATCGCTTTAAATAAAAAAACCTCATCCTTTTCATTTTGAAAATGGAATGAGGTGATTAACAATTGCCGGCTAAAATTATTTACCGGTATTTTTTATTTAAGAGAATTAACTTTTTTTGCGAGTGAAGATTTTTTATTCGCCGCTTTGTTTTTGTGAATTACTCCTTTGACGGCTGCCCTGTCCAGAATGCGTGACGCTTTTTTGAATTCTGCTTCCGCTCCAGACTTGTCTTCCTGTGATAAAACACTTTTTATTGAACTTTTTATCAGAGCTTTATATTTTTTGTTCTTTTCCGTCCTTTTTACGGTTTGTCTGGCTCTTTTCTGAGCCGATTTATGTCTTAATGGCATAGTCTTATTATTTTAAAACACTAAATTTACAAAATTTATCACCAAAATTCAAACCAATTGATAATATACTAATCCTCACTTTTTCTCTTAAAAAACATATACTTAGAATGCATTTCCCCGGAAATCCTTCTGCTCCGGTACTTTAACCTGCTCCGGCACTTTAACCTTGTCTGATACTATTATTGGTTCCTGAACTCTCGGCAGTTTCACTTTCCTTATAATTCCTCTAATCACCAGCAATGCAAAAATTATAACTCCGTAAAATATTGAAGACACAAAATAAGACAATGTTGTAATTCCGCGAGTTTTCATCCCAAATAAATCATTTACAATAATATAAACAAATTTCGGATAAAAAAAATAAGATATAATATAAGTCAGAACCAATCCCATTATTATCGAGAAAATAAAAAGTCCCTTATATCCGGTTTTAGATTTCATATCAATACCCATTGACTTACTTAAATTCTGTACGTAAAATTTCGAAACCGGTAGAGAACTACCTGAAGTAACTTTATATAAAACAATTGCATTATTAAACTTTTTATCTTTTATGTAATATTTTAACTGCTCTGTAATTCCGTCCCTTCCTGCCATAATATCTGCTTTACAGGAAGGACAGGTTATTACGGAAGAGTTGAGGAACTTCTGATAGTCTATAGTATTACTGTTTTTACAGTTCGGGCAAATTATGAAAATATTTTTAGTATCCATTGTATAAAAGAATTTTAATAAATATACAACTGAATTTAAAAAATAGAAACTCATAACAGGATTAACTGTCGGAAGACAGGAAAAGCTGGAGTTTTGAAGAAAAGCAGGTATATTCTTATTAAGAAATTGTTTTGAAAAAGCAGAATTACTATTTTTAAAGAAAAGTAAACTAATTATGAATCATAATAACTTCATTGTTCCGCACGACAGGAAAATAAAAATAAAAGATTACGACCCGGGAGATACGGGTGAATTTCACAGTAAAGAAGAGGCAGCAGAGAAACTGCTTGAAGGTAAAGAAAAACTGAAAAAACTTCAGGATGTCCTATACGCATCCAATATGTACGGAATATTAATAATTTTTCAGGCAATGGATGCAGCGGGTAAAGACAGCACGATTAAACACGTTATGTCAGGAGTAAATCCTCAGGGTTGCCAGGTATTCAGTTTCAAGGCTCCTTCTGCCGAAGAGCACGACCACGATTTTATGTGGCGGTGTATGAAATCAATGCCCGAAAAAGGCAGAATCGGAATTTTCAACAGGTCATATTATGAAGAAGTACTGGTCGTGAGAGTTCATCCCGAATGGCTTGAAGGTCAAAACCTTCCCCCGATAAAAGATTATGATAAATTCTGGAAAACGCGCTTTGAAGATATTAATAATATTGAGGAATATCTCACTAACAATGGAATCATAATTCTGAAATTTTATCTTAACATAACAAAAGAAGAACAGAAAAAACGCTTTCTAAAACGCATTGATACTCCCGAAAAAAACTGGAAGTTTTCTTACAATGATGTAAAAGAACGTGAGTACTGGGATGATTATATGAAGGTATACGAGGAAACATTTAATCATACAAGCACAAAGCACGCACCGTGGTATATTATACCCGCGAACCACAAATGGTATGCAAGAAGCGTTGTTGCTGACATTGTAATTTCGAAATTAAAAGAACTTGATTTAAAATACCCGAAATCAACTGATGAACATAAAACGGACCTTACAAAAGCAAAAGAAATATTAGAAACGGAAGAATAAAATTCCACCACCCTGAAAATAAGGGAAAAAATTTTTGATATTTACTAACTGAACATTCAAACGATTAACCCGGATAAACAATCCGTAATAAACGTTCCTGTGTAAAAATTTTTAATTACACTGCTTGTAAAAATTAATTCTGTTATTTTTTATTAATTATGAAAAAAAACACATATAACTACAAAGACGACTGCATATTCTGCAAAATAGTTAAAGGAGAAATTCCTTCCTACAAGGTATATGAGGACGACGAATTTCTTGGAATTCTGGATTTATTTCCCAACACAGACGGAATGACGCTTTTAATTCCAAAAAATCATTATGATTCTTACGTATTTGAAATGCCTGACGACGTTTACACGAAATTTTTACTAATTGCAAAAAAATTAGGTAAAATTCTCGATGAAAAATTAAAAGTAGAAAGAACAGCAATGGTAACAGAAGGAATGGGAGTAAACCATTGCCACATCAAATTATATCCTCTTCACGGACTAGGGAAAGATTTTGAACCGATGATTCCTGAAGAAAAAGTCTTTTTCGAAAAATATCCGGGATACTTGACAACAATACTCGGTGAAATGGCAAAACAGGAAAAGTTAAAAGAAATTCAGGAAAAAATTACAAAATAGCAGATGAAATACAATCACTTAGAAATAGAAAAAAAATGGCAGAATTACTGGTACGGTAAAAAAGTTTTTAGAACACCGGAACTGAGAGAACTGGATAAATCAAAACCAAAGTATTACGTTCTGGATATGTTACCCTATCCGAGTGGTGACGGTTTGCACGTAGGTCATCCGGAAGGATATACCGCTACGGATATAATTGCACGGTTCAAAAGAATGAGGGGATACAATGTATTGCATCCTATGGGCTGGGATGCATTCGGACTACCCGCAGAACAATTTGCGGTAAAAAAGGAAATTCATCCGAGAATAGGAGTTGATGAATGCGTAATCAGGTTCCGCAGCCAGTTGCAGTCACTTGGATTTGCTTATGATTGGGACAGAGAAATCAACACAACCGATGAAAAATATTATAAATGGACACAGTGGATGTTTCTAAAGATTTTCAATTCATATTTTGATGAAAGAGAGCAGAAAGCGAAACCAATAAAAGAACTTAAAATTCCCGAAGATTTAACGGAAGACGAACAATACGAATACGTAAATTCACAAAGACTTGCATATATATCAGAATCACCTGTAAACTGGTGTCCCGAACTGGGCACAGTTTTGGCTAATGAAGAAGTGCCCGAACAAATTGAAAAAGGATTTACTGTAGTTAGAAAGCCGATGAAACAGTGGAAACTAAGAATTACAAAATATGCCGAGAGATTATTAAAAGGACTTGACGGACTTGAATGGCCCGAGAACATTAAAAAGCTACAGACAAACTGGATTGGTAGAAGTGAAGGAGCGACCGTAAAATTTAAGATTGAGAGTGAAGAATTCAAAGGCGAAAAAGACATAGAAGTATTTACGACAAGACCTGACACATTATTCGGAGCAACTTATATGGTACTGGCACCCGAGCATCCATATGTAAATATTATAACTACAAAAGAAAACAGAGATAAAGTTAATAAATATACAGAAACCGCTGCAAGAAAATCCGATATGGAAAGAACAGAACTTGAAAAAACGAAAACGGGAGTTTTTACGGGTGCATACGCAATTAATCCGGTAAACAACGAGAAAATACCCGTAATGATTGCCGATTATGTTCTGATGGGATACGGAACGGGAGCAATAATGAGCGTACCCGGGCATGATGAGCGGGATATGGAATTTGCACTGAAGTATGAATTACCAATCATTCCTGTTGTAGTTCCCGAAAATATGAAAGAAGAAGAACTTGAGAGATATTATAATGATGTAAAAACGGGTAAAGTTTGTTTTACTGATAACGGATATTCAGTTAATTCGGGATTTATCACGGGACTTCCTACAGCAAAAGCAAAAGCAAAAGTTATTAAGTGGCTGGAAGAAAAAAGACTTGGGAAGGGCAGTATAAACTATAAATTACGTGACTGGTTATTTTCAAGACAGAGGTACTGGGGAGAACCTTTCCCAATAATTCATCTTGAAAACGGAAAAATAAAGGCATTAAAAGAAGAAGACTTACCATTGACACTTCCTAAAGTAAACTCATACAAACCAAGCGGTACAGGTGAATCTCCGCTTGCACTGATTTCGGACTGGGTTAACACGATTGACAATGAAACCGGTTTGAAAGCAAAACGGGAAACAAATACAATGCCTCAATGGGCAGGTTCCTGCTGGTATTACCTTCGTTACATTGACCCGTCAAACGATGAAATATTCTGCAGCAAAGAAAACGATGAATACTGGATGCCAGTTGACCAGTATATCGGCGGTTCAGAGCATGCAGTTCTGCATTTGCTTTATGCGAGATTCTGGCATAAAGTTTTATTTGACCTTGGTTACGTTTCCAGTGACGAGCCTTTTCAGAAACTGTTCAATCAGGGAATGATTCTCGGGGAAGACGGAGTTAAAATGAGTAAATCACGGGGCAATGTGATTAATCCTGATGATGTAATCAGAGATTTCGGTGCGGATTCAATGAGACTTTTTCTAATGTTCATGGGACCACTTGAAGCAACAAAACCCTGGAATACTGAAGGACTTGCAGGAATGAACAGATTTTTGAACAGGGTATGGCGACTGATTATTGATGACAAAACGGGAAATATTAATCCGAATATTTCAATTGCTGAATCCGACCTGAAACAGAAAAAACTTCTGCATTTTACGATTAAGAAAATCACGCATGATATAGAAGACGGCGATATGAAGTTTAACACCTCAATAGCGCAACTTATGATTTTCGTTAACGAGTTATATAAACTGGAAAATATTAGCATATCAGTTCTTGAAAATTTAATTTTACTGCTGTCGCCTTTTGCTCCTCATATATCGGAAGAATTATGGTCACTGCTCGGACATCAGGAAACACTTGCGAACGAAAAATGGCCTCAATATAATGATGAATTAACGAAAGCCGATAAGATTACAATTGTATTTTCCGTCAACGGTAAAGTCAGAGGAAAAAAAGAAATGGATACAGACCTCGAAGATAAGGAACTTGAACAGGCGGCACTTGATGATGAATCTGTGAGGAAACACATATACGGAAAAAATATTGTAAAGATTATTGTTGTGAAAAATAAAATGGTAAATATTGTTGTTAAATAAATTATTTAATATAAGAATATTAATAATTTCGGTAAATGCAGATGATAGTTGATAAATACTCGCTAATTATATCTTTTGAAAACTAAAACAAATTTTCTATCTGCTGCCTGAAATACTCGTAGGTTCTTTTGCCGATAAAATTTGTTACAAGATTCCCGTTTTTATCGTAGATAAATGTAGCGGGAATAGCCCCATCCCAGTTATTACCGATATAATTCAGAAAATCTTCTTCGGTTTTAAAATTATTCCAGTAAGTTCTGAAATGTACATTATTATCAGCCAGAAATTCTTTTACTTTTTTATCTATTTCGGATTCAACATCAAGGGAAATAAAAACCACTTCAAACCCCTTGTCTTTGTAATTATTATAAAGTTTGACCAGTTCGGGAAATTCCACTTTACAGGGACCGCACCAAGTTGACCAAAGATTAATTAAAAAAACCTTTCCAAGTTTTTCTCCTTTTAATTTATTAAATTCGGCAGGATTGCTCAGGGGTTTAATCTCCTGAGCAGTTGCCGGATAAACCAAAAGAAATGAAAATATTAATAACAATATTTTAGTTATCATTTCTCTTTATTGTACAGCCAAATGATTTAGTGGATTTAACAGTAATATCTTTGCCTTCCAGTATTTCATCGAGAGCAGTTTTTAAATCATAAGAAGAAACTTTCTCTTTATGACTGCTGTCTTCGATTCTTCCATGATATAATATTGTTCTGTTATTGTCAAGAACGAATACTTCTGGTGTTCTAGTTGCCTCAAATATATCGGCGACAACATTATTATTATCCTTCAACATAGGAAATACATAATTATTGATTTTTGCATGTTCAATTACTCTTTCAACGGATTCTGTATTATTTGAATTTATTGCCCAGAATACAAAGCCTTTATCCTGATATTCCTTTACAAATTCATTAATTCTGTCATTAAACGGCTGAACATAAGGACATTCAGTTGCCCAGAACATAATTACTACTGCTTTTGCATCTTTCACCTCGCTTAATGCATAATTAACACCGTCATAATTATCAATTGTGAAATCGTCAACTGTATCACCCGGGTCTTTTGCGTAGGTATCTATTGATATAACAGATATTAATGTAATTATTACTATTACGATTATATTTTTTATTTTCATATAGTTTATCTCCTTTTCTATATATAATGTAAAAAAGGGTAAAAAAAGTTCAATCACGTTAAAAAATTAATAAAAAAAATTCAATAATCAATAACCAAATTCGTTTTGCGTGGTAAATAAATATTCTCAAGTTGACCGTTTGACGGTTAAATTATTGATAAATATAGTTAATTTTGTCTAAAAAATAATGTTCAAAATAAGAAGACTACCAA
>JAFGII010000087.1 GCA_016929695.1 Ignavibacteria bacterium
ACATCAGGAACTTGCAGCGGGCAGGTATGAAGTCACGTGGACTGCCTCGAATCTGTCGAGCGGAATATATTTTTACATAATGAAATCAGCCGATTTCAGAGAAGTAAAAAGAATGATTTTACTGAAATAAGTAATAACATTAACTGTTATTACTTTATAAAATTGCCTCTTATCTTCTTAGTGGTTAAGAAAATATAAAGAGAAAGGAGAGGTTGCCGTTCTAAACGTGCAACCTCTTTTTTTATTTCTAATTTTCTGCTATGACAAATCCCCCCATCCCCCCATCCCCCCGTCCCCCCTCCCCCCTTCCCCCGTTTTCCTCTTTATAAATTCCTTGTTATTGAAATATCTTGTAATTAAATTCACAAAATTATTTCAATAAATTATAAGCGTTTGGAAAACAATAAAAATCAGACAGGGGTTTATAAAAATATTAACTCATATTATATTGACAACCCTGACGGATTGTCTGTATGTATAATTGAAATCAACCGTCCTGAAGTAAAAAATGCGCTGAATACTGAAACGATGACTGAAATCATGGATGTACTCGAGCAGGTTGATAATGATGACTCAACGGGCTGCACTGTAATTACAGGCAGCAGGGAAGCATTTTCTGCGGGAGCAGATATCAAGGAAATGGCTGAAGCAGGTGCAATAGATATATATCTTAAAGACCGGTTTGCCGTGTGGGACAAATTACGGAAAATTAAGAAACCTTTCATAGCGGCGGTCAGCGGGTATGCACTCGGCGGAGGATGTGAACTCGCTATGGCTTGTGATTTAATTATCGCTTCGGAATCCGCAAAGTTCGGTCAGCCGGAAATTAACCTTGCCGTTATTCCCGGTGCAGGCGGAACTCAAAGGTTAACCCGTGCCGTCGGTAAAGGTAAAGCAATGGAAATGATTTTAACGGGAAAAATGTTTTCAGGAAAAGAAATGTTTGATGCAGGGCTTGTTTCGGTTCTAACTCGTGAAGATGAATATATGAATGAAGCACTGAAAACAGCAATTGAAATTTCAAATAAACCTTCAATAGCAGTTCAACTTGCAAAGGAAAGTATTCTGAAATCTTTCGAATTGTCTCTGAATGAAGGTATAGAATTCGAAAGAAAAAATTTTTACCTGCTGTTTGCTTCGGAAGATAAGTTCGAGGGTATGAAAGCATTTATTGAAAAACGTAAACCGGTCTGGAAACATAAATAAAAAAATATGCGAATATTAATCCTTGCAGTGTCATTTATTTTATTAATATTTACTTCGGATTTACTGTATCCTCAGAATGAACCTGAAAAAAATTTAACAGAATCTGCAATTCCGAAACCCAACGGCGATGACCTTACCGCCGAACAGATTTTTGAAATTAATAAGCCGTATATCGTTTCAATCTGGTATATTTCAGGCGGATATTATTCATATTATTCTTATATCCCGAAAGATACTGTAATGTTGAGCGGAAGCGGATTTATTATAAGTCCCGAAGGAATGGTTGGAACAAATAATCACGTGATTCAGGATATTGACAGCATTTTAATAAAAACATACGACGGTTCATTTCATAATGCGGAAGTTGTCTTAACGGATGAAAAAAACGATGTTGCCGTTTTGAAAATACTTGACTCGCTTGAAACAGAATATCCGGTTATTAAAATTTCTTCTTCGGACAGCGTAAAAGCAGGACAGGTCGTTTATGCAATCGGAAGTCCTATGGGATTTGAATTTACAATTTCGGAAGGAATAATTGCCGGAGTAAGATATAATGAAAAAGTAAGTTTCATGGATTACACGACTTATTTAACAGTTGAGAAAACTTTCGATAAAGTAATCCAGATTACTGCCGCAATATCACCTGGTAACAGCGGTGGTCCGCTGTTCAATACTAAAGGAGAGGTCATCGGAGTTACGACTTATTCTTACGGTTTCTACGGGAATCTGAATTTCGCGGTCAGTGTAAGTTCACTTATTAATCTAAGAAAAAATTTAAATTATGCGGATTTAACAAATGATGTGGAATTAAGGCAAAAGAGACAACTTGATTTGTTCAGAAGAACATACAGCCTTGCGACAAATCTAAAATACAGAATTTATGATTACTGGTTCTACAGTAAACAAATCGATACGATGAAAACCATAGACACTTTCGTCGTGAAGCAGGATTCTGTTAATAAAGTTAATTTTATTAAAGCAGAAAATGCTTATTTAAAATGTATGGAATTACAGCCGGACTCTTTTTATGTTTACAGGGACCTGATGGATGTCTACATTTATACGGATAATTTTTCTAAAGCGGAAAATTTATATAAAACCATAAGGGAAACATTTTCTTCCGACAGTCTCCTGAATACGCTTTCATCATCGCTTGCCGAGGCATATTCGAAATCAAAAGACTACAGAAGTGCAGTTATGTTTTATGAAAAAATGCTGAAGACTGATACTGCCGATATGTTCATCAGGTATCAGATAGCAAATACTTATGAAATGATGAAAAATTATGATTCCGCAATTATACGTTACAACAGTCTGATAAAAAGAGACCCTGAATACATACGTGCATACGTGCAACTCGGGAAAATATTCTATGAAAACAAAAATGATGTAAAGGAAGCAAAAAAATATCTGAAAAAAGCATTCGACAAAAGTATAAATGAAAGTACATACGGATACTACGGCAGTGAATACGTGGATTTATTCTATCTGCTCGGCACTATTGCGGTTAAGGAAGAAAAAAAAACAGAGGCATTGCTGTATTATCTTGAATTGAAAAGTATTTATACATACACGCCCGAAGAATTTGAAAAAAAGAATAAACTTTATAAAGCATTGTTGAATATGGATGATTAGAAAAAGACCTGCCGTTACAAATGAAATTGATATTTTTTATTGGTAATATTAAATCCGTTGTATACAAAAAAATCTTAATATAATTCAACTATGCGTCTGTTCATCTCAATAAACTTGAATCAGGAAACGAAAGAAAAATTATTCTGTATTCAATCGGAATTAAAAGAAAAAATCTCGCAAAAATATTCTTATTCCGTGAAATGGGAAAACAAGGATAATTTTCACCTGACATTATTTTTCCTCGGTGAGGTTGACAATGACAAATCGGAAAAAATAATATCCTCTCTTGAGAAAATTGAAATTCCTGATGCTAGTGAACTCGTTCTCCGCGGAAAATCACTGAATGCATTTCCGTCCCTGAAAAATCCGCGCGTCCTGTTTGTTGATTTATTTGATGAAAACAAACTCATTGAAAAATTGTATTATAAAATTGCCGAATCAATGGAAATGCTCGGATTCAGACCGGACAAAAAGTTTCATAACCATATAACACTCGGCAGAATTAAACGCGAATCCGGAATTCATTCTGTAGATTCCATTACCGATATAAACTGCGATTTCACTTATTCAACCGGTTCATTTTACCTTATGAAAAGCACGCTTACACCTGCAGGCGCAATTCATAAAACCGTTAAAGAATTCCCGGTTCAATAGCAGGTTTATCCTATAATCAACTTCTATGACCATCTTCTTTTTCTTTGTGTCCTGAATATTCTTTGTGATTTTAACATTTATTTTCTTTAGTGTCCTTTGGCTTTTCTCCGTTTCCTTAGTGTTAAAAAATGAGTTATGGCCTGACTTCCGCATCTGGATACCTTCGAAGATGGTTACAGATTTTATATTTCATTATAAGTGAGACACCAATGAAAAGAAAGCCGATAAATATTAATTATGTGAAAATATATAATTATATTATTCTATGACCATCTTCTTTTTCTTTGTGCCCTGAATATTCTTTGTGATTTAAAATTTTTTTTCTTAGTGTCCTTTGGCTTTTCTCCGTTTCCTTAGTGTTAAAAAATGCGTTATGTATGTTTCCTCTTCTGTAACTCGCTTCTAAAAATTTGATTTTACTGTAAAAAAAATGTGCAATGCATGTTTTTTTTTTCTATGACTGACTTCTGCGACAAACTTCTAAATTTGCTATTTGTTATTTGTTCTTTGCTATATGTTTTTTATTTTCGTATATAATGGAAAAACATTTCGAAAAGTTCAGGAATAATATCATAGGACAGAACTGTGAGTACCTGACTCCCTACGGTAAAGTAAAACTTTTATATGCCGACTGGATAGCAACCGGCAGATTGTACAGACCAATCGAGGAACGGATAATAAATGAATTAGGTCCATTCGTGGCAAATACGCATACCGAAACAAGCGAGACGGGAACACTGATGACAAAAGCATATCAGAAGGCGCAGAGGATTATTAAAGAACACTTCAATGCTGGGAAAAAAGACGTCATTATTAATGCGGGATTCGGAATGACAACTGTTGTGAATAAGTTACAGCGAATGCTCGGGCTGAAACCGTTTGATAAATCTTTATATAAAAATATTCCCGAAGAAGAGAGGCCTGTCGTTTTTATAACACATATGGAGCATCATTCGAATCATACGACGTGGTATGAAACTATTGCTGATGTTGTTCAGATTGAGCACGATAGTGAATTGCTTGTTAATCTGGATGACCTCGAAAGTAAACTGGAAAAATATAAACACAGAAAAAATATTTACGGCTCCTTTACCGCGGCTTCAAATGTTACCGGTATCGAAACACCTTACCGTGAAATGGCAAAATTAATTCATCACTACGGAGGATATTGCTTCGTTGATTTTGCGATGGCGGCGCCTTACGTTGATATTAATATGCATACAGATGATGAAAGCGGAAGCCTCGATGCGGTGTTCTTTTCACCGCATAAATTCCTCGGCGGTCCGGGCAGTTCCGGTGTAATGATATTTAATTCCGATTTATATAAAAATATCAGTCCCGACCAGCCCGGAGGCGGAACGGTTTACTGGACTAATCCGTGGGGAGAATACAGGTATTACGATGACATCGAACTCCGTGAAGACGGCGGTACACCGGGCTTTCTTCAGGCAATTAAAGCGGCTCTGTGCCTCGAACTGAAAAATGAAATGGGAACTGAAAATATGCGGAAAAGAGAAGACCAACTGCTGAAAATTGCTTTTGAAGAAATGAGAAAAATTACCGGAATGCATATACTCGCCGATAATGTACTGCATCGCCTCGGTGCGGTTTCCTTCTATATTGATAATATTCATTACAATCTGATTGTTCGGCTCTTGAGCGACAGGTTCGGAGTTCAGGTGAGAGGCGGTTGTGCCTGTGCGGGTACTTACGGGCATTATCTTCTGAATGTTTCCTATGAACTTTCGCATACGATTACTTCAAAAATTGACCAGGGAGATTTAACGCTTAAGCCCGGTTGGGTTAGACTCTCCCTCCATCCGACAATGCTCGATGATGACCTTTATTTTATAATTGATGCTCTTAAACAAATTACCGCTAAACACTATGATTGGGAAAAAGATTATACTTACGATAAACACACGAACGAATTTTACAATACAAAATCCGTAATGAAAAATGCGGTTGATTTTAATAACTGGTTCAGGAAATTGTAATGCACGAATTATCAATTGCGCAAAATATTTTTGACCTTGTAAGAGAAAACGTCAACGGTAATGCACGCGTGAAAAATATTAATATGAAACTGGGTGAAATATCAGGCGTGGTTTCCGAATCGCTTGAATTTTGTTTCGAAGTGATAACAAAAGGAACGGAACTTGAAAATGCTGTTTTAAAAATTGAAAAAATTCCCGTGACCGCAAAATGTAATGAATGTAATCTGGAATTCAATGTTGAAAATTTATTTTTTCTCTGCCCGGAATGCGGCTCTCCTGATGTGAAAATCTTAACGGGAACGGAAATGCAGGTTACTGAAATAGAAATTGACGACTGAATTCGGATTGTCATGCTGAATTTGTTTCAGCATCTAAAATTCAAAATTCAAAATTAATAAAAATGTCTATACTAAAAATCGAAAGAAAAGTTCTCGAAAAGAACGATGAACTTGCCGCAAGGAACAGGGAACTCTTCGGAAAAAATAATTTATTTGTTATTAATATCGTGAGTTCTCCCGGTGCGGGAAAAACAAGCCTTCTCGAAAAAACTATAGAAGCCCTGAAATCCGATATTAACATTTCCGTAATTGAAGGTGATGTTCAGACGGATTTCGATGCCCGAAGAGTGGCAAGGTATGGCGTTCCCGTAGTTCAAATAGTTACAAACGGTGCTTGCCATCTCGAAGCAAAACTTGTCGGAGATGCTGCGGCTAATATGAATCTTGAAAATGTAAACTTGCTCGTAATCGAAAATGTCGGTAATCTCGTATGCCCTGCGGGATATGACCTCGGCGAAAATATGAAAGTTGTTCTGCTGAGCACGACTGAAGGTGACGATAAACCTCTTAAATACCCCAGGATGTTTCTGAATTCGTCAGTGCTCGTAATTAATAAAATTGATTTGCTGCCTTATGTTAACTGCAATATGGACATACTTAAAAAAAATGCTCTGCAGATTAACCCCAGCCTGAAAATATTTAAAGTCTCCTGCACTACGGGCGAAGGAATTTCGGAATGGTGTAACTGGCTTACATCTCAGATAAAAAAATAATTTTAATAACGTTTTTTCTTTGCGAACGTTGCGTCGTTGCGGTTAATTCAATATATAAATTAGAAACTTGATTTTAATAATAAAGTTTTTTACGTTAAGTTAAAGTGTTAAAATAAATATTTCTTAAATTCTTATTTTCATAAATTAAATTCGGAGAAAACCGATGAAAATTTTTTTTATTACAGTTTTAGTTGTTTTAATTTTTTGCTTTGCCGTGGATTTAACGGCACAAACCCCGCAGTATTATAATTACGAGAATGTGGGGACTTCAAGTAATACATTTCCGCTCGGACAGG
>JAFGII010000088.1 GCA_016929695.1 Ignavibacteria bacterium
CAAATAACAAATAAAGCAGTGACAAGTAAGAAGTGACAGGGCAAACATTACGCAGGTTTTATCACTAAAGACACGAAAAAAAGCGTAAGGACACGAAAAAAAATAAATAAAATAAATAAAAAGATTAACCGCAGAGGCGCAACGGACGCAAAGGGAATATCAAATAACAAAGAGGAAATAGCAAAGAGCAAATAACAAAGAGGAAATAACAAAGAGCAAATAAAGCAGTGACAAGTAAGAAGTGACAGGGCAAACATTACGAATTTGGCACGCTGATTTACACAGATAGCGCAGATAGGCGCAGATTTAAAAAGATTAAGGAATTTATACTCATCCGATGAACAAGTTCATGGGATGAGTAAAAAAAGAAATAATTATGAATTGAAGAAAAATGACCGCAAAGGCGCAACGGACGCAAAGGGAATATCAAATAACAAAGAGCAAATAACAAAGAGCAAATAACAAATAAAGCAGTGACAAGTAAGAAGTGACAGGGCAAACATTACGAATTTGGCACGCAGATTAGACAGATAGGCGCAGATTTAAAAAGATTAAGGAATTTATACTCATCCGATGAACAAGTTCATGGGATGAGTAAAAAAAGAAATAAAAATATTTTGGTTTCGGTTGATACGTGTTATGAATTTGGAATAAGATGCAGGTTACGACGCAGGAGCATCGTAACCAGAGGAATGGGGATTATTAGGTTTTATGGGATTCGGAATCTACATTTTCGAGTATTTGCGAATGTGATTCTTTATGAAATATTTTCTTATATCCTATAACAATCATAACAAAACCAACGGAAACGCTAATATCGGCAATATTAAATATGGGCCAGGAATGGAATGTTTTACCAAGAAAAGTAAAATCGGGAATATCCAAATGAAAGAAATCAACAACTTTTCCATAAAACAGCGGGGCATAACCAAACAGGACACCATAGAATATCCTGTCAATCAAATTTCCAACGGCACCTCCCAGAATAAATGCAAGTGAAATCCCGAGATACTTACTTTCATTTTTATTAATAAAAATAAAATAGATAATAATCACGGTTGCAGCAACAGTAAATAATGACAAGCCGAGTTTTCCCCCAATTTCCAATCCAAAAGCCATTCCCGGATTCTCGATAAAAGTCAACTGAAAAAAACTACCGATTAATTCAATACTGCTACCGTAACTTAAACCCTGAAAATTAATTCCCAGAAAAGGAACAGATATTCCTTTTATGTACAATTTAGATATCTGGTCAACAATAATAATCAGTGCCGATATATAAAATACTCTCAACCGGATTTTATCCTCTCAGTTTTTTACATTCAAGGCAATGCTGAGTAATGGGGACGAATTCCAGTCTTTCTTTTGGAATCAGCGGACAGGTATCACACAGAAGTTTAGGTTCTTCAAGGCAATCAATACAGACACCATAGGTTCCGAGGTCAATCCTATTCAGGGCTTCCTGAATGTAGCCCAAATATTTTTCATCCCGCTGGACGAAGAGATAATTTTTTTCTCTTTCCATTTCATCGGTACCCTGTTCAGCCATATGGGTAGAATAGGTAGAATTATCGCCGACATATTCACCAGTATCACTAACGAGTGATTTCATATTTGCTTTAGCGCTTTCGAGAATTGATTTTCTTTCTTCAAGAAGGATTTTCCTGAAGTGTTCCAGTTCTTTTGCCGAATAGCGCAATTTTCTTTTAGAAATTGATATTTTCTTAACCGGTTTAGGTTTCAGAGGTTGCTTTTTTAATGATTTTTTCCGAGACAGAGGTTTTTTCAGTGTAGTTTTTTTAGCAACGACTTTATTTATTTTACTTTTTTTCACAGCCGGTTTAGATTTTTTCACGGCTGATTTTTTTTTCGGTAATTTTGATTTCACCGAAGTTTTTTTTGCAACAGATTTTTTAACAACTATTTTCTTCTTATCTGTTTTTTTGGGTGCCGGTTTCTTCTTTTTTTTCATTTAATTATATTCCTTTCAATCTTCTATTTTTTCTATTATGAATTCACACGGTACATCATTTATATCAGTTTTGTAATATTCTCTTTCACCGTTATATGAATCCACGATTTCTTCGCAGAGTATTTCAGATTTAATTTTTTCTAAATTATTATTTAATGTTGAAAACAAATCATTTTCTGTTTTTAAATAAATTCTAATTCTGTCATTAACATTGAAATTCTGATTTTTCCTATAATTTTGCACTCTGCTGATAAATTCTCTAAGAATTCCTTCATTAATGAGTTCTTCGTCAAGTTTTGTATCAACTGCGACAGTAATATTTCCTTCCCGTTCAACAATCCATCCTTCAATATTTTCAGTCATAATTTCAAAATCCTCAGATGCAATATTAAAGCCAGATTTTTCGAGAGTACCTGTTTTTTCAATTTCAGATATTTCATCGGTTGTCAATTCAGTTATTACTTTCTGCACCTGTTTAACAGATTTCCCGTATTTCGGACCGATGGATTTAAAATTCGGTTTTGCTTTTTTTGTTATAACACCAGAATTTCCTTCAATAATATTCAGTTCTTTAATATTAATTTCTTCCAGGATAATATCTCTGACTCTGTTAAGTGAAGTCTTCTGATTTTGATTCAAGACCGGAATTAAGACCTGACGCAACGGTTGTCTGACTTTGAGATTATTTTTTACTCTTATCATTCTAACAACATAAACAATTTTTTGTGCAAGTTCCATATCCTCTTCGAGTTGTAAGTTAATATAATTCTGTTTTGACTCTTCGAATTCTGTCAAATGCACAGAAATCTTTTCATCAGTCAATCTGAGAAAGAGGGCTTCACTCAGGAATGGTGAAACCGGTGCAATCATTTTAACCAGTTCATACAACACTTCATACAATGTCTGAAATACGGACAACATATCTTTCTTGTTTTCGGGACTTCTGAATCTCTTTCTATTTCTTCTTACATACCAGTTGGATAATTCATCTACGGTAAAATCGAATAATTCCCTTGCTGCTTTTGTTATATCATAATTATCAAGAGAACTGAAATAATTTTTTTTGAGAGAATTCAATTTCGAAACAATCCACTTATCAATTTCATTTCTTTCATGAACATTTACGAGATTATCCGCGGAAAAAGAAAAATTTTGCATTCCGGAATAAATTGCAAAAAACCTGTAAGTATTAATTAAAGTATCGAAAAATTTATTTTTAATTTCGACCAAATCATTTTCATTAAACAATTTAGACTTCCAAACGGGAGTAGAATAGACGAGGTACCATCTTAGAATATCGGCACCGAATTTATCGAGCATATCGAAAGGATTTACAACATTTCCGAGTGATTTGCTCATTTTCTTCCCATTTTTATCCAAGATAAGACCATTTACGATTAAATTCTTATAAGCAGGTTTCGAAAAGAGGAAAGTACCGATAGCGTGCAGAGAATAGAACCAACCCCGAGTCTGGTCGAGCCCTTCGGCGATAAAGTCTGCGGGATAATTAGATTCAAATTTTTCTTTATTTTCAAAGGGATAATGAAACTGAGCGAAGGGCATCGAGCCGCTATCGAACCAGCAGTCAATAACTTCCGGAATGCGTTTCATTTCCTTACCGTCAGGGGATTTAAGAATAATTTTATCAATATAGGGTTTATGCAGGTCGAGTTTATTAGGGTCCGGATACACCTCATTGAAATTTACCGCTTTAGATTTTAATTCTTCGATACTTCCAATAACTTCATAATAATTATTTCCGTCTTCGTTCGTACAGAACCAAATCGGCAGGGGAGTACCCCAGAAGCGGTCTCTTGAGAGAGCCCAATCTTTATTTTCTTCAAGCCAGTTACCAAATCTGCCAGTACCTACTTCAGGAGGATACCAGTTGATTTGCCGGTTATAATCAATCATTTGATTTTTGAAGGAAGTTGTTTTGATAAACCAGGAATCCGTAGCAAAATACATTAATGGTTTTTTATGTCTCCAGCAGTGCGGATAAGAATGGTTAAACATTTCTTTTTTATAGAGTCTTCCTGCTGTTTTTAAATCGCCTGTTATTTGAGAGTCAGATTCTTTAAAATTCTTCCCTGCATAAGGGATTGCTTCTTTAACAAAATTTCCATTTTCGGAAACAGCCTGCAAAAAAGGGAGATTATATTTAAGACCAGTCTGATAGTCATCTTCACCATAAGCAGGAGCAATATGAACGATGCCCGTACCGTCCTCCATAGTAACGAAATCCCCGACAGTTACATAGTATGCTTTTTTTTCTAAATTAAAGAATTTGAATAAAGGAACATATTCAGTGTTTTCAAGGTCGCGTCCGATAATTTCATCCTTAATTTCGTAATTTTCTTTTATAACAGACAATCTATCTTTTGCGAGAATAAAATTATTATTACTTTCCGTAGAAATTAAAACATAAAGGGACTTTGGATTAACCGCCAATGCGACATTAGAGGGCAAAGTCCACGGAGTTGTTGTCCATACGAGGAAATCAGAGTCTTTATATTTTCCGCTTGTGATTTTAAATTTAATATATATAGAAGGGTCAGTTAAATCGACGTATCCCTGAGCCACTTCGTGGGAAGACAAAGGCGATTCACAGACAGGGCAATAAGGTTGAATTTTAAAACCTTTAAACATCATACCCTGAAGGTAAAATCTTTTTAAAGCCCACCAGACCGATTCAATATATTCGTTATGAAAAGTAACATAGGCACCGTCGAGATGAATCCAGTAAGCCATTCTTTCGGTAAGTAGTTCCCATTCATTCAGATATTTAAAAATAGAGTTTTTACAGGCGATATTAAATTTTTCAGAACCGAATTGAATAATTTCTTCTTTAGATTTTATACCGAGAGTTTTTTCAACTTCGACTTCGACGGGGAGACCGTGCGTATCCCAACCAGCGACGCGTTCGACGCGGAACCCCTGCATAGTTTTATATCTGCAGATAACATCTTTTACTGTCCGTGAGATAACGTGATGGATACCCGGCAAGCCATTAGCGGTCGGGGGACCTTCATAAAAAGCGAAATTCCTATCTAGACTTTTAGTTTTTATACTTTTTTCAAATGTATTATCTTCTTTCCAAAACCCGAGGATTTCTTTTTCTAATTCAGGTAAATTTAATATTTCCGGTAAATTTTTATACATAAATTCAATGAAACATATAATATAATTAATAAGTTATTTTTAATCAATGAAATTTCAAAGGGGAAAGGGTTAAGAATTTCAGGCAGAGACGCAGAGATAAAAATTTTGTACAGAGTGAATCGGGAACGGAAAAGAAATTATGAATTTCACGCAAAGACGCAAAGGGCGCAAAGTAATTATGAATTTTGAATTATGAATTATGAATTGAAGAAAAATAACCGCAAAGGACGCAAAGTAATTATGAATTTTGAATTATGAATTATGAATTGAAGAAAAATGACCGCAAAGGGCGCAAAGGACGCAACGAAAATAACAAATAACAAAGAGCAAATAACAAAGAGCAAATAACAAAGAGCAAATAACAAAGAGTAAATAACAAAGAGCAAAGAAAGCAGTGACAGGGACAAGTGACGAGGCAAACATTACGAATTTGGCACGCAGATGACGCAGATAGGCGCAGATTTAAAAAGATTAAGGAATTTATACTCATCCGATGAACA
>JAFGII010000089.1 GCA_016929695.1 Ignavibacteria bacterium
AATCCCGTGTGCCCTGCGTTCTATCTTTTCTGTAAAATAAAGAAATAGAAACAGAAATTATTAATTTAATAAAGTTGTTTTAATTTATATAAAATAGAAAAAACAGCCTCCCTCTACCCTCTCCAAAAGGGACAGTCGGAGTTTAAAAACAAAGAAAATAATGAAAAGTATAATACTATTTTTGTTAATGTTAGTAACGTGTGTCACATTTGCTCAAAACGCATACACGCTCAGGGGAGAAATAACGGATTCATCTAACGGCACTCCCGTTAATACGGCAGAAATTAAAATCAGTAACGGAAAAATATTTTCTTCTGTGACTTCGGATAACGAAGGAAAATTCACTGCCGAAAATATTCCGTTTGAGCAGGTGACAGTTACAGTCAGCAGAATCGGTTATGAAATAAAAACCGAAATCGTTCCCCAGCCGATGGTAAAGGGAAAAGATTTGATTTACGAGATAAAAATTTTCTTAAAGCCAAGGACGATTGAAACCGGAGAAATACGCGTAATCAGTACGAGGCGTGAATTATTTTTGAAAAATGTTCCTTTACCGCTCGATATAATCGGAAGCGAACAGATACAGAGAACGCCTGTTCAGACATTACCGGAAATAATGAGCACAAAGTCCGGAATATCTCTCATACGAGACGGAATATGGGCAACTGACGTCAGCATCAGAGGATTAAGCAAATTCAATGTTGTAACGTTAATAGACGGGAACAGAATTGAGACAGCGACTGACTTATCCGCACGGCTTTCAATGTTTGATGCCACGGACATCGACAGAATCGAAGTAATCAAGGGCGGAGCGTCATCAATATACGGGACGGGTGCAACCGGCGGAGTAATCAACATTTTAACAAAGCAGGGATTTTACAACTCGCAAAGTCTGTTATCGGGTTCGTTTACCTCGTCATACAATTCAGTAAATAACAGTCCGCTCGGAAAACTCGCTTTATCATTCGGTTCGGAACGTTTTTATACAAGAGTAAGCGGAATGCTGACGAATGCTGACAACATTAAAACACCGCAGGGTGAATTAAAAAACAGTCAGTACTCGGCATATAATTTATCTGCATCGGTCGGGTTCAAACCGTTTGAAAATCACGAAATAAAAATTGATTATCAGAATTATTATGCGAAAGATGTAGGAATTCCCGGAGCAAGTTTACTCTTTCCCGTCAATGCAGTCGTGAGGTACCCGCAGGAAAGACGTCAGTTATACAGTGCGGAATATAAAATCAATGATTTAATAAAGCCGCTGCAATCGGTTTCAGTGAAATATTATTATCAGTATATTCTCAGGGATGTAGAAAACATTCCGAATCAGGTTGTAATCAGACCGGCAACAGGAACGACTCCGAAACAGCGTATTTCCGTATTAAGCATTTATCCGAATGCGCGGCATTACACGAACGGAATCGAAATGCAGACTGACTGGAAAATAGCGGAAAATAATTTCCTGATTGCGGGAATAGACGTGTGGCAGAGAACTCTCGACAGCAGGCGCGAGCGGAATCAGAAAATAGAAGTGCTTTCAAGCGTAGGCGATACGGTCAAGAGTATAACTCTGAAAACATTCGGAGAAAGGCCGATTCCGGAATCGGATTATCTTAGTATGGGTGTTTATGCGCAGGACGAATTCAGACTGGTTAACGATAAACTGAAATTCATGGTTGGCGGCAGAGTTGATAAAATTAATGTTAACAATGCCGACACGTATCAGCCGGTGTATGAAATTACAAACGGAGTTTACAATCCAAATACGGCAGGAAAAAAACTTATATGGGCAGGCAGGGAAGAGTCGGATGTATCCTGGAGTGCAAACGCAGGGATACTTTATTCTTTGCTTAAAGATGTTGATTTAACCCTTAATGTTTCCCGCTCATTCCGTTCGCCTTCGCTTGAAGAGAGATATCAGTATATAGACCTCGGAAATTTTGTTCGGGTCGGAAATCCCGATTTGAATCCTGAGCAGAGCATATTTCTTGATTTGGGTATGCGTGTATGGAAGCAGGATTTATCATTTACCGGTAATATTTTTCTGAATACGTTCAAGGATTTGGTAACGGAAATTCCCGGCACTTACGAAAACCGTCCTGCATTTATAAAGACAAACGTAGGTGAAGCGGCTTTATACGGATTTGATTTAGAGGTAATGTATAATTTTTATCAGCCGCTGGTAGGATACGTGACCGCATCTTATGTGCGCGGTGAAGATACCGGTAATAATACGAGCCTGCCGCAGATTCCGCCATTTAACGGGAGAATCGGACTGCGCGGACAGTTCGTGAAGTGGTTCACATTTGACGTCAATGCCGCCGTATTTGACAGGCAGGAAAAAATTGCTGCAGGTGAAATAGGAACTCCGGGATATGCAACATTTAATCTGAATATGTGTTCCATTCCTGTTAATTTAAAATACACTACTCTGAAATTTTTTGCCGGTATCGAAAATATACTTGATAAATCATACAGAAACCATCTGTCAAGCAACAGAGGTCTGATAACCGCAGAGCCGGGCAGGAATTTCTATTTCAAACTAAACTTAAATTTTTAATATTTCCCCTCATCCGATGAACTCGTTCATCGGATGAGGAAGCGATATTTGTCATTATCAGGAGTGATAAATAAATGATATTTATCATTGTCAGGAATAACAAAATGAAATAACTATTTTCACTGTCCCCCTTTGGAGTTCTCTAACTCGCCGTTGAGAGAGGTAGGGGGAGGAAAAGAAAATCATTGGATGAAAATATTTTGTCAATATTCATCTTAGTTTAAGAATAACTATTAACAGGGTGATAAGTATTTTTTATTATAAACTTAATTGTTAAATTATATAAGAAAATTAAAATATTGAATGAACAATTTACTTGAAAGAATAACGGTTGACCCGAATATTTGTTTTGGAAAACCCTGTATAAAAGGAACAAGAATATGGGTGTCTCTAATTCTTGATTTAATTGCTTCAGGGATGTCTTTTGATGATGTAACAGAAGAATATCCCATATTAACAGAATTGGACATTAGGGCAGCAATATTTTACGGTTCGGAAATGTCAAGAGAAAGGTACATAGACTTAAAAACCGGTTCATAAATGAAAATAAAACTTGACGAAAACTTCGGATTATCGGCGAGAAATATTTTTGCTCAAAACGGATTTAATGTAATTACTGTTCGGGATGAAAATTTGCAGGGTGTATCTGATGAGAAACTGTTTAATATATGCAAAGAAGAACAAAGAATTTTAGTAACCTTAGATTTGGATTTTTCTGATATTAAAAGATTTAATCATGAAGAATCATCAGGAATCGTTATAATCAGACCTCCCAAGGGAATAAGATACAATATAATTCTTGAAATGATAGAACAATTAATAAATTATGTGAAAACAGAAGAAATAAAAAATGATTTATTAATTGTCGAATACGGGCGTTTAAGAAAACATCAAAGTGAAGAATAAAAAAATTGTATTCCTCTACTCATCCGATGAACTTGTTCATCGGATGAGGGAAATTGCTATTTATTATCCGGGTAAATAATTTCCTCCTGCAGAAGTTCAAAGGGTTCCCTCATAATCAGAGGCATGTTATTCACTTCATCATACGCAAGTTCTCTGTCAACTTTTTCGAATGTCCAGAAAACAAGTAATCCGTCACGTGTATCACCAAAAACCTCTTCCGGTAAGATTGCACGATTGTAGATTTTAATATTGTCAGTATATGTATCCGGTCCGAAAAATCGCGGGTCTGCAAAATATTGATAAAGTCCGAATGAAATACCCATATAATTTTCC